>JBPOHC010001110.1:0-15121 GCA_052035985.1 Myxococcota bacterium | reverse complement strand
AACCAAGGGGATCGTGAGATGTGTGCCGAACGGAGCGAGAATCGGGGGCAAAGGGCTCCATCGTCCGACAACGCGAGATTGAACCCACGGCCGACAGCGCGAAGAAACACGCCCACGACGCGTGGAGCCCTTTGCCCCCGATCCTCGGGGGTGAGGGCGCGCGGCAGCGAGGGAGAGGGGGCCGCGAACGCGCAGACCAGTCGCGCTATCCCAGCTTCACCGCGCGGCCCCAGCGCAGGTGCGGACCCACCGTGCCGCTGCCGACGACGACCCAGAGCAGCTTGCACGGCGGGCGGATCGTGGGCGCCGGAGCGACGCCGTCGGTGAGGTACACGCAGCCGTCCCAGACGCCCGCCCTGCGGTTGTCGTTGAGGTACTTGAACGCCGGGTCGAAGCTCGTGCCGCCGCGGCCTCCGACCTTGTCAGGGAGCCGTCCGCGGTAGTCGAAGACGTGCTGTACGGCGGCGTCGCACTCGATGACACGCACCTCGGCGCCCTGGCGCCACATGCCGTGGACCTCCGCGAAGAACTCCGCGAGGTCGCTGTCCGAGATGCTCCCCGACGTGTCGACGATCACGGCCATGCGCTGAAAGCGCTTCACCTTGATGCCCGGGATGGTGTGGTACCGACGGCTCTGGCGTTGCCACGTCCCCATGAGCCGTGTGCGGCGCGCGCTCGCGGAGAAGAGCCGCAGGGCGCGCTTCCAATCGAGCTTCGGCGCGCGGCGGTCGATGGCCGCCGTGATGAGCTCTCTCAGCGCGTTGGGGAGCGCGCCCCAGCCCCGCTGGCCCGCGCGGTCGCGGGCCTGCACGACGAGCCGGTCGAGGTCCGTGCCTGCCACCTTCTGATCGCTGTCGTCTCCGGCGCCCCAGCGGTCGTGGTCGCTGTGCCAGCGCGGTGAGCCGAGGATGCGCTTGAGGGCCTCGGCGCTCTTGGGGGCGCTCTCCGCGAGGCCGTCGTCGCGAGCCTTTCCGCCGCAGTGTCCGAGCTCCTTCGCGAGGGCGAGGAGGCGCTCGTAGTACCACTCGACGGGCTTGTCCTTCTCGAGCTTCAGGTCGGGGAAGGTCGCGAGGGTGACGGCGTCATCGGGGAGCTTCCACGGCGACGCGATGAACTGATTGACCACGACGTCCGCGGCGAGGTTGAACACCAGCGGGTCGTGCCTCGCGCGGTCGACCCTGAAGAGGTGCCGAAAGAGGAGGTGCAGCGCCTCGTGCTTGAGCACCGCGACGCGCTCGGCGCCCTTGCGCAGGGTCTTGAGGTAGAAGTCGGGGTTGACCGTGAGGGTCACGCGCGAGCCCGAGAGCGACACCGAGGCCGTGGGCGTCGAGTCGTCGACCGCGCGCACCACCGCGCCCAGGAGGTGCCCGAAGAAGGGCTCCCTCAGCAGGAGCTGGATCACGCTGCGCGCGAGCTCGTCGTGTGCCTTCTGGGTCATGGGAGGTTCACATCCCCGCGGTGATGAGCTCCGCGAGGCGCTTGTCGCGCAGCATCGCGCGCACGGTCTCGGTCCCGTCGGCGAGGAGGTCCTTGTGCAGCGCCACGCGCAGGTCGTTGGGGAGCACCTTGAGCAGCAGGAAGCTCACGAGGTTCTCCGCGTGGCGCTCTCCGGGCGCGTAGCCCGTGCGGGTGACCGCGAGCGCGAGGCGGGTGCACACCGTCGAGAGCCGGTCGACGCGCTTGCCGCCGCCCTTGGTCTCGGCGAGGCGCTCCACGCGCTTCGCGATGGGCTTGAAGTCCTCGGCGTCGAGGATCTCTTCGGGGTCGATGAGCTCCGAGAGGTTGTCGGCCACGAAGCTCATGAAGGTCGCCGCCGTCACGTCATCGAGGGAGCTCATCGCCAGCGTGTGCACGAGGTCGGCCTCGGACTTGAGGTCGGGGATCTCGCGGATCTGTTCGAAGAATTGCGTGAGCGAGCGCGCCGTCGTGCGACGCCCCGTCACCGACTCGGGGTACGTGAGCACGAAGGAGATCCCGCGCGCGTCGACGCCCGCCCGCGTCGCCCACGCGGCCCACGCCTTGGGGTCGAAGGTCAGCGTCATGTGGAGCATGCGGGTGAGCATGGCGTCGTCCATGGGGGTGACCGAGTAGTCGCCGCCCTCGGGGTTCGCCGTCGCCACGATCTGCCAGCGCTTCGGGAGGCTCCACGAGAACATCTCGAAGTTCTGCAGGAGCTGCATGAGACCCCTGAGAATACGGTCGTCCGCGCGGTTGAGGTCGTCGAGCAGGAGGATCCCGGGACCCTCCTCCTTGGGCACCCACGCGGGCGGCGCGAAGACCGTGTACTCGTCGCCCTGCTTCGTGGGGTCGGGGTCGACGAGGGTGGGCAGGCCATGGAGGTCTCCCATCTCTTCGAACTGCGCGGGGGCGCAGTAGGCGAAGCGCCAGTTCATCTCGCGCGCGTAGTCTTGAACCACCATGGTCTTGCCGAGGCCGTGGGTGCCCCAGAGGCACACGGGCGTGCCCGGTCGCCCGAGCTCCTGCGCGCGCAGGTTCGACTGAAAGACGTGGTGCAGGACCTTCTTGAGCCGCGCGGCGTCGAGCTTCGCGCCGTAGCAGAGGAGTTCGGTGCTCACGACAGTGGGGATTCCCTTCGGCGATGGTGTCGAGCGCGCGACGCTACTTGACGAAGCGCTT
The DNA here is from genome assembly GCA_052035985.1 of Myxococcota bacterium. Taxonomy (GTDB): domain Bacteria; phylum Myxococcota_A; class Polyangia; order Polyangiales; genus CAISKJ01. The sequence continues at coordinate 12,484 of JBPOHC010001110.1, read as the reverse complement.
GAGCGCGAGGGGCACGGTCTCGGGCTTGATCGGGCACCTGCGCGCGTGAAACGACGTGAGGGGCAGTCCTTCGAGCGCGGAGATGTCCGTGAGCTTCGGGGAGTACTGGACGCTGAGCGTGTTGAGGTGCTCGAGCGCGGCGAGGTCGCTCACGTCGCGGAGGTTCGTCGACGAGTTGATCGAGAGCGACCGCAGGTGCGGAAAGGCCCTCAGCGCGGCGCACGTCTCGAACGCGTTGCCGCTCACGTCGAGGCTGAAGAGCCTCGTGAGGCCCGTGAGGGGCGCCGCGGGGATCCACGCGACGCTCGCGTGCGGCGTCGAGATGAGCGTGAGCGACGTGAGCGTCTCGAGGCCGCGAATCTCCGAGAGCCTCGCGTTCGACGGGGCCACGATCTTCGTGAGCGCCGCGCAGCCCGTGACGTCGAGCGTCTCGACGCCCTGCGTCCACGAGAGCTGCACATCGGTGAGCGCCGCGCAGCGCTTGAGCGAGATCGTTCGAACGCCCGGCGCCGTCGAGACCGCGACCCGTTTGAGGGACGGGTGATCGTCGAGGATGATCGCGCCGTCACCTCGCAAATTCGAAACCGAGAGCCGCGTCAGTCCCTTCGCCGCGCGGAGCTCGTTGACCCGCTCGACCGGGACGTCGTGGATCTCCGCCTCCTCCAGCGCGTCGAGGGCCGAGAAATCGATAGGGTCCATCAGTCCGGGCGTGCGAATCGCGAGGACCTTGAGAGACCGCAGCGCGCCGATGACCCCCGCGTTGGTGAGCGCCGGCATGTGGTTGAGATCGAGGCGTTCGAGGCGCTCGAAGCGCGCGAGGGGCGCCGCGTCGAAGGTCGCCGCGCGCTTCGGGTCGGCGCGTCCGTCGAAGGACAGCATCTTGAGCGACGCGCGGAGGGCCTTCGCGGCGTCGCACCCGTCGGGCGCCGCGGCTGCGAGGGCGAGGATGGCGCGCACGCGGAAGGGCTTCGCGGGCTCGGTGTCTTCGAACCACGTGCCCTTTGTGACGACCGCGCCGCACGGGTGAAGGCGGTCGGGCGGCGCCCAGGTCACGCCCTTGAGGAGCTCGTCGAAGATCGACAGGTCGTCGAGGGCGCGCACCAGCTCGACGCCCTGGTCGATGGTCTCGGCGTCGCGCGTGAGGAGCAGCTTCTTGATCTGCGTCCACGCCTTGCGATGCTCCGCGCTCACGGCCACGGGGATCACGGGCGCGCGGGGCTCGGGCGGCGGCTTCGTCGCGAGCTTCTCGAGGTCGGCGTCTTGCGCGAAGGAGGTGAAGTGACGGAGGTTCGCGGGCAGCGTCGAGCGGTCGACGCCGGTGCCCGTGAGAATGAGCGCCTTGAGCTTCGGCAGCGAGGCCAGCGCGCTGATGTCTGTGACCTTCGAACACCCGCGGAGGCTCAGCCGCTCGAGCGACGTGAGCTTCGAGAGCGCGGTGATGTCAGAGAACGCGCCGCCTTCGAGAATACAGAGCGTGAGGTCTGCGAAGCGCTCGATGCCGTCGAGGGAGGTCAGCGACGCGCAGCGCGGGAGGGTGAGTGACTTGAGCTTCGTGGCGTTCTGGAGGCCCGCGAGGCTCGTGAGGTTCTTCGCGGCGCGGAGCGCGACGTGCTCGAGGTCGACGCAGGCTTCGAGGCCCTCGAAGGAGCCGATGACCTCCGAGGCGAGGTGGAGCGCGCGGATCGACGACGTCGATCGCAGCCCCTTGAGGCTATCGAGGAGCATCGCGCTGTTGAGGTCGACGTGCTCGAGCGCGCAGTCCCCGAGGCAGTCGATCTCCTTGATCGCGCCCCACCGGGTGGTGAAGTGGCGCAGCGTGGTGATGCCGTCGAGGCCCAGCGTCGCGAGCTTTCCGAGCGAGTCGACGGCGAGCGTGCGGAGCTTCGGGAGCGCGCGCAGCGGCGCGAGCGTGGTGATCGACCCGCAGCGGTCGATGCGCAGCGACTCGAGCGCGGTGAGCGCCGCGAGCGGCTCGACGGACGCGACGGCGCTGTTGCCATTCTCGATGGTGAGGACCTTGAGCGACCGCAGCCCGCGCATCGGGGCGAGGTCACCCCCGCTGTGCGCGTGGAGGCTGATGGTGAGCTGCTCGAGGCCGTCGAGGTCGGCGAGAAAGTCGATCGCGCGGAGGTTGTAGCTGGACCGAAGATCGAGCTCCCTCAGCGCCGGCACGTCGCGCAGCGGACCGGGGCGCTCGAAGCTGCTGGAGCTCACCGTGAGGCGCGCGAGGGAGCGCGACCCCGAGAGCCCCGCGACGTCTTGGATGGGGCCGTCGAGCTGCACCTCGCGGAGCTTCGGCAGCGCGGCGAGCGCGTCGAGGTGGGTCACGGGTCCCGCCGCGCGCACCCAGAGTCGCTCGAGGTTCACGAAGGCCCGCAGCGGGCTGAGGTCGATTTCGAAGGCCGCGCGGTAGTCGAAGCCGCGCTCGACGGTGAGGCTCGTCGCCTCTGCGGTGATCTTCGCCGCGACGCGGCTCTCGGGCGGCGCCGCGGCGATGAGGGCGAGCGCCACGACGAGGTCCCAGCGTGCCTTCACGCCGGCGTTGGCGCACTGGCCGCCGATCTTCAGCACCCCGTACGCGGGCGGTCTTCCTTCGGTGGGCGGTGTGAAGCTCCACGCGACGCCCGCGAGCAGGTCGTCGAAGAGCTTCGCGTCGTCGAGCGCGCGGAGCAGCTCGACGCCCTGCGCGACCGACGCCGCGTCGCGCGAGAAGAGCAGCTTCTTGATCTGCGCCAGGGTCTTTCGCGGGTCCGTCATGACGGGCGCGAGGGTACACGATGGCGCGCGTCGAGAAGAGCCGCGGAGGCCCCCCGTGTGTCACATCGACGTGCAGGCGATCCGCGTGACGAGCTCGTGGCGCCCCGCGGAGAGCGTCGACGACTCTCGGATCACGGGGTGCGTCCCCATGACCGAGAAGGTGTCCCAGTCGGTCGCGGTCTCGCGCGAGAGGGGGAGGCTCTCACCGGTCTGCGTGGCGACGCAGCGGCGGGTCCCCGAGGTCCACGTCCAGCTCGCGGGGTCGAGGCTTCCGCGCAGGTGCCAGTGCCACGCCACGGCGCGCGCCGCGGGGAGCTCGACGCGGTCTCTCACGACCAGCGCGCCGCCCTCGAACGCGAGGGAACGCGTGACGGTGACACCCGCGGAGGTGAAGCTCCCGACGGTGCCAGCGCCATCGGCCGAGAGGGTCGCGTCGGGGCCCGAGGCGCTCGCGCCGAGGTCGCGAGGGAGCGCTCCCTCCACGGTGATTTCGCTGTTGGCGTCTGCGCGTGCGAGCGGCGCGCGAGCGTCGTAGTCGCGGTATCCCGACGCGCCGAGCATGAGGGTCCCGTCGACGACGACGGTGAGGGCGAGGGTGTCGGGGCGCTCGTGTCCGGCGCCTCCGTTCGCGACGCCGTGCTCTGCGATGAAGAGGGCCTCGACGGGCGCGCCCGAGGGCGTCATCGCGTCGAGGCGCGCGGTGCCCGCGGCGGGCCAGCGCGCGATGATCGGCTCGCGCGTCGTGAGCTCGGGGAGCGCGAGCGCGAGGGCCACGAGGGGCCCCACGTTCACCTGCCCTCCGAGGCTCCCGAGGCTCCCGTCGACGGACCAGTGCGAGAAGTGACGCGCCCCCGCGAGCCGTTCGAAGAGCGGCGAGGGGACGCCGGTGAGGCGGCTGTCGTCGATCGGATGGAGCCATCCAGAAGCTGTTTCGAGCGAGGCGCTCCATCGGATGAGGTCGCGCACGCGGGGGTCGCGCGAGGGCCGCACGATCGTCGTGGGACGCGTCGAGCACGTCGCGAGCGGGTGCCCCGGGCACGACGCGCAACGGGTGTCTGCGCCGGTCCACGCGCGGTCGACGGCGAGGAGCGCGGGGGCCGCCACTTCGAACGCGTACTCGAAGTAGGTCGACCCCTCGGCCCACCCGTGAACGCCTCCGGTCTGTCGCTCGATGGAGGCGCTCATGTGCGAGAGCGCATAGGCGAGCACCTCGTCGCTGAGGGAGCCCGCGGGCGCGATCATCGCGGCCGCCGCGAGCCCCGCGCCGAGTCGCATCCCGTGGTTGTCCTCGTGCGAGACCGCGATGAGCAGGCCGCCGCTCTGGAGCCACGCCTCGGTGCTCGCGGCGGCGCGTCCGACGTGCGATTTCGCGGTGTCGATCTCGGCGGCGGTGAGCGTCGACGCGGTGAGGAGATCGGCCGCCGCGGCGAGGTTCACGAGCGACGCGCCCACGAGGATGGAGACGTCCGTCGCGGTCGCGAACCACGACGGCGCGACGGCGGCGTTCGAGAGCGCGCCCAGGGCCGTGCGGGCCGCGGTGGCGTCGCGGTCGTGCCACGCGACGAGGGCTGCCGCGAGCGCGAGCGACGAGAGCGTCTGGTAGCTCGCGGAGTCTCCCGCCGCGAGCGTGGGGACCGTGCGACGGGCGGTGGAGCGTGCGCGCGTGAGGATGGTCATCGCGTCGGGCGTCGCGTCGAAGCGCGCGCGGAGGTCTTCGAAGCGCGCGCCTGGCGCTGCGATGGCGCTCACACCCGCGGGGCGAGCCGCGCGCAGATCACGGAGGAGATCGGCGACGTTGGCGGTCGTGCACACGGGGGTGGCGGGCGTCTCGCTCGCGGTGTCGGTGAGGGCATCAGCGTGGTCTGCACGCGCGTCGAGCGAGGCGGAGTCTGTTGTTGCGGTGTCGACGACGGGGATATCGAGCGAGACGGAGTCTGACGTGGTGGCATCGACGGCGCTGTCGGTGATGTCTGTGATGGCGGCGTCGGGCGCGCTCGCGTCGAGGGGAGACACGTCGCTCGTGAGCGTGTCGCTCGCGGGCGCGTCGGTGGCGATGTCGGTCGCGATCTCGGCGGACGTGTCGGTCGCTGCGTCGGTCGCGGGGGCAGCCTGCGAGCAGCCGAGGATCAACAGCGCGAGGAGCGCGACGCGGAGCTTCATCGAGGCGACGCTAACATCGCGGGCGAGGGGGATCGTCGCTGCGTCTTTGCAACGGCTGCGGGGGCGACGATCGGCGCGCTTCCCCGGCGTCCTTACGGCCGCCGGTTCCTCCAGCCTGATCATCGCGTTGAATCAACGCGCCACGTGTGACGGCGATAGGAGCTTCGCAGACCCGCTCAAGGAACCGGCGGCGGTAACGACGCCGGGGTGATCTCCGCGCGCCCCGCTCGACCTCCTCACGGTCGCGGGTCTGGTCAGCCAGATCGGCGCGCTCGGTCAAACTCCCGCCACGTCTCGGCAACGTTCGCTGGCCGTCGACGACGTCTTGTCAGCGACCACTGAACAACACCCTCCCCGATACTGTTCAACACTCTCCCGGAGAGTCTGTGACACTATATTTCATAGTGTCACACTCCCTCCCGGAAGATCTCCAACACCCTCCTTGTGACACTACAAGTCTCTCCGGGAAGGTGTTCAACACCCTCCGCGAGACTGTTCAACATCCTCCGAGAGGAACTCGAACACCCTCCACTCGGATGTCGCGCGCTACCCCCGACGCGACACCCGCTCTTCGAAGCGCGTCCACGCCTCGGGCGACGGAAACAGCGTCACGAGCGCCGTCATGAAGTGCAGCCCGAGCCAGCCCACCCCGAGCGTCACCTCGATGCCCATGTGGAACATCAGCCCCGCCGCGATCACGTAGCGCCGCACCCGCGGCACGAACAGCAGCCACGGCCCCACGAGTTCGAACGCGATCGTCGCCACCGAGAGCGCGCGCCACGTCGCGTGCGGCATCACGCGCACGGCCCACATCCCCGCGGGGTCGGCCCAGCGCGACGACATCGTGCGGTAGAGCACCTCGCCGTCGAGCCACCCCGGCGCGCGGAGCTTCACCACGCCCGCGAAGAAATACACCTGCGCGAGCTCCAACTGGAGGAGCCTGAGCGGCGTCACCCACGCCTTCGCCCTCGCGCCTTCACGACGCACGTCGAGGGAGTACGCAGCGCCCGCGTCGGAGATCGCCAGCGCGCCGAGCACGACGAGCGACATCGAGTGCAGGGCCTTCTCGCTCACCTGATCGATCGCGTAGAGCCACGAGAGCGAGAGCAGGGTCACCAGCGTCGAGAGGCGCGTCTTCAACCCGAGCGACATCGCCGCCGAGGCGAGCGCCGACACCGCCACGAGCACGTACGCCACCGTCGGCGACGGAACCGGAACCGCGAAGCGTGTGCGATGAAATCCCTCGCTGGAGAAGAGCTCGACGGCGTAGGGGAGGCGCTGCACCGCCTCGCAGCAGAGCAGCGCGCCAAAGACCGAGCGGTAGCGTGCGAGGACCTTCGAATCGACCTCCCCGAGCAGCGCGTCGGAGACCGCACGGAGGTTCATCGCACACCGCCCGCGCAGGGCTCCTCGTACACGATCGAGACCTCCGTCCTCGCGCCGTAGGGGACCTCCGCGAAGGGGACGCGAAGCCCCACGGTCTGCGCCCACGAGGTGTCGCTGATCGAGAGCGCGCGCCAGCGATCGTTGGGCGCGGCGTCGCGGTTGTGCTTCGCGCAGGCCCAACGCGCGAGGTCGCGCATCGTCGAGAGGTCGCGCGAGAGCTCGTCGTAGCGCAGCGTCGCGCGCGAGGGCTTGAACGTGAACCACGCGTCGAGGCTCACCTCGTCACGGCGTCCGTCGTCGAAGAGCGCGATGAACCGCAGGTGCTGAAAGCGTCCGCTCTCGCGGTGGAACATCCACCAGTTGCGGTTGAAGGGCCAGACGGCGTTGCCGCCGTGGCCGAGCGGTCCCGCGAAGGCGCTCACCCCGACGGCGACGGCGTAGGCGGTGAGGATCGCCGCTCCGAGCGCGCGACGTAGCGCTCCGTCGTTCACTTCTTGGGCTTCTTCTTCTTCTTGCCTCGGAGGAGCTGCGTGAAGATCAGCGTGAGGCGAAAGAACGAGAGGTACAGGTCGACCGCGTGCGTCGTCGCGACGCGCTGCACGTCGGCCTCGGCGACCACGCGCGACTCGTCCGCGAGCGTCTGCGAGTCGTCACCGATGATCACCAGCGCCGCGGCGAGTCCGAGGATCACGAGGCCCGTCTCGACCCATCCGAGCTCGGGGCCGAGCGTGACGCCCGCGAGGGTGAGCTCCGCGACCTGACGCACGATCTCGAGCGCCTGCCGCGGCTTGCGGAGGTTGAAGGGCGACAGGAGCCCCACCACCACCATCGCCCCGAGCGAGAACGACGAGAGCGCCACGATCGTGAGGAACGGGACCAGCTTCAGCGCGAACACGAGCAGCGCGGCGAAGAGTCCGAACACCGTGGCCACGGCGGCGAGGTACATCCGCGCGGTGCGCTCGGTGACCAGGCGCCGCGCGCCCGACCAGAGGAGCATCAGGCCCACGGCCGCGAAGACCACGTAGCGCGCGTGTCCCGAGAAGAGCAGCCAGCGCAGGGCGCGCTCGGTGTTGAGCACCACGAGGGCGGTGACCGTGGTCCAGCCGAGGGCGAGGGCGGCCCAGGTCCAGGTCCACTGCATGAGCCGGTGGTTTCGCGGGGGGATTTCTTGGGTCATCGGTGGGGCGCGAAGATACTCCCCGTCGCGGCCGCGGTGCGAGGGGCTCCGCGGGCGAATCTCTGGCGGCGCGTCACGGTCGCGGCGAGGGGCACCCTGGGATACTCTCCGACCCCATGAAGAACTTCGTCGGACGGGTGTGCCTCCTTTCGATGGTCGTCGCGGCGAGCGCGTGCAGCGACATCGCGGCCGAGGTCTCGGGCTCGTGCACGGGCACCGAGACGGTCGCCACGGTGCGCGTCAACGTGTGCTCCGAGAGCCCGACGCTCACCATCAGCAACCAGGCGACGCTCAACTCCGTCTGCCGCAGCGGCCAGCTCGGCGCCGCCGCCAACACCTGGAATCAGGGCGTCGCCTGCGCCGCCGCGGGCCGCGTCGGCGGCTGTCGTCGCACCGTCAACGGCATCGACGTCATCACCTGGATCTACACCACGTCGCCCGCCGTGAACGCCACCGTGATCCGCGCCTTCTGCGCGCAGATCATGGCGACGTATCAGGCGCCCTGAGCCCCGGCTACCCCAGCATCGCGAAGGTCTGCTGGTTCAACGCCACCAGCGTGCCGCCCGACCACAGCTCGCGGAACTCCACCGAGAAGCCCTCCCACGCGGCGACCGCGCGGGCCCGGTAGCGAAGAGGTTCGCGCGCGTCGAGCGAGGCCGGGTCCGCGAGGATCTGCGCCGTGAAGCTCGTGGTCACCGCCGCGCGCGGGCCGTCGCACGACGTGAACACCGCGGGCCACCACGCGTCGATGAGGCCCACCAGCGCGGGCGCGTCGAGGCTCTCGGGCTTCACGCGCTCCGACACGAAGCCGTTGGTCTCGGCGCGCGGATGCGACGAGAAGGGCATCGGCCCCACGTTGCGAAACTCGAAGTGCTGCGTGAACACGGGCGCGAAGGGCGGCGCGACGGGGACCGCTTCGAGGGTCCGCCAGTCGCAGGCCGCGGGAGGCGCGTCGGGCGTCGCTTCGAGGTGCAGCGATCGGGCCTCGCTCAACACCGCGCTGGCCCGCGCGAGCACCTCGCCGTCACGCACCATGCGGGCGTCGAGGTTGGTGAGCGTGCGCCCACGACGGAGCACCGTGACCTCGACCTCGACGGGGCCCGGGAGCACCGGCGCGCACACGTCGCCCGAGACCGAGCGGACGGCCCTGCCCCGGTCGGGCTCGGCGCCCATCATCGCGCGTAGAAGCACCGAGAGGACGAGGCCGCCGAAGGCCCCGCGGCCCTGCTGCCATCCGTCGGGGATCACCGCGACGTAGCGCAGCGGGTCGATCGCGGTCACGCGGGAGTGAATCTCGAAGGGAGAGCTCATCGCGCGCGATGGTCGTCACGCGAGGGCGAAGGCGCAAGTTCTCAGGGCGCCCGTTCGGCGAGCAGCCGGGTCACAAGCGCCTCGAGGGGCGCCGGACCTTCGAAGCCGACGGTCACCTCGCGCACGAGCCCCCGGCGGTCGATCGCCACGAGGGTGGGGAGGCTCGAGACGTTGAAGCGCGCCACCCCCGCGGGGCTCGTCACGAGGGTGTATCGGATGCCCATGCGCATCCCCACGGCGCGCGCGATGGCGGCCGACTCGTCGGTCACACCCAGCACCGTGAGCCCCTGGGCGCCGAAGCGCTGAGAGAGGCGGTTGAGCACGGGCATCATCATCCGACAGGGGCCGCACCAGCTCGCCCAGAAGTCGACGAGCACCACGCGCCCCCGCAGCGCCGCGAGGTCGACGGGCCCCGCGCCCATCACCAGCGTCGCCGTGAGAGGCGGAGGCGGCGAGCCCGTGTGGAGCCCCTGCGCGCGAGAGGCTCCCAGCGTCGCGTCGATGCGCACGCGACGTCCGCCGCGGAGCACGACGAGCGCGTAGCGAGACCCGACGCCCGCCGCGCGGACCGAGCCCGTGAAGGCCGCGACGCTGCCGGGGGCCATCCCCTGCGACTGCACGATGAGGTCGCCGGTGCGCAGACCCGCGCGCGACGCGGGGCTGTCAGCCACGACCTCGCCGACGCGGAGGCCGCCCGTGGCCTCGCTCACCTCGACGCCGAGGTATCCGCCAGGGGCCGCGCCCCCGCCCTGCGGATCCGCGTAGGCGACGGAGGCCAGGAACGGCAGCGCGAGCGCTGCGCGGCGCGAGAGGCGGAGGGCCGACGACATGGCTTCGACCGTAGTACGTCGAAGCCGAAGTTTCGAGGCGCTTTCGCGCGTTCCCCGCGGGCGCTTCGCGCGACGTGCGAGAGGGCGGAGCGATCGATGCGCCCATGCGGTAGGCTCGCGCGCGTGCGCCGACCGTCGCTCGCGTTCGTGATCGTGTCACTCCTGGCGCTCCCGGGCTTCGACTGGCCCGGCGGGTCCGCGAGGCTGAACGCTGCGCTCCGCGACCCGTCGCCCGAGCGTCGGCGCGAGGCCGTCCGTGAGGCCGCGGTGTCGCCCGACGCGGAGGCGCGTCGCGTGGTGCTCTCCGCCCTCGATGACGCCGACGAGCAGGTGCGCCTCGACGCCGCCGCGGCCGTCACCCGCATGCGCTTCACCGAAGCCGCGCCCGCGCTCTCTCGCTGGCTCGACGCGCCCTCCGCGGCCCTGCGGCGCGCGGCGACGCGCGGTCTCGGGACGCTCCGCGCAGCGGCCTCGCTCGGCTCGCTCACGCGCATGCTCGCAGACGCCGACGTGGGCGTGCGCAGCGAGGCCGTGCGCGCGGTGTCGTCCGTGGGCGGCGTCGACGGGACGGTGGCGCTCCTCGATCGGCTCTCGGACCCCGAAGCTGCGGTGCGCGTCGAGACCGCGAGGGCGCTCGGAGAGCTCGGCGATCGACGCGCGGTCTTCACGCTCCTCGGGGCGCTTCAAGACCCGGCGGTTGAAGTTCGCGCGGCCTCGGCCGAGGCCCTCGGGAGGCTGCGTGACCCTCGCGCGCAGCGGGGACTGGTGAGCGCGCTTCATGACACGGCGATCGAGGCGCGCACGGCTGCGGTCGTGGCCCTCGGCGCGCTCGGGCGTGAGAGCCCCGACGCGGTGGCAGACCTCGCCGTGGTGGCTCTGCGCGAAGGCCGTGAGTGGGAGCCTCCCGCGCAGTCACGACTCGCCATCGAGGCCATCAATGCGCTCGGCTCGATCGGAACAGCGCCCGCGTGTGACGTGCTCGTCGAGGTCATCCGGCGCGGCGGAGAGCAGATCGACCGTACCCCTGTGTACGTGGCGTTTCGAGCGCTCTCGGGGCAGAGAGAGCTGGCGCGAACGCGGCTGCCTACGCTCGTCGCAGTGACCGCGCCCGAGTTCGTCGACATGCTCATGGAACTCCTCGGCGTCGTGGGCGGCGATGACGCCGCGCGCGTGCTCCTGCGGTATCTGGAGCGGACGGATCTCGCGGCGTCGACGAGGTCTCGCGCGATCCACGCGCTCGGGCGCTCGGGCTCATCGCTCGCGCTCCTTCCGCTCGTGGCGGAGGCCGATCATCTGGCGCCGGGAGCCCGCCCCGTCTCGGGGATGCGCGACTGCGCGAGGCTGCGTCTCAACCCCCTGCCGCTCATCGGACTCGCGTCGCTCTCGACCGTGGCGGGCACGCTCGGACCCGATTCGCTCGACCTCCTCGGCGCGCTCCTCGACCGCGTCGGAGACGCCTGCGCCACGCAGTCTGCTCAGGTGGTCGTCCTCCTCGGACGCACCGGAAATTCACGGGCTCCGGCGCGCATCCGTCCGCTGCTCTCGTCGCCCTCTCAGATCGTGCGGAGGGCCGCCGTGCACGCCCTCGTCGAAGCGGGCGTCGAGGGGGCCGAGCGCGACCTCGCGGCGCTCCTCGGAGACCCGTCTCCCGCGGTGCGGCTCGCGGCCTCCGACGCGCTCTCCCGTCACGGCGGAGGCGCCGCCGTCACCGCGCTCCTCGACCGATGGCAGCGCGACGAACCCATCGATCGCACGGCCGCCGCGCGGGCCCTCGGTCGCTCGCTCCGAGGCGCGCCCGCAGAGGTCTCCGCGCGCGCCGTCGAGGCGCTCACTCGTTGCGTCCGCGAGTCTCCCTTCGCCGTGGCCGCGGCCTGCGTCGACGCGCTCTCCGACGCGGCGTCGAGCGCGCCCGGTGACTCTCCCGCGCTCACGGTGATCCTCTCGTGGCTCGACGCGCGCGAAGAGGCCCGCACGCTCGTCGCGCTCGAAGCGCTCGCGAACGCGGCCTCCACCGCGAGCGACCCGCGGCTCGCGTCGCACATTCGAAGCCGCGTCGAGCGCGCGCTCTCTCACGCCACGATCGGTCATCGCGCGCGCGTGACGCTCCGATGGCTCTCGTCGACGGAGGATGAAGCGCTCGACGCGCTCTCGTCGGGCGCTCCCGACCTCGCGGCCAACGCGATCGCCTCGCTGCGACACACCGGCGACGCGCTCTCGCCGGGACTCTCGGCAGCGCTCTGGGACGCGCTCCGCACGCGTCACCACGAGGCCGTGCTGGTGAACGCGGCGCTGCTCCTCGCGCGACACCCGGGCGGCGCCGTCGACCTCGACGCGCTCACCGACCTCCTCGCGCACCACCCCTCAGACCGCGTGAGAACCGCCGTCGCGACGCTCGCACGCGCCCTGCCCGTAGCGTCACTCGATGCACCCGCGCGCGGACGCCTCGCCGCCGCCCTCGACCGCTGCGCCACGGGCGCTGGTTCCACTTCGCTGAGGACGCGCTGCGACACGCGCGACGCCCGCCCGACCGCGCCCGAGCGCGCCGCGATCGACGCGCGGGTGGTCGACGCGAACGGCGCGGCGCGAGCCTCCGTCGACTACGCGCTGGTGCTCCCCGAGGGATGGATTCGCATGGGAACCACCGGGCCCGACGGATGGATCCACGAGCGCGCGGCGACCGAAGGGACCTTCAGCGCGATTGATCCCTCGGAGCTCGCAGACGCCCCGTGAGCGACGGAGAAATCCCTCAATTCAACGGCATCGGCACGCACTGATACGCCGTGCCCGGACAGGTCGTGCACGGGGTCCCGTCGCAGGCGCGCGCGGTGAAGCCGGGGCGGCAGTAGCAGGTCCGCGTGGCGTC
>JBPOHC010000882.1:0-7636 GCA_052035985.1 Myxococcota bacterium | reverse complement strand
ACCGACATGCCTGACCTCGTCTCCGAGGTGCCTCCCGACGACGAGACCGTGAGCGTGTTGTCGCGCGCGGCGCGCGTCGCAGAAGAGGTCGTCGCGCGTGGTGCGCGTGGGGCCTTCGTGGCGGGAGAGTTCACCTACACCGTGGCGCTCGTGCGAGAGCTTCAGGGCCGCGGCGTGCGCTGCTTCGCGACGACGACGCGGCGTGAGGCGTCCACGAAGACCCTCGACGATGGACGCATCGAGACTCGCCACACCTTCTGCTTCGTACGCTGGCGCGAGTACCCGTAACCAGAAGGCCGAAGGTCGCTGAGGGCGCGGCGCCGCGCCGCAACCCATGAGCGCGCGTCTCGCGGCCTTCGCGCTCCGGTGCCACCGCGTCGCCCGAGCATCGGGGCGTTCCGGTGTTGCCTCTGCCGCGCGCCCGTATCTATTCTCGCGACCCTCGAACGGGGGAATCGCGTGTCAAAAGTTGAGCAGCGCTGGCATCTGTTCCTCGACGAATCTGGGGACTTCATCGAGGGCAACGACCGCGTCGCGTGCGTGGCCGGGCTGATGCTGCGCGACGAGGCTCCGCGCGAGCTCGCGGCCAACCTCCGCGCGATGCTCGAGCGCGCCGCGCCCATCGCGCAGTACCCACTTCACACGTCGCACGCGAACGTGTCGGCCTGGTGGCTCGCCTCGTGGGCGCTCGCGACCGACGCGCAGCGGGTGGCGTTCGCGAGGCTCCACCCGAGCGAGGCGGCGCTCTTGCCCGTGTGGCTGGTCGACGCGCGATCGCGCTTGGGCGACGACGCCTCGCAGCGGCCCTTCTTCGACGCGCTCGACGCGAGGCTGATGCCCCGGTACGACGCGCTCTCCGCGATGCGCCGCGGGCTCGTCGCGAAGCTCCCCGCGGTGCACCGCGCGCTCGAGGGGCTCACGGCGCATGTGCGACAGCGCATGGCCGCGATGCTCGACCTCGTCGCCGAGGTGTACACCGACCGCGGGTGCCACCTCGTCGCGGCGGCGTGGTTTCCGCAACACGATCCCGACGGAGCGCTCGAGGGGAGCCACTACCTCCACGCGCTCTCGACGCTCTTCGAACGCGTCGTGGCGACCCTGCGCGAGCGCGGCCCCGAACGCCATCGCGTCGAGGTGCACGCGGGACGCCTCGAGCTCGCGCACCCGACCCTCGCCGCGGGACGTCGCACGGTCCTCTCGCGACCTGTGGACATCGGCGTCGCCGCCCGCGAGGCCGCGCGCTCTCCGCTCGCGCCTGCGGCCCCTTCGCCCGATCGGGCCTCGGTACGCATCGTGGCGGACATGCCCGCCGCCTTCGATGCGAACGTGCACCCCGGCATCGTCTTCGCGGACTTTCTCTCGAACACGATCTGGCGGTCGATGAACGTCGGCGGCGCGAACGCTTCTTGGGCCGACCTCGCGTCGTGCCTCGCGGTCCGCCGCCCCGCCCGGCAGGATCGCCACGCGGGGGACGCCTCGCTGCGCTTCGAAGCGCCGCTTCGTGGCGCCGCGGATCCTCAGCCTCACGCGCCGATGGTCGCGGTGTCGGGCGCGCCCGCGGAGTTCGTGCGCGCTGCGTGGCGCGGCGGGACAGCCCCTGGCGGGGGCTTCGACGCTCCGACGCGCTGGGCGCGCGAGCAGGCCGAGCGCTGGGCGCGCTTCGCGAGGACGGTGCAGTCGTGAGCGGCAAGATTCCCAGCGACGGCGCGTGGCAGATGCTGGCCGATCTCGCCCCGACGGCAGACAGGGCCACGAGGAACGGGGCCGCGTTGACGCTCGATGGCCTCGTCCGCAGGCTCGTACAGTTCAACCTGCCCGCGGTGCTCAGGCATCAGGACGACGACGTCCACGCGGCTGTTCTGGAGCGCGTGATCCGACGGTATCCCGCTGGGTTCGTCGAGGATTCGCGCCAGAATCTCACGGGCCGCGACAACCTGACGGTCGGGTACCTCAGGTCGATGGTCGTCAACTACTGCCACGATCTCTTGCGAAAGCAGAAGGTGACGCACGAGCGGATGCACGTCCCCTACGACGAGATTCATGAGCGCGGCGACGTCGACGACGCCGATCGCCCTTCGGACGCTTCGGTCCTTCCGTGGGACCCGACGAGGAACGACGTCGCCTCGCCCGAGTCAGCGCGCGAGGGCTCCTCGCTGCGAGCGGTGCTCGCCATCGTGCGGCGCGTCGTCGAGGCCGCCGCGGAGGCGCGGCATCTCCGGTATCGGGATGACATCCACAAGACCTGGTCGCTGATCTGCGAGATCGCCTGCGAAGAGCGCTCGATCCGCGAGATCATCGCCCGTGACGAGGGCATCGGTGACGACGCGCCGCAGTCGGCTCTCGTCGCTGCGCGCAACCGGATCTACAAGCGCTGCTCGCGTCTTCGCGTGGAGCTGCTCGGGGTCGCGGACGCCCTCCAGAGCGACGACCACCTCACCGAGGAGGAGCATCGCCTCGTCGTCGCGTTCGTCACGGGTGTGGCGATCCGCTGTCAGGGACCGAAGCCCGCGAGCGTCAGAGGGGGATGACATGACCGCAGGATCCCGCCCTCGTCGCACGCCTGGAGTGCTGCCATGAACACCCTATCCCCAGAAATCGCTGCCGCGCTCGGCTTCGAGCCAGCGCAGCGCTTCGAGCACCTGACCGAGCTCGACACCCGGCTCGACACCGTCGATCACGGCGCCGTCGAGATCGTAGCCCTCGCCCTCGCCGCGCTGATCGAGTCGGTCATCGCGCAGCAGCCCGACTTCGACGCGATGTCCTCTGCGCCCCCGCCGATCGCTGCGGCGCGCTGCGAGGTCCGCCAGTGGCGCCACGCGCCGGGCGTCTTCATGGTGCACACCACCGCGGGCGACCCGTCGTTTCGAGGCATCGACGAGGCGCGTATGCAACGCGTCGCGAGCGGCGAGCTCTTCGTCGACGCCCGCGAGCGGCCGTTCTACCTCCGTGTGAGCGTCGGCGACTCGAGCCAGCTCTGGACGATGACCCCGCAGCACGTCTCGATCGACGCGCCGCAGACCGAGCAGTCCGAGCGCTCACCCAGCGCCGACGCCCTGTCCCGATGGGCGCCCGAGGCGGCCGTGGCGGTGAGCGTTCCCCCGATCGATGAGGTCTTCGCGGGCCTCACGCGCCCCGAGTGGTTGACCGCTGAGGTCTCCACGCGCCTCGCCGTCGGCACCCCCTGGGAGGTCGCCTCGGCGTTGGGCATCGTCGCGCGCCTCGGTCAGCCGGCGGTGAAGCTCTCGCTCGCGGAGCTGCTCGACGCAGCCCCGCCGGAGTCGTCGGCGTTGCTGTGGTTGAGGCGCAACTCCGCCGCGCAGCGTGACCTCGTGGCCCACGTCGTCGCCGAGAGCGATCTGCTGATCGACGCGCTCGACCCGCTGGCCGAAGCCCTCGTCGACGACGCGCCCGACGCGCGCGAGGAGGCGCGCTCGTGGCTCCACCGACGCGACGACCTCGAGTCGGTGGCCTTCGTGCTGACGCGCGCGAACGTCGAGGTCGACGTCATCCGAGCCGCGCTCGCCGCGGTCGATCGCGAAGCCGGTCTCCGTCAGGAGATGTGGGCCTTCTCCGAGGCCTTCGACGACGCGCGCCTCAGCAGCGTGTCGTGGCAGGAGCCCGACGCCTGGTGGGCCACCACACCGCTCGGGCGCTGATCCCGCGCTTTTCTCCGCCCGCTCCAAAGGTCTCGCCGACGATGCTGATCGACCTTCTCGCCCACGCCAGACCGGGCTTCGAGGAAATCAACCTGGTGCGCCGAGCGCTGCTACAGCCCGGTTGCTGGCCGCGCGACGTCGCGCGCATCACCGCCGCGCAGCGCCTCGGCGCGTCGCCTCGCGCGCAGCAGGTGGGCGAGACGCTCCTGGTCGCCGTGACGCAAGACCGCCTCCGCACCACGCTGCTCCACCTCGCGCGGAACACCCGACACAGGACCCACTTCGAGCCGCTGGGCCACGAGGCCCGCGCTGCTCTCGCGCTCGCCGGCGCCCTGGCCCCCATGAGCCTGACGATGCTCACCATGGGCACTCCTTCGCGCCCCGAGGGGTCATGGGAGATCTCGCCCGTCTTCATCGAAGGGACGGGGGCTTCGGCCCACGTCGACGGCGCGTCGTTCGGCCTCGCGATGCTCCTCGCGCACGCGTCGGAGTGGCTCGACGAGCCTGTGCCCGCCGACCTCGTGGCCCTCGCCGCGCTCTGCGACGACGGGCGCCTCGCGCGCGTCGACGGCATGGCCCACAAGCTCGCGATGGTGCGCGCCACGGCCCTCGGCGTTCGACGCGTCGTGGTCGCGGCCGATCAGGAGCGCGAGGCACGTCAGCACGCGGGCGACGCGCTCGAGGTGATCGCAGTCGACACGGCGCGTGAGGCCGTCGCGAGGGTCTTCACCGACCTCGATGCGAAGCGCCGCGCGCGGTGGACGGAGCCCTCTGCGATCGACGCCGAGCTCGATGAGCTCTTCTCGCTGGTGCTCGCTCCGCCGCGCGACGCGTCGCTCCACTGGCCGGCCGTGGTCGACCTGGCGGCTTCGCTCGAAACGCTCGTGAGCGAAGGCATCGCGAGAGACAAGGCCGCCTTCGCGCGGAGCGTCGCCGCGCGACACGCCGGGCACACGGGAGAGCTCGCGTGGCCTTCGGAGCGTCTCTTGTCGTCGCTCCCGCCGTCGGTGCGGTGGCGCGCGCTCGCTCAGGGGGTGCAGGCCCTCGTTGACTCGGGCCACTCCGACGTGCGCGAGAGAGTGTCATCCGTTCTCAGGCGTCTCGACGGGACCGACACGACCCGCGAGACCCTCGAACTCCGGGGCGCCGTCGGCCGCGCGCTCACGCAGCTCCGCGAGTACGAGCGCGCCCGCGTGGTACTTTCTCAGGCCGTCGACGGGTGGTGGGAGATCTACGAGTCGGGCGACGCTTCGCGCGCGCTCTGCGAGCTGATGCGCCTCTGCGGCGTGGTCGGCGACGCCGAGGGCGTGCGCCGCGCACACTCGAAGGGTCGCGCCTTCGAACGGGCGCACTCGACGAAGCGCGCGTCGATCGCGTACCTGCGCTGGGCCACGGGTCGCGCCCTCGTGCAGACCGGGCGCGCCCGGGAGGCGCTCGAGGCGCTCGACGCGGTGGCCCTCGCGGGGCTCGAAGACCACGTGATCGCGGGCGTCCTTCGATGGCGCGCGAACGCGCACCAGGCCCTCGGCGACGCGACGCAGGCCTCGGAGCTGCGCACGCGCGCCGCGAGGACCGGGGTCAGGGGCGCGGCGGAATTCGTGGCGCTCGACGCAGCGCTGGCCTCGCACGAGCCGAGCGACGAGACGCTGTCGTCGATCCTCGATCGGCTCGAGGCGATCGGGCCGCAGGGGATTCACGGCCTCCTCGCGCCAGGCTCCGTTCGCGAGCGCGCCAAGCGCGTGGCCCGCGAGTCTCCCTACTGACACGCAACAATTTGCGCTTGCTGTCAGAGCACGCCCACCTCGCGACGTCATGATGGGCGATCTGACATCGCGCGGTCGAGCGCCCTCGGGACTCGTCCGTCGACTCCCTGCTTCCTCCCACGCGCGCGAGGCGCCTCATCATGAACCACCCCCCCACTGAGTACGTTTCGCCCTCTGCCGGGCGACGATCTCGCCGCGCGATTCCCTTCTGCGAATTGCACGTGTTCGTCGCGACGCGCGCCAGCGACGCGCTCTCCGTGTGTCATCGCTATTTCAGCGTCGACGGATCGGTTCCCGGAGCAGTGAGCACCTGGGATCACCACGTCACGGGCGAGCGCATCAACCTCGACGCGATGCCCGCGACGATCGACGCCTCGGAGGTCGACGGAATCGGCACCACCCTGGCCGACACTGATGCCCTCACGAGCATCGTCGCCGTGATGTTCGGCGGCCCGGCGCGCCTGCCGATGAAGACGCGCGCGATCTTCGAGGCAGCGTCACATCGGTGCGACCACCTCGCGCCTCACCCCGCGCACTCGGGCGAGATCGATCGGCTCGGTGTGGGGCTGCACGGGTGGGTCTCCGAGGCCCTCGCCGCGGAGCCCGCGGAATCTGTCAGCGCTGTGTTCGCGCGGCTCTGCGCCGAGGTGGCCGAGCGGGTCGCCGACGACCAGGACCTGCCCTACAGCACTGTGCGTCACGACGCAGCGTGCGCAGACGCAGAGCGCATCGACGCCGAGGGCCGTATCGAGCGACACGGAAGCGTCGCCCTGATCGACATGCGAGACGTTCCGAGCGTCCCGCCCGAGGCGCTCTACGCGCGCTTCGACTGCCCCGTCGCGGTCGTTCTCGACTCGCACCCCGCGGGAGGGATTCGATACGTGGTGGGGGTGAACCCCTTCGCGTTCGACGCGCCACGCGATCTCAGGCCGTCACTCGAAGCGCTCGCCCTCGCTGAGTTCGCGCACGGAGCGCCTGCGGTGCTTCCGCGTCCGGGCCCCGGCTCGGAGAACTGGGGAGGGCGCGCGACCGTCTTCGGGTCGCCCTGGAACTTCGGCTCGAGGCTCGCGCCCGCCGACGTCGTCGCGATCGTCGGAGCGTCACTCGACGCGCGCAGAGGCTGATCGTCACGCGCACTGTCAGAGAGGACACCCCCTCCGTCGTCCTGAGGGGCGATGGACACCCTCAACGCCTCGTCCTCGACGCCCCGCGCGGCGCGCGTCTGCACCAATCCTCGATGCGCTCACAGCGGTGAGCCGATCCGCAATGACGGCGCGTGTGAGGTCTGCTGGGTCGAGCCCGTCGCTCCCCTCGACCCGAGCGACGGACCGATCGTCTCCGTCGAGGGCGCGCCCGAACTCGACGCGCGCGTACGCCTCCTCGACGCAGAGCGCATCACGGTGCCGACGCTGCGGGTGAGGCTCCCCTCGGAGCCCGTCGCGGCCGAGAAGGTCCCGCGTGAACTGAGCGAAGACGCCGTGCGCGCCGCCATGCGCGCGACGCGCGAACGCGAGGGGTGGAGCGCCACCTGGTACGAGCCCGAGGCGCCGCTCGCTCCGTTTCATACGCTCCTCTCGACGATCGACGCGGCCCGGCCGCGCCTCGAGCGGGTCGGGCAGGTGCTGACGTTCTTCGCTCGCGCCGAAGCGAAGGGCCTGACCCCGCTCTCGCTCTTCGACGACGCCGTGTGGGTCGATCCCGCGCGCGGCGAAGACATCGTGATGCTCGCAGGCGCCCCCTCCGAGCGGGCGTGGGCGCCCAACGCCGCGCGCTTCGTCTTCTCGACCTGGACGGCCGCCTCCGACGTGCGCTGTGAGGCGAGCTCCGCCGAGGACGCGCTGCGATGGATCCACGCGCTCGGGGCCGTCACGCCTGCGCCGCCGCCCGAAGCCATCGCCCTGCTCCGCGATGCGCTCTGCGAGGATCGCGACGCGGTGTGGCTCGCTCGCTCGTGGAGCGAGCTCCTCGCGCGCGGCGACGATCGCCCCGCGCTCGAGGGCGTGAGCTCCTTGCGCTACGGCGCGGCGCAGTGCGCGGGGCGACGCAAGGGCGCGGACACGCGCCTCCCGGCGGACTCTCAGCAAGATCGCTGGTGCGTCGTGCCCGTGCGAGCGCGCGGGGTCGAGGCGACGCTCCTCGCGCTGGCCGACGGCGTCTCGACCGCGGACTTCGGGTCGGGCGCTGTGGCCGCTGCTCGGGCCATCGCGTCGATCGAAG
>JBPOHC010001080.1:0-36298 GCA_052035985.1 Myxococcota bacterium | reverse complement strand
ATCACCGCGGCGGCGAAGGGCGGGGCGTGCGGCTTCCTCCTCGCCGACGACGTCGGGCTCGGCAAGACGCTCTCCGCGTGGGTGGCGGTGCGCGAGCTGCCGAAGGTCGAGCGCATTCTCATCGTGTGCCCGCTCGCGGTGGTGGCCCACTGGCGCCGCACGATCGAGGCCGCGGGCGACGGCGGGCGCGAGGCGGTGATCCTCAACTACGACCGCATCGGCAAGCTCTTCGAGGTGAGCGCCGACGCGCGCAAGCGGGTCCGTTCGAAGAAGGGCCTCGCGCGGGCGGGGGCGGCGCCGGAGTTCGACGCGGTGATCTGGGACGAGAGCCACCGCTGCAAGAACCCCACGGCCGCCCGTTCGAAGTTCGCCGCGAAGATCAACGCGAAGGCCGGCTTCGCGCTCTGGCTCTCGGCCACCGCGGGGCAGAACCCGCTCGAGCTCTCGTACCTCGCGCCGCTCCTCGCGAAGCTCACGGGCGCCCGCGCGGGCGACCTCAAGGACTTCGAGCAGTGGTGCGCCGATCAGGGCCTCGGCGTCACGCGCGGCGCCTTCGGCAAGTGGGACTGGCGCGGCGATCGCCGCGACTGCGAGAAGGTGCGCGCGCTGCTCTTCGACGGACGCGCCCCCGCGGGCCTGCGACGACGCCCCGAGGACATCGCGGGGTGGCCCGAGATCAACCGAATCCTCACGCCCATCGAGCTCGATGCGAGCGCGCGCGAGCGCTACGAGCAGGCGTGGACGGAGTTCCGCGAGGCCCTCGACCTCGCGCCGTCGGGCAAGAACCCGCGGGGCGCCCTGGCGGCGACGCTGCGCTTCCGTCAAAAAGCCTCGCTGCTGCGCGTGGAGGGCACCGCGGAGCTCGTGCGCGAACTGCTGGAGAACGGTCATCAGGTGGGCGTCTCGGTGGCCTTCATCGAGACGCTCGAGGCGCTGCGCGAAGACCTCTCGCGCGACGGCGTCGAGTGCGCGACGCTCCACGGCCGCATGGGCGCGGTCGAGCGTGAGGCCGAGCGCATGCGCTTTCAGAAGGGCGAGGCGAAGGTCATCTTCTTCACGATGGAGGAGGGAATCTCGCTGCACCAGGGCGAGCACAACGATGTGCCGCGCTCCGAGGTCATCCACGACCTGCGGTGGTCTGCGATTCAGATGGCGCAGATCGAGGGCCGCTGTCACCGCGACGGACGCTTCGCGCAGGTCTACTGGGCCTACGCCGACGACACGCTCGAGACGCGCATCGCAGACATCGTGTGCAAGCGCATCCAGTCGATGAAGGCGATGGTGGGCGACGACGTCGAGACGCTGCGCGAGATCGAGCGCCTCCTCGCCGAAGCGCGCGCCGCGTAGCGTCTTCCGCTCAGATGTCTTGCGCGAAGGGCACCGCGGCGGCCAGGGTCACCGAGGCCGTCGCGATGCGCGCGCCCGTGTCGTAGGCGCCCGCGAGCCCGCGACCGCGCGCGTTGAGCCGCACGGCGCCCCACGCGTCACCCACGTCTTCGCTGCCGGTGTGATCCGCGTCGGTGTAGCTCTGAACGCGCTGCACGCCCCACATGCGGCGCAGACAGGTCGTCTCGCCGGTTCGTTCGAAGGTGACCACGCGCCCCTCGGCGAAGTCGGGTCCGTCGCCCTGCGGGCCGATGGTGACGGCGAGCACGTCGCGCTCGCGCTCGTCGTCGCTGTCGCCGCCGCGCACCACATCGATCGTCGCGACGCCCGCAGCCCTCGCGCCGCACGGCCTCGGCAGGCCGTCGAGGCCCCACGTTCCCAACTCCTGCTCGGGGCCTTCGAAGGGCGTGAGCGCGTAGTTGCCGGGGTGTACGCGGTCCGCTGCGACGACGCCCCACGCGGCGCCCACGTGACCGACGCCCACGAGCTGACGCGTGGCGAGCGAGAGCGTCACCGTGCGACGCGCGAGCTCTACGCCGCCGGGGCCGAGCTTCAGTGCAACGACGAGCGTCGCGAGGGGAGGCTCGGGCGGGGGCTCCACCGCGTCGGCCGAGGGGTCTGCGTCGGTGAGCGCGAGCACGACCACGCCGCCGTCGTCGGTGTTCACCGCGCGCAGCGATCCGCCGTCGACGACGCGAGGGAGCGCGACGCGTCGGACGCCCGTTGATGAGAACCAGAAGAGGTCACGCGAGGTGCTCGCGACGGGCGCCGCGGCGGCGCTCTCGTCGGCGGTCGCGACGGGCGTCTGCGCGCGCTGGCCCGGCGCGAGCGCCTCGATCGCGAAGAGGAGCCCCGACCGCGCGGCGGCCACGAGCGTCCACTTCGAAGTGACGGGAATCTCGACGGGCGCAGCGGTTTGCGCGCGTCCGACGAAGGCGCCGCGGAGGTCTTCGCCGCGCCAGACGAGCGTCACGGGGTGTCCGGGCTGCGGGTGATCGGGGCGCGTCACGCTCACCAACGCGGGCACCGCCGAGGTGTCTGCGAAGGCCCTCCCGCGCGGTGTTCCGAGAGGCGCGATGCGCCCCTGCGGATAGGTGATCTCGCCCTGACGGGTGGGCATCACGCCCACGAAGCGAGGCGGGCTCCACGCGGCGCCGGGCGCTCTCTGCGCGGGGCATCGATCGGGCGGCGACGGCGCGCGAAAGTAGGCGGCCTGGAGCTCGGGTCCGAGACGGTTCGCGGACTCGGTCTCGAAGGTCTGCTCGCGTACGAAGCGGGGCCTCCTCGTGGGGGTCGTCAGCGCGCCGTTCGCGTCGATCTCCCGCCAGCCTGCGGAGGTGTAGACGAAGAGCGCGGCGCCCTCGCCCGCCACGCCGAGCGGCGCCGCGTCGTCGAGGGAGACGTCGCGCCACGTGGCGCCGTCATCGCCCGTGTATCGAAGCGTGCGGAGCCCCGCGATCGCCGCGCCACGACGTCCGCTCCACGCGACGGCGACGGCCTCGGGGATGGTCACCTCGTCGAGCGTCGCGCCGTCGGAGCTGTAGAGCGCACCGTCGGGCGCCCGAAGCACCGCGCGGCCCTCGCTCTCGAACGCGACGGGCAGTTCGAACGGGGGACGCTCCGTTCGAACAGGCTCGGCGCGAGGCGCTCCCGCGCTGTGTCGCGGCGCGTGCGGCGCGGCGTCGTCGGCCTCGCAGCCGAACGCGCGCAGCGGCGTGAGGTGCCCGGTGAACGTGGGGCTCGCGTACACCTGCGCGTGCGTGGTGACGAAGAGCCATCCGCGCGAGGCTCTGCGCGCGAACGCGATGGGCCACGGGGTCACCTCGTCGGCGATCGAGCGCGCGCGTCCTCGCAGCTCGTAGCGGAGCGGGCCCGCGACCATTCGAACGACGCCGTCTTCTTCGGCGATGCGCAACGTCGGCGCGTTTCGCTGCGGCGCAGGGATCTCGACGCGCTCGCCCGACGGAGCGACCTCACGCGAGGGAGCGAGCGCGCTCGACGGCGCGCCAGGCGACGCGCGGTGACACCCGAATGACGCGAGCGCGAGGCAGCAGCCGACGAGGGACGGGCGCTTCATCGAGACACTCCTTCGGCACCCCGCGGCGCCGCGCGCCGAGCGTACACGCGCGACGCTACACGCCACCAGAGAGCGCAGACGCGGGCTCGACCCTCGCGGCGCGCGAAGCCGGAACGAGCGCCGAGAGCACGCACGCGCCCACACCGAACGCACACACCGAGGCCACGAGCCCCGGCGAGAACACGAACCACACGTCGGGCTTGAAGGGGAACGGCGGCAGCCTCGTGCGCGCCAGGTGATCGCAGATGAGCGCTGCGATTCGGGCGATCGCCATGCCTCCGACCGAGGCCAGGAGGCCCAGCGCGAGCGACTGACCGAGCACCATCGCGCGCACGTCACCGCGCGTGGCGCCGAGCGCGCGCATCAGCCCGATCTCGCCGCGCCGCTCGGTGATGAGCGTGAGGAACACGTGCGCGATGTTGAGCGCCGCGACGATCACCGTGATGACGCTCGCCAGCGTGAGAATCACCGTGATCGCTGTGACCAGCAGCCCCATCTGCTCGGCGCCGCTCGTGCGGATCTCGAGTCCCTGCGCGCGGATCTCGCCGCTCACGCGCGTGAGCTCGGCGGGGTCGCGGAGGTACACCTCGACGCTCGAATAGGTCTCCGCGGCGGCCTCGCCCGCGTACTCGCGGTTGAGCCTCCGCGCGACGTCGAGGGGGACGGTGATCCCGAGGTCCATCGCGCGGCGAGAGATGCCCACGAGCTTCGCGTAGACCCTCCGCGGCGTGCCCTGACGCGCGCCGCCGAGGCCCGCGCGGCCGAGGTCCCACTCGAGGATGAGCCCTTCGGCTTGCGCGAGGAGCACGCCGCCGAGGCGCGGGAGGTGGTGCGACGGCGCGATCACGCCATCGAAGACCTCGACGAGGTACGGCGACACCACGACGGGAATGGGCAGCGTGCACTGGCCCTGCTGCGGCGGCACGTTCGCCCCTGGAATCCGAGGAAAAACACAGAACTCGCCGCGCGCGCAGTCCGTCG
Source organism: Myxococcota bacterium (assembly GCA_052035985.1). Lineage (GTDB taxonomy): Bacteria > Myxococcota_A > Polyangia > Polyangiales > CAISKJ01. The sequence continues at coordinate 31,854 of JBPOHC010001080.1, read as the reverse complement.
TCGAGGCGCAGGTCTGGTGCGACGAGCGTCCGTCGTTGTCGCTGAAGTCGACGCCCGCAGCGAGGTCGGCGCGCACGAGCGCAGCGTCGACGCCGTCGGCAGGGATCTCACCCGCGCCCACGTCGCGACCGAAGATGGCCCGTCCGCCGCGACCCGAGGTGGGGAACGCGAAGCGCATCCGAGGGAGCACCGCGCGCACGCCCGCGACGCGCCGAAGCGCGGTGACCTGTGAGGGATCGATCCCCGGGGCGCTCGCGCCGAGCACCGAGAGCACGCTCCCGACGCTGCTCTCGGGGGGAATCACCTCCACGCGATCGAGGGGAAAGATCCGCCCGAGCACGACCTCGCGCATCCCCGCCGAGAGCGCGAGAAAGAACGCGAGCGTCGCGACGCCCACGGTGATCCCCACGGCGGCCACGGAGAACGTGCGCAGCGAGCGCGAGAGGTCGCGCGTGATGAGCTCCGCGAGGGCACGCGCTCTCACGTCGTCACCGCGGGAGGGGTCTGCGTGCGATCTTCGACGACGCGGCCGTCTTCGATGCGAACGACGCGGCGGGCGATGGCCGTCGCGCGCTCCTCGTGGGTCACCAGCACGATCGTGAATCCTCCCTCGCGGTGCAGCGATTCGAAGAGCGAAAGGATCGACGCGCCGGTCTCGAGGTCGAGGCTCCCCGTGGGCTCGTCGCAGAGGAGAACGGGCGGTCGCATGAGGAGGGCCCTCGCGATCGCCACGCGCTGCCGCTGACCGCCCGAGAGCGCCGTGGGGAGGTCGTCTCCGCGGCCCGCGAGGCCCACGCGCGCGAGGGCCTCTTCGACGCGTCGGTCGAGGTCTTTCACGGGCTCCGGCGCGAAGCTCGCGGGGAGCGCCACGTTCTGCCGCACGCGCCACGTCGGCACGAGGTGAAAGCTCTGGAACACGAAGCCCATCATGCGCTGCCGCAGCGCCGCGGCCTCGCGATCAGAGAGCGATCGAAGCTCGCGACCGTCGAGGACGACCTCCCCCGTGTAGTCGCGATCGAGCGCGCCGAGCACGTGGAGCAGCGTGCTCTTTCCGCTCCCCGAGGTGCCGAGGATGGCGACGAGCTCGCCGCGGTCGATGGTGAGCGAGAGTCCGTCGAGGGCGACGCGACCACCGGCGCCGTAGCGTCGCGAGAGGTTTCGAACGTCGTAGAGGGGCATCGTGAGGGTCGCTACCGTCCGCTGCTGGCGCCGCCCGTGAGCCCGCTCGCGAAGGGCAGGATCGACTTGAGGTCCTCGTCGTTGAAGCGGAGCTGGGCGCCGAGAAAGTAGTCGAAGCGGTCGGGGTTGAACACGTCGTCGACGCCGCCGATGATCCACGCGCGCCGCAGGATCTCGTAGGCCGCGGTGATCCTCAGGCGGGGGGCGATGTCCTCGCCGAAGTTGAAGAGGTCGGTGCGGATCTCGAGCGCGTCGTCGAGCAGGGGCAGGTCGACGCCGAAGCCACCCGTCGACTCCTTGATGCCGAAGCGAAAGGTCGCGGGCCCGAAGCGCCGCGCGAACATCACCGAGAAGCGAAATCCGTCGGTGGTGATCCGTCGCACGGTGCGCACGTGCGGCGTCTGCATGGGGTCCGTCGAGTCGGTGACCTCGGTCTCGTTGCGCGTGACGCCGCGCGGGTCCTGCACGATCTCGAGGAGGTAGTACTTGTCCTCGCGCGGCTGGAGCCTCACCTCGACGTAGCTCCGCAGCGTGTTCGAGATGAACTGATACTCGCTGCGCAGACCCACGATGGTCTGCAAACGCGCGATGGGTCCCACGAGGTCGCCCACGCTCTGCGCGGCGCCCTGCACCTCGTCGATGAGCGTCTCGTCGCGGAGCAGCCGACCCACGGTCCCCTCGCCGCGATCGATGCCCGCGGCGGTGCTGTTCACGTGCTGGAGGGCCTCTCGGAGGTCACGCGTCGCTTCGGCGATGTTGTGCGCCGCCTCCTGGACGTTGTTCACCGTGTTGTCGTCGCGGTTCTGTCCGCGCCCGAGGATCTGCGAGAGTCGCTCGGTCGAGTCGCGGAGGTTCGAGAGCGTGGCCTGGAGGTCGGGGCCCGACTGCGTGGTGAGCCGGTCGACGTTCTGGATGGTGTGCGTGAGCGACTCGGTGTTGGCCGCGACGGCGCGGTTCACCTCCGCCGAGAGCTGCGCCACGTTTCGAAGCGTGTTGCGGAGGTCATCGCTCGCGTCCTGCGTGCCGAGCGCGGCGGCGACGCGGTCAGAGACCTGCCGCACGCGCTCGGTGATGGCCGCGACGTTCTCCATGATCTGGTCCGTCGACGACCCTTCGAGCACGTTGGGGATGCGGTCGCCCGGGCGCAGACGCGTGTTGTCCGCCGAGCCCGGCGTCACGACGAGGAGGTACTCGCCGAGCACGGAGACGGCCTTGCGCGCGACGGTGGCGTTGCGAAAGAGGGCCACGTCGCCGTTGACGCGCACGTCGATGCGGGCCTGGCCGTTGACCAGCCGGATGCGCTCGATCTCACCGATCGCGATGCCCGCCGTGAGCACCCTCGACCGCGGGACGAGCCCCGTCGCGTCGTGAAAGACCGCGTACACGGAGTAGGTCCCCGCCGCGGCGCTGCGCTGAAACAGCGTGCGCCACAGCACCACCGCCGCGACGGCCGCGGCGATGAGCAGCGCCCCGACCTTCAACGACCGCGAGAGGTTCTGCATGATCGCGGCGGAGGATATGACGCGACCGTGCGCCGTGGCTACCGCCACGAGACGCGCGACGCATTCCGCTCAGCGGGAGATCACGGCCCGCCGACGTCGAGGCCGCTGGTGTCAAGCGCCGCCCCGCTGTCGACGGGGCCGCCCGTGTCGGTGACGGCGTCGCCCGCGATGGGCGCGTCGACGGGCGTCGTTCCGCATGCGCCCGTCATGTAGAGGCAGAGGCCCGAGATGCAGCAGAAGTTGCCCGTGTCGCCCGCCATCGCGCAGGGCGCGCACTGGGCGTTGCTCGAGCAGCTCGAAGGACACACGCCCGTCGACGTCGTGGTGCACACGCCGCTCGAGCAGATCTGACCCGCGGGGCACGCGCGCCCGCACGAGCCGCAGTTGACGATCGACGAGCGGAGCGACGCCTCGCAGCCGGTCGCCGCGACGCCGTCGCAGTCGCCGAAGCCCGACGTGCAGACGAGCGCGCAGCCTCCGCCCACGCACGCCGCGGGCGCGTTGGTGCGGATCGGGCACGCGACGTTGTGAAACCCGAGCCCGTCGTCGTTGCAGACGCGAACGCTCGACGCGTCGGCGCAGCCGGAGTTCGACCCCGGCGCGCAGGCGCCGGTCACGCACGACCCCGAGGAGCACACCTGACCCGCGGCGCACGCCGTCATGGGCGCGTAGCCCTGGCCGTCGGCGTTGCAGCGGCGCGTGCCCGTGGTGCCCACGCACTCCGACGTTCCAGGCGTGCACGCGCGCATCGCGCAGCGGCCCGACGTGCACGACTGACCCGAGGGGCAGGGCATCGTGGTGGTCATCGATCCGCGCGCGTCGCAGGTCCGCACGGTCATCGCGTCGGCGCAGGTCGCGCTCGAAGGCACGCACACGCGCGCGCGGCACACGCCCCCGGTCGAACAGAACGCGCCCGTGCCGCAGTCGGCGTCGGTCACGCAGTCGACGCAGCGCCCCGCCACGGTGTCGCAGACCATGTTGAGCGCGCTGCACTGCACCGACGAGCGGCACGCCACCGTCGCGATGCACGTGTGGGCGACGCACCGCTCACCGGCGTTGCAGTCGACGTCGCCCGCGCAGGTGACGCAGCTCTGCGACGCGGGATCGCACACGCCGCCGGGACACATGCGCGACGACTCGCACACGGTCCGCGCGACGCAGGCGCCGCCGCGACACACGGGGCGCGCGGTCGGGCACTCGGCGTCGGCGACACACTCCACGCAGCCGCGGAGGACCGACGAGCAGCTCTGCCCGGTGGGACAGTCGGCGGCGCTGCGACACCCGACAGCGGAGTCGGCCGGCGCGTCCATCGAGACCGACGGAACATCAGGCGTGACATCGGGGGCGCCGAGATCCGTGGGCGTCACCGCGTCGTCCTCTCCTGCGTCGGCGGGCGTCCCCGTCGAGACGCCCTTGGGCGAGCACGCGAGGAGAGAGACGAGCGAGAACGCGAGGAGAGATCGCATGCGGCGATCTTCGTTGTGGCTGCGACGCAGTGTCAACGACTCCCTCGCGCGACGGGCGATTGAGAGCGCGCAGACACGGCGATGCGTTGAATCGAAGGCGCGACGCGCTACTGCGCGGGCGTGGTTGCTGCGGGCGTCGCGGGCGCGGTCGCTGCGGGCGTGGTCGCTGCGGGCGTGGTCGCTGCGGGCGTCGTCGCTGCGGGCGTTGCGGGCGTGGTCGCTGCGGGCGTCGTCGCTGCGGGCGTCGTCGCTGCGGGCGTTGCGGGCGGAGTCGCTGCGGGCGCCGACGGCGCGGTCCTGCGCTCCACGCGGACGATGAGCGACCCCACCGTGATGACCACCGGGCGCGCGGCGACGCCGGGCTGCGGCCTCTGCGCGGTCGGACGCGTCGCGGCCTGCGCGACGATGTTCCTCGACGGGATGCGCTGCGCGATGAACACGTCGCGCACGACCCCCGCGAGCCGCGTCGCCTCAGACTGCGCGGGCGCTCCGACGCCGGGCATCACCTCGACGAACACGCGCCCCACCTCGTTGCCACGCGCACGGACGCGCTGCGCGGCCTGCACCACGAGCGGGAGCGCGAGCGGCGAGAGCGACTGCGAACGCGCCGCGAGCACCACGGGGCGACCGAAGCGGATCACGTCGCCCGACGCGTCCCAGGTCACGACCTCGGCGCCCGTGTCGGGGCAGCCGTCGGCGTCGGTCACGCCGTTGATCGTCTCGGCCTGATCGGGGCAGCGGTCGTTGTCGCCGGTCACACCATCGCGATCGACGTCGGGGTCCGCGCAGCCAGGACGCCATCGGTCGGGATGATCGCCCGCGGGCACGTTGGGGCACGCGTCTTCGCGGTTGGCGACGCCGTCGTTGTCGTCGTCAGGCGTCGGGCATCCGGCGCGGTCGGGGTCGGGCCTCGGACCCGCCGCCGTGTCGACGCAGCGGTCGTCGGGATCGAGCACGCCGTCGCTGTCCGTGTCGGGCGTCGGGCATCCGTTGCGGCCCGAGTCGGGGTGCTCTCCCGACGCGGCGAGCGGACACTCGTCGTCGCTGTCGCTCACGCCGTCGCTGTCGTTGTCGTCGTCGGGGCAGCCGTCGTCGTCCTGATAGTTGTCCGCGTCTTCGGGCTCCGTGGGGCAGCGGTCGGCGGCGTCGGGGACGTTGTCGTTGTCGTTGTCGAGGTCGGGGCAGCCGTCGTCGTCTTCGAAGTCGTCGCGGTCCTCGGCGCTGTCGATGCAGCGGTCGTCGGCGTCGACCACGCCGTCGTGGTCGGTGTCGTTGCCGCGTGGCGCGTACGAGAGCCCGAGGAGCCCGCGCCACCCTGGCGTCGTGGCGTCGCCGCCGAAGCCCACCGCGGCGCCCGCGATGACCTCGACGTCGTGCGCGGCGTCGGTCGCGTAGCGCGCGCCGACGAAGACCTCATGCGTCGAGGGGCTCTTGTAGGTGCCGTCTCCCGCGAGGCCGATCGTGCCGTGGTAGTCGAACGAGACGTTCAGGCGCGACGTGCGCGAGGGCCGCACCGCGACGGCCGCAGCAGCCACGAGCGCGTTGCCCACGGCGATGTCGGCGAAGCGTCGCGTCTCTCGCAGCCGCGCCCCGGCGTTCACGGTGAACGTGAGCAGCGGGAGCCGGTAGTCGGCCACGAAGGTCGGCGCGAAGGTGAAGCCCCCCGCGGAGTTGAAGCCCTTCTCGTCGCCGAAGGGCAGCGCCATGCCGAGGTCGAGCCTGAGCCCGAGGCCCGTCGCGTCGACGAGTCGCTCGCGCTGCATGATCGCCCACGACGCCTCGACGCGGAGGTCGCGCAGGGCCGTGTCGGTGAGCACCGCGCCCGCCCTTCCGAGCACCGGCGTCGAGCCGTCGCCCGACTGGGCCACCACCACGGGGATCGCCGCGCTCACCTGAAAACGCCGCCAGATCCCGACGTTCCAGAGAAAGTCGGTGGTGACCGCCCAGTCGATCGCGGCGCTCGACTGCGACGCGCCCGCGGGCCGCAGCAGCAGCGGCTGACGCATGAAGCCCGCGACGAGCCCGAAGCCCACCGCGCCCGACGGCGAGATGGTCGAGCTGCGCGCCGCGATGTGCTCGCCGGGGCCCGCCATGGGCCAGTACACCTGCGCGTCGAAGTTCGTGTCGGTGCCCGGCGTCACCTGCGCCCACGCCGTCAAGGGCGCGAGCGTCGCCGTCAGCGCCACGCCCAACGACCACCCACGAGAGACGATCCTGTTCATCGAGTCACTCCGATGGCCCGTCGCGGTCCGGCGGTGCATCACCCGCCGACGTGAAGTCCCACACAGCAGGGCCGAGACCGTTGGTGCCGACCAGTGAGATGCCGCTACCGGGCCGGATATACCGCGTCGAGTCGCACGTCTACCACGAACATGGGCCGCCCCTCGCGCTCGACCGTGAGCTGGACCTGTCGCACCGACCCGCGGTCCATGGCCTGACGGGCGCCCACCTCGCCGAGCGACTCGACGGTCTGGCGGTCGATGGCGACGATGCGGTCGCCCACCTGGAGCCCCGCGGCCGCTGCCGACGACGCCCCTTCGACCGCGAGCACGCGCAGATAGCTCTCGTGCACCTCGTACTCGATGCCCATCCCGAGGAGCGGCGCGGGCGCGGTCGAACGGATCATCAGCGAGGCCGGGCCTTCGAGGCTGAGCTGGATGTTGCTCCCGTCGATGGCCCCCGTCGGAACGCCCGTGAAGTGCGTCTCCGCGACGAGCTCGTCGAGGGGCGGGTCGTCGTCGCGGAGCTCGATCCTGAAGCGCGCGTGGGCATCGAGGCGCGCAGTGAAGCCCGCGTTGGTCCATCGCGGGCGGAGCGAGTTGCGAACCGGGGGCGCGCGATAGATCTCCTGCCCGTCGCGGTAGATCACCACGTAGAGGTCGGGGTCGCCGTCGTCGTCCCAGGTGCGTCCGTCCGGCCGGCTCGGCGGGAGCTCGGCCGAGACCACCTCCAGCCGACGGAGATTCTCGGGCGGCGCGCGCAGCGCCCCGCTCTCGACCATGCCCTGCGGCGGCGGCCGCGTCGCGGCCTGATACCGCGGAAAGATCGTCCCGCAGGCCATCGTGAGGAGCGCCCCGGAGAGAAGCATCGCGCGTCGTCGCATCGCAGCGCGCGAGCATACGTCGCCTCGACGGCGCGGGGTCAACTCTTCGCGGCGGGCCTCTTCTTCGCAGCGGGCTTCGTGCCCGGCGTCCTCACGGTCGCCGGTTTCTTCGCCGCCGTGGGCTTCGTCGCAGCGGGCTTCTCTGCGGGCGGATCTGCGAGCGGACCGAGCGGCGTGGCGTCCGTCGTGAGCGCCGCGAGGAGCTTGTCGACGTGTCCATCGACCTTCACGCCGCGATGCACCGCCTTGAGCGCGCCGTCGGGGCCGACGACGAAGGTGCTGCGCACGGTGCCCTCGACCTTGCGGCCGTACATCATCTTCTCGCCCCACACGCCGTACGCGCGATGCACGTCGAGCGAGCAATCGCTGAGGAGCGGCACCGCGAGGCCGTACTTGTCGCGAAAGCGGCAGTGGCTCGCCACAGAGTCTCTCGACACGCCGAACACCTTCACGCCCGCGCTCGCGAAGCGCGACGCGGCCTGCGAGAAGCCGCGCGCCTCGAGCGTGCAGCCGGGGGTGTTGTCCTTCGGATAGAAGAACAGCACCACGGTGGAGCCTCGCAGCGACGAGAGCCGCACTCTCTCACCGCCGTCGCGCTCGAGTTCGAAGTCCGGTGCCGCGTCGCCTACGTCGAGCTGTGCCATCGGGTTGAGCCCTCTCCTCGCGCTACGCGATTCCCTCGACGGCCTCGGCCGCCACCGTCGCCTCGATCACCGCGGCCTCGTCGGCGGCGCGGTCCGCGCGCTTGCGCGCCCTCGGCGCCGCGCGTCGCATGGTCTCCTCGCCCGTGAAGATCCGCGCCATCTTGCGCACGCGCGTGAACACCGACTGCTGCACGTAGGGCAGCCCGAAGCGCTCGCAGAGGGCCTTCACCTTCGGCTGCACGCGCTGGAGCGCCGAGATCGGCACGTCGGGAAAGAGGTGGTGCTCGATCTGGTAGTTGAGCCACATGTGCAGCCAGTCGTTCAGGTCGCTGCCCGTGGCGAAGTTCACCGAGCCGATGACCTGCCGCACGAAGTACTCGCCCTTGCTCGCGGGCCGCGAATCGAAGCGGTACATGTCGTCGCCCGCGTGGTTGGGCCCCACGACGGTGAACGTGTGCAGGTTCGTGAGCAGCTCCGCCGCGAGCGAGTTCGCGAGCGCGCTCCCCACGGCGAGCGGGCCGAGAAAGCTGTACGCGAGCGGCAGCGCGACGAACTGCATCCCCACGTAGGGCCCGACGCAGCGCTTGAGAAAGAGCCCCCACGGCGCCTTGGGCTCCTCGTTGTTGGCCCGCGCATCGTGCCGACCGAGCCACACGCGCATCGTGTTGGGCGCGTAGTACACGGGCTTCCACGTGAGCGAGAGGCCCGCCACGAGGGCCCTGCGCGCCCACATCGGGAGCTTCGAATCCCGCACGTACTCGGCGTTGCGCTCGATGAGGTCGGGGTCGCGCACCTCGCCCGTGAACTGGTGGTGCAGGATGTTGTGCTCGTAGATCCACGCCTCGGGCGTCATCCAGTCGGGCCAGTCGAGCATGCGGCGCCATCCGCGCGCGAAGGTCTTGCTGTGGTACCTCCGCGGGATGCCCGGCACCTTGTCGTAGCCGCGGTGACCGCAGTGGTGCATGAGCCCCCAGCGCGTGCTGCGACCGAGCGCGAGGGCCACGGCGCTCACGGGGTTGGGGCCCATCCACGCCGTCGCGAGGCCCACCGCGGTGCACGCGCGGCCCCACCGCTCGAGCTTCTGGAGGTGCGCGCCGTCGGCCTCCGTGAGCGACGCGTCGATCTCCTCGCGCAGCTTGCGGATCTCCGCGTGGAAGCCTTCGTAATCGATGGAGTCGAAATCGAGCGCTTCGGTGCCCATGACGGCGCGCGACGGTATTCGATCCGATCGCGGGTTCAAGCGCATTGTCTGCGGTCGCAGAGGGGTTACGCGGCCGCGGTCGCTGACGCGGCGCGCTCGTCGTCGCGCGTCGGAACCGCCAGCGCCAGCAGCGCGAAGGCCCCCGCCGAGAGCGCCCACGCCGAGAGCGATCCCCGCGCGATGAGCAGCCCCGCGATGAGCGGCGCCACGATCTGCGCGAGCGCGTTGAGCGACTGAGAGAGCCCGAGCACGAGGCCCTGCTCGTCGGCGCTGACGCGGCGCGTGATGAGGCTCGTGAGCGCCGGCCTGAGCGGCGCGTTCCCGATGGACGAGATGGTCGAGGCGACGATCAGCAGCGGCAGCGAGTGGGCCCACGCGAGCATCGCGAAGCCGACGCCCTGGAGGAGAAAGCCGAAGCGCACCATCGCGGCCTCGCCGAAGCGACCCACGAGGCGCCCCACGAGACCGCCCTGCAGAAAGAGCCCGAGCACGCCCGCGTAGGCGAACATGAAGCCCACCTCGCGCACGCCGTAGGGCCTCCCTGCGTCCGTGACGAAGCGGCGCTCGGCGTAGAGCGCGAGGCCCGAGGTGAAGGTGATGAACGACAGCGAGAACAAGACGTACTGCGCGAGCCGCGAGGCCAGCGCGGGGCGCGCGAGGTACGACCGATAGGAGCCCCAATCGAGGAGCCCCAGCCGTCGCTGCTTCGGCGGCGCGGGAGCCTTCTCACCGCGGTACGAGCCCTCGGGCGCGGGCGTCGCCACCGTCTTCGCAGGGAGCATCAGCACCGTGAGCACCACGCTCAGGAGCGAGAGCCCCGCGGCGAAGGCGATGGGGAGCCGCAGGTCGATCGTCGCGAGCCAGGCCGACATCGCGGGACCGACGAGAAAGCCCATTCCAAAGGCGATCCCGATGACGGCGAAGCCCTGCGCGCGCTTCTCGGGCGGGGTCACGTCGACGATGGCGGCCTGGGCGACCGAGAGGTTGCCCGCGGTCACGCCGTCGAGGATGCGCGACGCGAACACCATGGCGAGGGAGTTCGCCGTGCCGAGCACCACGAAGCCCGCGAAGGTGCCGAGCTGCGAGAGGGCGAGCACGGGCTTGCGGCCGTAGCGATCGGAGAGGTCGCCGAGCACCGGGCCCGCGAGGAGCTGGCAGACCGCGAAGGTCGAGGCGAGGTAGCCCACCTCCCTCGGCGTCGCGCCGAAATGCTCGGCGTAGAAGGGCAGGAGCGGAATGATCAGCGTGAACGCGAGGACGTCGACGGCGACGATGAAGAAGATGGGAACGAGCGGTGAACGCATGGGGTGGGTGCGAGGGTCCCGTCGGTGCCGCGGAGCGTCCGCGAGGGCTGCGTAGGATGTGGGTTCGAACGACGCCGAGGCGCCGTGAGGCGGAGCGCTGAGGTTGCGTCTCCTACCACACGGCGCGCACGTTGGGATGCGAGCGGAGGGGGGTGATCGTCGCGGCGCCCTCGACGGAGCGCCGACGCGGTCAGTGAGCGGCGGTCGGGGGCGGCGTCGCGGGGACGGTGACGGTGCCCTGCGAGCTGTCGTAGCTCGGCTCCACGACGATGAACATCACGCGGCGGTTCGCGGCGCGCGCGTCGCGGAGGGCGTTGCCCGTGAGGCCGTCGATGGGGCGCTCGGGGCGAGACTCACCGAAGCCGCGGGCCTCGAGGCGCTCGGCGGCGATGCCGTTCTGCACGAGCCAGCGCATCACGTTGTTGGCGCGGCGCTGCGAGAGGTCGAGGTTGTACTCGTCGGTGTTGACGTCGTCGGTGTGTCCCTCGATGCGGATGCGGCGGATCCAGCCCGAGGCGCGGAGCACGTCGCCCACGGCGGTGAGCACCGGGGCGCTCACGGGGAGGATGACGTCGCGGTTGGTCGCGAAGAACACCGGGCGGAGAAGCCGGATCACCGTGCCGTCGACGACGACGAAGCGGTTCGGGCAGCCGTTGAGCTCGGGGTTCGTCGAGGGGACGCCGGGCACGTCGGGGCAGTGGTCCGTCGGGTCGGGCACGGTGTCATGGTCGCGGTCGGGGAGCGGGCAGCCCGCGCGGTTCGGGTCGGGCTGCGGCCCCTGCGGAACGGCGCGGCACTGGTCGAGCGCGTTGCGCACGGTGTCGTGGTCGTCGTCACCGTCGGGGCATCCGCGGCGATCGGGGTCGGGGTTCGGGCCCTGCGGGACGTCGACGCACTGGTCCTCGTCGTCGAAGACGCCGTCGCTGTCGGCGTCGCGACGCGGGCAGCCGCGGCGGTTCGGGTCGGGGTTGGCGCCCATGGGCTCGGTGACGCACTGGTCTTCGTTGTCGAAGACGCCGTCGCTGTCGGTGTCGACGAGGGGGCACCCGAGGCGCGCGGGGTCGGGGTGCGCGCCCTGCGGCGTCGTGGGGCACACGTCGTCGGGGTCGAGCACGCCGTCGCCGTCGGTGTCGGGCGTCGGCGGCGGGGCCGTGTCGCGCTCCGACGGGGCGTAGGCGACACGCGCGATCGCGCGCCAGTCGGGCGTGCCCGCGCCGCGGGAGAAGCCCGGGCCCACGCCCGCGCCGACCTGGATGAGATCGGCGATGAGGTAGTTCACCCCGAGGGTGCCTTCGAGGTTGTTGTGCTTGCCCTCGAAGGCGTTGTCGAGAACGGTCGACGCCCAGAGCTCCGGCCCGATGGAGAGCCGGTCGTCGAGGGCGACGTAGGCCACGCCCGCGGTGGCGTAGAGGTCGTTGCCGATGGTGGTGTCGAGCACGGTGACCGTGTTCTGACGGAGGTGCGCGCCGAGCGAGAAGCTCCAGCGCACGGGGCCCTCGCGGCCCGCGATGGTGGCGTTGATGCGCCCGCGGAAGCCGTCGTCGGTGACGTTCGAGTGCGGCGACACGCCGAAGAGGCCGGCGTTGAAATAGAGCTGCGCGCCGAAGTGCAGCGAGAAGGCGTCGCGGTCCGACTCGCCGAGGGCGCGCACGCGGACGCCGATGCGGGGGTCGCCGATGGCGGCGGAGGAGGCCGCGCCGAGGCCGCCCACCGAGGCCGCCGCGCCGTCCTGGTAGAACGACAGCGGGAGCGAGAGGTGGATGTTGACGCGGTTCCAGAGGCCGAGGCCCGCTTGCACGTTGGCGACGAGCATGTCGCTCACGACGTTGGTGACCTGCTCCTGTCCGCCCCGCGCGTCGCGCAGCACCAGCGGGGTGTGGGCGTAGTCGAAGACGAGCCCCGCGCGGAACGAGAAGTCGCGGCCGTGGCCGTACCACGGGTGCTCCGCGGCGAAGAACACGTCTCCCGCGGGCGAGGGGTCGAAGCGGTTGAGGGCCCAGCCCACGGTCTGCGCGTTGGCGACAGAGGGAGCGAGGGCGCCGCCCGCCAGCGCGACGAGCGCCGTCAGGTAACGAAAAGAACGGGTGCGTACACGCGGCACGATGGGTGTTGCCTCCTGCAGTGCGGCCGATGACATCACGGTCCGCAGCGGAATTTCTAACGGTTGCTTCGAGGCTTTCATAGGAAAGCGCAGAAGAACATCCACTGTCAGGAATGCTGCATTTCTCCAGCTCCCGCCGCGCGACGGCGCGCGACTCATGGAGCCCCCCCAAAGTCATCAAAGATCGCACACTCTCTCAGCGCCGCGAAAGTCCCCCGCGGCGCTTTCCTTCAGAGTGCGAGAGATTCCGTCGCCTCGACGGGGTGTGATAACCCTTCGCCGCGCGATGCCCGACCTCAGCTTTCGCGCGATGCTCAAGCCGCTCGACGTCGAGGAGGTGATCGACGTCGCGCTCCACCGACCGCTCGCGTACGTCATCACCCGCGCGGCGTATCCGACCCCCGTCACGCCCGACCAGTTCACCTGGGTCTCGATGTTCGTGGGGATCGCCGCGGGCGCGGCGGCGTGGTCGTCGTTCGCGCTCGGAGCTCCGCGCATGGGGCTCGCGGGCGCGCTCTTCATCCTCTCGGCCGTCTTCGACTGCTCCGACGGCCAGCTCGCGCGGCTGCGAGGGACGAGCTCCTCCTTCGGCCGCATGCTCGACGGCGCCGTCGACGCCGTGGTGCAGACCGCCGTGCTCCCCGCCGCGATCATGCACGCGTGGTGGCGCGTCGGAGGCCCCTCGCCCGCGCCCCCTCCCCCGGGCGTCACCGTGGCGAACATGCCCGCGGCCCTGTGGCTCGCGCTCGGCGCGGTGGCCGTGTTCACGGGGATCGTCCACTCGATCCTCTACGACCACTACAAGAACGTGTACCTCCACCTCACGCAGCCCGTCCGCAAGGAGGGCGACGACCCCGAAGACGTCGAGGCCGCGTGGGACGCGCGCGCCGGTGAGCGAATGTCTCCCGGCGACAAGCTGCGCTTCATCATCGCGCGGCCCTACCTCATCCGGCAGCGCGCGCTCTTCGACTGGATCGACCCCTACCTCCCGACGCGCTTCCGCGACATGCCCGCGTACTCGCCCGAGACCGCGGCGCGCTTCAAGCGCGAGCAGCGCGGGCTCATGCGCGCGTGGACCTTCTACGGCATCGGCACGCACATCTTCGGGCTCTCCGTCGCGATGATGCTCGACCGCGTCGACCTCTACATCCTCGCGCGCATCGTGCTCTTCAACGGCGCGCTCCTCGCCCTCGTGCCCGCGCAGCGCCGGGCCTCGAAGCGCTTCTTTCAAGGGACCTCGCCGTGACACCTTTCACCGCCATCGTGCTCGCCGCGGGCGTCGGGAGCCGCCTCAGGCCCCTCACCGACGCGGCCCCCAAGTGCCTCGTCTCCGTGGGCCGCGAGACCATGCTCGGCCGCGCCGCGCGCGTGCTCGCCGACGCCGGCGCCGCCGAGCTCATCGTCTCGACGGGCTACCTCGACGGCGCCGTGCGCGAGGCCATGCGCGACGCGCCGCTGCCCGTACGCTTCGCGCACAACCCCGACTACGCGACGACGCAGAACGTGGTCTCGCTGCGCCGCGCCCTCGACCTCGCGCCCGACGGCCGCGACGCGGTGAAGCTCGACGGAGACCTCGTCTTCGAACGCGCCGTGCTCGACGCGCTCTTCGCGGAGGGAGGCGACGCGTGCGCCGCGATCGAAGACGGCGAGACGCCGCCCGACGAGGCGATGAAGGTCGACGTCACCGACGGTCGCATCGCGCGCTTCGGCAAGGGCCTCGCGGCGCAGACGTCGGCGGGCGAGTCGATCGGCGTCGAGCGCTTCGCGGCGGGCGCGGTGCCCTCGCTTCGAAGCGCGCTCGCGGCCGCGATCGACGCGGGGCGCAGCGACGTGTACTACGAGGAGGTCTACAACGACCTCATCGCGGCGGGGCTCGCGATGCGCGCCGCGAGGGTGTCTTCGCTGCGGTGGTGCGAGGTCGACGACCTCGATGACCTCGCCGCAGCGCGAAGGCTGTTCGCGGGGGGATAGCGGGCCGCGAAGACGCGGTCCAATTGCAGAATTGCGACCGAAACGCCACCCGTGATACACGGCCGCGTGTTCGCACCGGCAAGCAGGTGCAGGTGTCTGCGGAGGAATTTCCCAAGATGTCGAAGCGAAGGGTCGATCGCGCCATCATCCTGGCGGCCGGCAGAGGTTCTCGGCTGGCTCAGGGTGACGCGCTCCCCAAGCCGCTGCGCCCGGTCGCGGGCACGGCGCTTATTCTTCGCATCCTTCGCACGCTGGTGAAGGAGGGGATTCGCGAGGTCGTGGTGGTCATCGGCTTCGAGGGCGACCAGATCCGCGAGGCCCTCACGCCCGTCGGCGACGCGCTCGGCGTGACCCTGACCTTCGTCGAGAACGCCTTGTGGGAGCGCTCGAACGGCGTGTCGCTCCTCTCGGCCGCGGAGTTCCTCGACCGCGAGTGCCTGCTCACCATGAGCGACCACCTCGTGGCGCCCGAGCTCGTGCGGCGCCTGGTGCGCGCGGAGCTCCCCCACGGCGCGTGCGCGCTCGGCGTCGACTACGACATCGAGCGCTGCTTCGACCTCGACGACGCCACCAAGGTGCGCGTGCAGGGCCACGCCATCCAGGCGATCGCGAAGGAGCTGGCCGACTACAACGCCATCGACACGGGCATCTTCCGCATCAACAACGCGCTCTCGCGCGAGCTCCGCGGGCTCTTCGACCGCAACGGCGACGCGTCGCTCTCCGACGGCGTGCGCGCCCTCGCCGCGCGCGGCCAGTTCGTCACCGTCGACGTGGGCGACGCCCGCTGGATCGACGTCGACACGCCCGCCGCGCACGCCCGCGCCGAGGCCATGCTCCGCGTCTTCGGCGACGACCTCGACGACGACCTCGACGACGACCTCGACGCGCTCAAGCCGGGCTCGCAGGGCCCCATCGACCCCGAGGCGATGGAGGTCTTCACGCCCTCGTGGGTGCGCGGCGCCGCCCCCTACCGCGAGGACCACTTTCAGCTCGCCGACCGCGAGGCGCGGCACCGCGACGGCTTCGCGCGGCTCATGTCGAACGAGAGCCCCTTCGCGCCCTCGGCCCACGTCACGCAGGCCGTGATGACCGCCCTCGCGCGCGGCCACCGATACCCCGACGCGGCGATGTCGCGTGAGCTCCGCAGGCGCCTCGCGGCGGAGTGCGGGCTCACCGAGGAGAGCTGCGTGCTCGGCGCGGGGTCGAGCGAGATCATCGACCTGCTCGTGCGCACCTTCGTGGCGCCCGGCGAGGAGGTCGTGGTCGCCGTCCCCACGTTCTCGATGTACGAGTCGCGCACGCGCGTGGCCGGCGGCGTGCCCGTGATCGTGCCGATGCGCGACGACCTCACGCTCGACGTGCCCGCGGTGCTCGGCGCCGTGACCGAGCGGACGAAGCTCATCTTCCTGTGCTCGCCCAACAACCCCACGGGTCGCAGGGTGACCCCCGGCGCGCTCAACCGACTGCTGCGCCTGGGCATCCCCGTCGCGGTCGACGAGGCGTATGTGGAGTTCGGCGATGATGGAGACTCCGTCGCGACGCTGATCGCGACGCAGCCCAACCTCGTGGTGCTGCGGACGTTCTCGAAGGCGTACGGCCTCGCGGGGCTGCGCGTGGGCTACTGCATCGCGGCGGCGGCCGTCGCGCGGCTCATCTCGCGCGTGAAGCTCCCGTGGAACGTCTCGACGGTGGCCCTCGCCGCGGCCATCGCGGTGCTCGACGACCACAAGGAGTTCCGCCGTCAGCGCGAGGTGCTGCGCTCCGAGCGCGCGTACCTGCACCGCGAGCTCGGCGGCCTCGCGGGCGTCGAGGTGTTCGAGAGCGCCGGGAACTTCATCCTCCTCGACATCCACGAGACCGGCGTGTCGGCCGACGCGGTGGTGCAGAGCCTCCTTCAAGACGGGCTCTTCATCCGCTCGCTCGCGAGCCACCACCTCCGCCGAGGATACGTGCGCGTCTCGATCGGCGCGCACGACGAGAACCGCCGCTGCGTGGCCGCGCTACGCAAGGCCCTCTCACGCCCCCGCCCCCGCGCGATCGCGCCCTAGCGCCTCGTACTCCGCAGACTCGGCAGACTCCGCGATCTCTCGACGGCCACAACGGCCGCCGACGGCCTCAACGGCCGCCGGGCCACGACGGACGCACCAGCGGGTCGTCCTCTTCGAGCTGCGCGTAGGCGCCGTAGAGCGCCTCGCGGAAGTGCTTTCGAAGACGCCCTGAGGCGTCTCTCAACCACTGCTCCTCGTCGGCGCTGAGCGAGACCCCTTCGCGTAAGATCTCGGCCTCGGGCAAGGGTGCCGGGAGGTCCTCGGGGGAGCCCGGTGTCTCATCAGGGTTCACGGTGATCACTCCTCTTCGGGGGTGTGTGACGTGCGACGCAAACGTCCTCGGACGTCAGCGAGGGTACGCCAAACGTCGCGGTCAGGCATACCAACATCGCGCGCCATCTCTGGGATGGTCATCCCAAAGACTTCGAAGCCAACGAAGATCGCCACCTCGTGCGCCGAGAGGTGATCAAGGAAGCGCGCCATCTCCCGCGCGAGCACGTGGTTGTGCGCCACCGACTCGATGGGGACGTCGTGCATGTCGTGGAAGGGCGTCTCCCGGGTCACCGAGGAGTGGCGCTGGTAGTTCAAGAACAGCTTCCACGCGATGCCGAAGAGGTAGGCCCGCGCGATGGGTAGCGAGCGGCGCTCCTCGCGGGTGAGCGACAGCACCTTGAGGAACATGGCTTCGAAGACGTCCTGCGCGAGGTCTTCGCAGGCCTGCCGCGGCAGGCCGAAGCGCCGCAAGGTCTTGAGCACGTACACCACGTTCTCCCGGTACATCCGGTCGAAGTCGCGGATCGTCTCTCCCTCGAGTGCGAGCGCGCCGCTCGCTTCAGATGCCATGTCGCCCGGCGCACCGTACCCCGCCGCGAGCGCTCCTGTCGATGAGGGTTCCTACGTCTCGATGGGCGGGCAAAAAAATCGACGCGAGTCCTGAAAAAAGTCGTTCTGAAGACATTAGTAAGATGTGACCGATGCGCCGTTGGGGGTGCGTCGGGCACGCCGAGCAATGGTGCGTCATCGCCTCGTCTCTCCAACGCGAGACAGAATGGGGCATCACGGCTCTGAAACTCTTGCGCGGTGTGGGGCGCGACCGACTTCGGCGCCCCCGCGGATCAGCTTGGGATTCGCGCGAAGTCACGGGGAACGTTGTCCTCGCGTCGAGCGCCGCTGCACTGACCCACGAGGCGTCTTGGCCTCGTCGGAAGCAGCGCGGCGGTTCGGCGCGAGGGTGCTGTTTTTGGTTCGAAGCGTTGAGGTCGGGGGATCGTGGTCACGGCCCCGCACGCGCGGGGCGGTGACGACGCGGAGCGAGATTCAGCTCTCGTTCTCGGTGCGGCGCGGGCGGTTGGTCTGCGCGAGAACCGCCTTGCGGACGCGGACCGTGTGGGGCGTCACCTCGACGAGCTCGTCGCGGTCGATCCACTCCATCGCGGTCTCGACCGTGAGCACCTTCGGGGGATAGAGCATCACGTTCTCGTCCTTGCCGTGGTTGCGCACGTTCGTGAGCTTCTTCTCGCGGACGGCGTTCACGTCGGAGTCGTTCGGGCGGTTGTGCTCTCCGATGATCATGCCCTCGTACACGGGCGCGCCGGGGCCGACGAAGAACTCACCGCGGGGCTGGAGGTGAAAGAGCGCGTAGGGCGTCGCCTCGCCCGCGCGGTCGGCCACGAGGGCCCCGTTCGCGCGGCGGAGCATCGGTCCGCCCCAGGGGCGCCACCCCAGAAACTCCGTGTGCAGGAGCCCCAGGCCGCGCGTCGAAGTGAGGAACTCGCTGCGGAACCCGATGAGCGCGCGCGACGGGACTTCGAACTCCACGCGGGCGCGGCCGAAGCCGGGGTTGCTCATGCGGACCATCTGTCCGCGGCGCTCGCCGAGGCGCTGCGTGACGATGCCCACCTGGCTGTCGGGCACGTCGGCGATCACGAGCTCGACGGGCTCCGAGAGCACGCCGTCGACCTCGCGGGTGACGACCTCGGGGTTGCCGAGCGAGAGCTCGTACAGCTCGCGGCGCATGGTCTCGACGAGGATCGCGAGGGCGAGCTCGCCGCGGCCGTAGACGAGAAACTGGTCGGCGCTCTCGGTGTCCTCGACGCGGATCGCGGGGTTCTTGCGGGCCTCGCGCATGAGGCGCTCGCGCACCTGGCGCGACGTGAGGAACTTGCCCTCCTTGCCCGCGAAGGGGGAGGTGTTCACGCCGAAACGCATCTTGATGGTGGGCTCCTCGACCTCGATGCGAGGGAGGGCCTTGGGGTCCGCGGGGTCGGCCACGGTGTCGCCGATCTCGATGGCGTCGATGCCCGCGATGGAGACGTTCTCGCCCGCGCCGGCCTCGTCGGCGCGGCGGCGCGCGAGGCCCTCGTAGGTGAAGAGCGCGGCGATCTTGCCCTCGGCCTGACCCTTGGCGCCCATGACCACGACGCGCGCGCCTTCGCGGAGCGTTCCGTCGACGATGCGGCCGATGGCGAGGCGGCCCACGTAGTCGTCGTAGTCGAGGCTCGTGACGATCATGCGGAGCGGCGCGTCGACGTTGCCCGAGGGCGGCGGGACGCGCGCGACGATGGTGTCGAAGAGGGGGATGAGGTTGGTGCTCGTCTCCTCGAGCTTGTGCTTCGCGAGGCCCTGACGCCCGATGGCGTAGAGCACCGGGAAGTCGGCCTGCACGTCGCTCGCCTCGAGGTCGCAGAAGAGGTCGAACACCTCGTTGAGCACCTCCTCGGGGCGCGCGTCGGGGCGGTCGATCTTGTTGATCACCACCACCACCGGAAAGCCCCTCGCGAGCGCCTTGCGCAGCACGAAGCGGGTCTGCGGGAGGGGGCCCTCCGCCGCGTCGACGAGCAGCAGCGCGCCGTCGGCCATCATGAGCGTGCGCTCGACCTCGCCGCCGAAGTCCGCGTGGCCGGGGGTGTCGATGATGTTGAGCTTGTACTCCCCGTAACGGACCGAGGTGTTCTTCGCGAGGATGGTGATCCCTCGCTCGCGCTCGAGGTCGTTCGAATCCATCACGCGCTCGACGACCTCCTCGTTGGCGCGGAACACGCCCGCCTGACGGAGCATGTGGTCCACGAGGGTGGTCTTGCCGTGGTCGACGTGCGCGACGATGGCGATGTTGCGAATCTTTTCTCGGGGGGTCATGGGAAGGCCGCGGGCACTACCACGGTTCGCGCCGCGCGTAAAACACCCTCCGCCCGTCGAGCGTCCCTCCGCGGCCCTCGCAGCAAGGTCATCTTGGGTTCTGTCACCGCGAGCGAGTGCGGCGCGAATACTTTCAAGGCGCTGTACAGACCGTCGCCGCGTTGTGTAGCGTTTCTCCCATGGCTTTTCGTGCGTTTCGCTCGCGTGCTCGCGGCTCGCTCCCCTCGCTCCTCGGCGCCCTCGCGGGCCTCACGCTGGCCTCGTCGATGGGTTGCACGGACTCCGCGGGCCCTCCCCCCGTGCTCACGCGCGTCACCGACGCGGAGCCCATCGACATCGTGGTCATCACGACGCCCGACGTGAGCGACGTCACCGACGCCAGCGACGCGAGCGACATCACCGACGCGAGCGACGTGACCGACGCCAGCGATGTGACCGACGCCAGCGATGTGACCGACGCGAGCGACGCCGACGTGGTCGACGCGGCCCCCTGCGACGCCTCGGTGTGCGACGCCTCGTGCGTCGACCTGATGAACGACACGCGCAACTGCGGCGGCTGCGGAACCGTGTGCCCCGCGACGGCGCCGAACACCGTCGCCACCTGCGTGGCCGGGCGCTGCAACCCGACGCTCACCTGCGTCATGGGCTTCGCCGACTGCGACGGCATGGCCGCCAACGGCTGCGAGGTGAACATCGGCGCGAGCGCCGAGAACTGCGGCCGCTGTCGCAACGTGTGCCCCGCGTCGCTCAACGCCTCGGCGGCCTGCGTGGCCGGCGCGTGCGCCCTCGCATGCACGGCGAACTTCGGCGACTGCGACATGGTCTCCACCAACGGCTGCGAGGTCGACCTGCGCCGCACGCCCACCAACTGCGGCGCGTGCGGGCGGGCCTGCGTCGTCGACAGCTCCATCGCCAACGCGATGCCCGCCTGCGCCGACGGGAGCTGCACCATCGCGTGCAACACGGGCTTCGCCGACTGCGACGCCGTGCGCACCAACGGCTGCGAGGCCAACACGCAGAACGACCGCCGCAACTGCGGCGGCTGCGGCACGTCGTGTGACGCCCCCAACGCGATGGGCGTGTGCACCGCGGGGCGCTGCTCGTTCGTGTGCAACGCGGGCTTCGGCGACTGCGACGGCGTGGTCTCCAACGGCTGCGAGGTCGACCTCAACCTCAGCACCGCCAACTGCGGACGCTGCGGAACCATGTGCCCCGCCGCCACCAACGCCGCGCCCTCGTGCTCTCGCGGGTCGTGCACCCTCGCCTGCACGGGCACCTTCGGAGACTGCAACGGCGTGCGGGCCGACGGCTGCGAGGTCGAGCTCAGCAACGCCACCGAGAACTGCGGACGCTGCGGCAACGTGTGCCCCGGCTACGCCAACGGGACCCCGACCTGCGTCGGCGGCGGGTGCAGGCCCACGTGCACCATGGGCTACGGCAACTGCGACACCGACAACGGCAACGGCTGCGAGACCGACGTCCGCGTGACGGCCACGCACTGCGGCGTCTGCGGGCGCGTGTGCCCCGTGGGGCCCAACTCCTCCGCCGTCTGCGCGGGGAGCGCGTGCAGCATCGCGTGCTCCGCGGGCTTCGCCGACTGCGACATGAACCCGGCCAACGGCTGCGAGGTGAACATCGCCACGACCGCCACGAGCTGCGGCGCCTGCGGGCGCATGTGCTCGGCGCCCCGCGCGGTCTCGGGCTGCGCCGCGCGGGCCTGCACCATCGCGAGCTGCGAGTCGGGCTTCAGCGACTGTGACGGCAACGTCGCCAACGGCTGCGAGACCGAGGGCGCGTGCCCCACCGACGCGGGCGCCAGCGACGCGAGCGACGCCAGCGACCTCAGCGACGCGCCCCCCGTCCCCACCTGAACGCCCTGAAAACCCCTGCGATACGCGGGTTCAGCCTGCCGCTGCGGTGGCGGGCGCGCCCGCGGGGCGCTCGGCGTCCTTGCGGATCTTCACGCTCACGAGCTTCGAAACGCCGGGCTCCTGCATGGTGACGCCGTAGAGCACGTCGGCCATCGCCATCGTCCGCTTGTTGTGCGTGATGAGAATGAACTGCGAGCGGTCGGTGAGGTCGCGCACGAGCTCGATGAGCCGGATCACGTTGGCCTCGTCGAGCGCGGCCTCGATCTCGTCGAGGAGGCAGAAGGGCGACGGGCGATGCATGAAGAGCGCGAAGAGGAGCGTGACGGCGGTCATGGTCTTCTCGCCGCCCGACATCGCCTCGAGGTTGATGAGCTTCTTGCCCGGGGGCTGCGCGATGATCTCGACGCCCGCTTCGAGCAGGTCGTCCGACTGCGTGAGCTGGAGCATCCCCTTGCCGCCGCGGAAGAGCCTCGGAAAGAGCGCCTGAAAGTGCTCGTTCACCGCGTCGAAGGTCTCGCGGAAGCGCTTGCGCGACTCGCGGTTCATCTGCGCGATGGCCGCTTCGAGCTGTGAGAGCGCGCGCTCGATGTCGTCCTTCTGGTCGGTGAAGAACTTCGAGCGACGCTCCTGCTCGGCGTACTCGTCGATGGCCGTGAGGTTCACCTCGCCGAGGCGCTCGATCGACTTCGCGAGCTCGTCGACGCGCTTGCGATCGGCCTCCGTCGGCAGCGGGCGCTGGTGGTAATCGACCACCACCTTGGGCAGCGCGACGTTGTGCTTCTCGGCCACCGTCTCGACGAGGTGCTCCATCGCGAGGGTCTCTTCGCGGGCCTTCATCTCGAGCCCCGTGACCTCCTTCGCGAGGCTCTCCTTGCGCTGTCGAATGGAGCGCGTCTGCCCTTCGAGCCCGCCGAGCTCGTTCTTCAGTCCGTCGTAGCGCACGCGCGATTTCGTCACCGCGTCTTGCCGCTCGTGGGCGCCCTCGACGGCCTTCGCGAGCGCCTCGCGCAGCCCCTCGTCGCGCGCCACCGACTCGCGCTCCGTCGTGTCGAGCCGCGAGAGCTCCGCTTCGAGGCGCGCGCCGCGGACCTTGAGCTCCTCGACGCTGCGCTCCAACCGATGCACCGCGTTGCGCGCCGCCGTGGCCCGCTCCCTCGCGCGCGCCGCGATCACCTTCGCGTCCGTGGCCCTCGCCGCCGCGCGGTCGACCTCGGTGCGCCACGCCTGCCCCTGCGCCTCGCCGGTCATCAGGCCCTCGCGCGCGCGGTCTCTGCGCTGACGGGCCTCTTCGATGGTGCGGTCGAGCGCGGCGTCTTCGCGGAGGGTCTCCTGCATCACGCGGTCGCACTCTTCGAGCTCGCGCGTGAGGGCGGCGTGACGGAGGTTGCCCTGCGCGCTCTCGGCCTCGTGGGCCCGCGCGTCGCGTTCGACGGTGACCACGGCGAGGTCCTGCGCGTGGAGGTCGGCCTTCGAAGCGTCGAGGGCCTCGGCCGACTGCTTCGCGCGCAAACGCACGGAATCAAGCGCCTCGGTGAGCTCTTCGAGCATCCCGTCGAGGGCTTCAACCCTGGGTTCGAGCTGCTTGATCTCCGCGTGCGTCGCGAGCAGACCCGCGCCCGCAGCCTCGGGGACGCCGCCCACCACGCGACCGTCGGCGTCGAAGACCTGGCCGTCGGGCGTGACGTAGCGATAGCGCACGTCGCTCGACGACATCGCCTGCCACGCGTCGCGCGCGGCCGTGAGCGAGTCGACGAGCACCACGGGGCGGAGCGCGTCCCACAGCGCCTCGGGCACCTCGGACTCGCCGCCCACCATCGCGAAGAGCATCCCGCGAACGCCCTCACGCGGCGGGTGCGACGGCGTCGACGAGGCGCGCGCGCGTGACCCGTCGGCCATCACCGCGGCGCGGCCCTTCTTGTCGTTGCGGAGCTTCTCGACGAGGCGAATCCCGTCGTCGATGGAGGCCACGAGCACGTCTTGCCAGCGGTCTGCGAGCACCGCGGCGACGGCCTTCGCGAGGTCCTCACGCACGCCGAGCTGATCGGCCACGAGCCCTCGCACCGCGGGATCTCTCCCGTCGAGGATCACGCGCGTCCCCTGCCCCACGCCCTCGTGTCGCTTCGCCACTTCGCGCAGCGCGTTGAGCCTCGCGGCGGCGCGCTCGCGGTCACGCCTCGCCTCGGTGAGCCGCTGCTCGGTGCGCTCGCGCTCGGCCCTCAGGGGCCCCTGCTCGGCTTCGAGGGCCGTCTTTCGCGCGCTGATCTCGTCGCGCTCACGGCGCAGCCTCGCGAGGGTCTCTTCGACGCCTTCGCGGTCTCTCGCGATCTCGGCCTGACGGCGCTCGATGGCGCGAGACTCTCCGCGCAGCTTCGCGACGCGCTCCTCGTTCTCGCGGAGACGTCGACCGACGCCGAGGCGCGTGGCCTCTCCTGTCGAGAGGGCTTTCTCGGCCGCGAGCGAGGCGTCGCGGTGGCCCTTGAGGTCGGCGTCGATGCCGAGGAGGTGCTCCCTCACCTCGCGCAGTCGCTCTTCGGCGACGGCGAGGCGCTCGATCTCTTCGGCCTCGACCTGCGCGGCCGTGTCGAGCTCCTTCGCGAGCACGTCGCGCTCGGAGACGAGCGATCCGCTGGAGTCTCTCACCTCGGCGAGCTCGCGCTGCGCGTCGGTGGCCCTGCGCCTCGCAGACCCGAGGGCGTCCCTCAAGCGCTGGAGCTCTCCTTCGAGGCGACGGGCCTCGTTGTCGGCCGCGTACGCTGCGTTCTGCGCGGTCTCGAGCGCGCGCTCGGCGTCGAAGAGCTCGCGTCGCACGCTCTCGGACTCCGCGTCGACGCGCGTGAGGGCGGCGTTCACGCCTTCGAGCGAGGCGTCGGCGCGCGCGTGGGCGACGCGGGTCTGACCGTGCACCGCGACGAGCTCGAGGTAGCGGTGGCTGGCGAGGTAGAGCTCCAGGTCGCGCTGCTCGGCGCGGAGGGCCTTGTAGCGCTCGGCCTTCTGCGCCTGACGCTTGAGCGAGACGAGGCTCTTCTCGATCTCGGCGAGCAGGTCGCTCACGCGCAGGAGGTTCTGCCGCGTCAGCTCGATCTTCTTCTCGGCCTGCTTCTTACGGGCCTTGAAGCGGGTGATGCCCGCGGCCTCTTCGAAGAGCGCTCTGCGGTCTTCGGGCTTCGACGTGACGATGAGACCGACGCGACCCTGCTCGACGATCGAGTACGCCTTGGTGCCGACGCCCGTCCCGAGGAACAGGTTGGTCACGTCCATGAGGCGCACGGGGGTCTTGTTGAGAAAGTAGTCGCTGGCGCCGTCGCGCCCGAGGCGACGCGTGACCGAGATCTCGGAGTAGGCCGCGTACTCGGCGGGCGCGAGGCCGTCGGCGTTGTCGAAGGTGAGCGTGACCTCGGCGAAGCCGTGCTGCGGACGGCTGTCGGAGCCGTTGAAGATCACGTCCTCCATGCTCTTGCCGCGGAGGTGGCGCGCCGACTGCTCGCCCATGCACCAGCGGATCGCGTCGACGGTGTTGCTCTTGCCGCAGCCGTTGGGACCCACGATCGCCGTCACGTCGTGCTCGAACGTGAGCACCGTCCGGTCGACGAACGACTTGAATCCCTGGAGCTCGAGCTTGCGGATCTTCATGGCGCGGGGCGCGCGACGGAGCTCCGGGAGCCTGAACGCCCGTTCCGTCGGGCAGCGAACCTACCAGAGCCCGCGCGGCCCTGTCACGAGGCCGACAATCGCGCGGATGCGACGAAGCCTCGTGAACGCGCGCGGGGGTCGCTCGCATCCCAACGTGCCGTCACCGATCGATCGCTGGGGTCACATGCGTTGGCGTCCGCGCTTCGCAGCGCCCCGTTGCGCTCGATCGACGGAGGCGACATTCCCATGATCAACACGCTCCGCCGTGCAGTGGCGTCGTGCGCGCTGCTGCTTTCCATTCAGGGTTGCTACACGGGCACCGTCGCCTACGTGAGACCGCACGCGCAGGTGCAGAGCGCGCCCTCGCAGATCCTCGCCGTCGTGCAGGAGACCGTCGCCGCGCAGGGCCTCCGCGTCGTGCGCGCGGGCGTCGACGAGGGCGTCGTCGAGGCCGTGACCGCGCCCGTCGAGATGGGAGATCTTCACACCCGCGAGCGCTGGCGCTTCTCGATCCGCGCCGGGGAGCTCTCCGTCGAGATGCACCCCGAGACGCGCCCCGACGACGAGCGCCGCTGGGAGCGCGACCTCAACGTCTGCGACTGCTACCACTACGCCCGCGAGCGCGAGATGCTCCGCGCGATCCGCGCGCGCCTGAGGGGACCGCGCCAGGGCTGAGCGAACACGACCTCCGTCTGCGCTTCGCTGTGCGCGGACGAAACACCGGGGATCTCGTCGCGAGCGCGCGCCGTGTCTTGCGACGCCGCGCCCCGAGCGCCGATGATCGCGCCATGCAGGACCCCGAGATCACCGCGCTCTTTCGCTTCTCTCGCGAGCTCCTCGACGTGCGGACCGTGCACGAGCTCTTCGAGCGCACGCGCGCGGAGGTCGAGCGGAGCTCGGGGTACCGCACGATCTGGTTCGCGGTGATCGACTCCGAGGAGTCGTCGGTGGCGCGCATCGTCGACGTGGCGGGCGCCTCGCGCGAGTCAATCTACGACAGCGTCACCACCGTGCCCATCGCGGGCGACGCGCTGCTCCAGGAGGTGATGACGGCGACCGTGCCCGTCGTGGTCGTCGACGCTCGCACCGACGCCCGCACGAACAAGGACTTCGTCGAGATGCTCGGCAACCGCACGATCATCCACGTGCCGCTGCGCGTGCTCACCAAGGCCTGCGGCGCCCTCGGCATCGGCACCTTCGGCGACGAGGGCTGCCGCGCCCCCACCGACGAGATGCTCGCGCACTTCATGGGCCTCGCGAGCATCGTGTCGCTCACCGTGAGCCGCCTCCTCGTCGAGGAGCGCTCGCGCCGCGTCGAGCGTGAGCGCCGCGAGATCGATCGGCGCCTCGCGCGGCTCCAGCGGCTCGAGAGCGTGGGCGTGCTGGCGGGCTCCGTGGCGCACGACTTCAACAACCTGCTCACCGTGGTGCTCGCGTCGACGAGCCTCGCGCGCTCGGCCGAGACCCCCGACGACCTGAGCGTCGAGCTCGAGGCGATCGACGAGGTGGCGTCGCGCGGTCAGGCGCTCACCCGTCAGCTCCTCGCGATGAGCCGCGCGCAGGCGCTGTCGCTCGTCGACCTCGACGTGAGCGCGGTGCTCCACGACCTGGTGCCGCTGCTGCGGAGGGTGATTCCGACGAGCGTCACGATCGACCTCATCGCGCCGGAGCGAGAGACCTTCGTCGAGGCCGACCGCACGCAGCTCGACCAGGTGGTGATGAACCTGTGCCTCAACGCGCGCGACGCGATGCCCGGCGGCGGCAAGCTCACGATCGAGTCGGAGGTGGTGCTGGTCAACGGCGCGTTCCGCGAGACGCACCCGTGGGCGAAGCCCGGGCGCTACGTGCTCATCACCATCTCCGACACGGGCGAAGGCATCTCGAAGGAGAACCTCGATCGCATCTTCGATCCGTTCTTCACGACGAAGGGCGAGCAGGCGGGCACGGGGCTCGGGCTCTCGGTGGCGCACGGCATCGTGCATCAGCACGGGGGCATGCTGCACTGTTACAGCGAGGTGGGCCTCGGGACGACCTTCAAGGTCTACCTCCCGCTCCTCGCGCGCGCGGCGCGGGCGGTGGGTTCGAAGCTCGACGGGCGCGTGCGCGGCGGGACCGAGCGCGTGCTCGTGGCCGACGACGACCCCACGGTGCGCGGCGTCGTGCGGCGCCTGCTGGAGCGCGCGGGCTACACCGTGACGGTGGTGCCCGACGGCGCCGAGGTGCTGCGGGTGCTCGCGCAGGAGGCTTTCGATCTCCTGCTCCTCGACGTGGTGATGCCCGGCGGAACGTGCGCCGACACGCTCACGCAGGCCCGCGCGCTCCAGCCTCGGACGCGCGTCGTGCTCGCGAGCGGATACACCGCCGACGCGAACCTCTCGGCGCTCCTTCGTGACAGGGGGATTCCGTTGATCCGCAAGCCCTACGACCCCGACGGTCTGCTGCGCTCGCTGCGCGCCGAGCTCGACCGACCGTAGCGCGTCAGCGTTCTGCGCTCAGCGTCCCGCGGCGCTCGCGCGGACCCAGTCTTCGATCTCCTTCGCGGGCCTCGCGCCGCTCGTGCGAGCGCGCTCGCGTCCGCCGTCGAAGAGCGCCATCGTCGGGATCGACTGGATGCGATAGTGGTTGCCCACGGCGGGGTCGATGTCGGTGTTGACCTTGAGCACCACGAGGTCCGCGGCGCGGCGCGCGGCCACCTTGGCGACCTCGGGCGCGACCATGCGACAAGGCCCGCACCACGGGGCCCAGAAGTCGATGAGCACGGGCGCCTCGGCGCTCTGAAGCGCGCGCTGAAGGTCGTCGAAGTGGTCGACGGCGGCGACGCCACCCGCCGCGCGCACGACGCCCTTGCAGCGTCCGCAGCGGGCCTCGTCGGCGAGCTTCGCGCGGGGGATGCGGTTCTTCTGACCGCACTCGGGGCAAGGCAGAATGAGTCCGTCGGGCATCGCGTGTCTCCGATCTCCCGACGCAGTCTGGTCATCGCGAGGCCGCGACGGAAGGGTCTGCGAGAGACCGTTCGCGACCCGCCCCCGCCGCCAACGAAGCGCCACAAGCCCCGTCGCGCGAGCGACGGAGCGGCGAAGGCGAACGGCGCCGGCGACCGCGACTCTGCGCACGTCGCAGACGCCCGTGACGTCGCTCACTCGTCGCGGTTGGCCGGACGCGCGCGCGGTGTTACGCACACCGCATGAGGGACAACCGGATCATTTCCATGGGTGTCGCGCTGTGTCTGACCGCGTGCTCGGCGGA
This sequence comes from Myxococcota bacterium, assembly GCA_052035985.1. Classification (GTDB taxonomy): domain Bacteria; phylum Myxococcota_A; class Polyangia; order Polyangiales; genus CAISKJ01. Next base: position 3,453 of record JBPOHC010001080.1, on the reverse strand, counting down.
GCCGACGGGCGCGAGCGGAGCGTCGAGCGACGCGCTCCTTGACGCCTTCATCGCAGCGCGTTGCGACGCGATCTTTCGCTGCGGCTTCGACGAGTTCTTCGAGAACGCGACGCTGTGTCGCACCCGCTCGAAGCCCGCCGTTCGCGGGGCGTCGGTCGATCTGATACAGGCCCTCGCATCGAACCGCGTGCGCGTAGACAGCGACGTCTTTCGGAGGTGCATCGCGCGAATCAACGGCGCGTGCGACGCGCCGACGACGAACCTGGGGCGCGAGTGCGGCGACGCGTTCGAAGGTCCGCTCGCCGTCGACGCGGCGTGCACCTTCGATTGGGAGTGCGCGGGAGGCTCCATCTGCACGAGCGAGAGCGGCGCATGTCCGCGGCGGTGCCGACCGGCGCCGCTCGCAGGCGAGGCGTGTCGGCCCGCGGCGTCGAGGGAGTGCGCATCGGTCGCCCCGCCGAACACGGTGACCTGTTACTTCACGGGCCGCGTCGCCGGAGGCTCGGAGTGCCTCGAGGTCCAACCGCGCACCGCGGGCCTCGAGGAACCGTGCGGGCTGCAACCGGACACACGCGGGCACGCGATCCTCGCGTCGTGCAGCGCGGGGCTCTACTGCCCGGGTGTTTCGAACCCGGGAGAGCGCCCCAGATGCGAGGCGTTGATCCCCCTCGGCGCGCCCTGTTTCGGATATCAGCGCTGCGCGGGCGTGGCGCGCTGCATGTCGTCGACCGCAGGAGGGATGACGTGTCAACCCGTCGTGGTGCGCGACCGCGAAGGCGAGAGCTGCAACGAAGGCGCGAACGGACCGTGGTGCAACCCCTACGAGCACCTCGCGTGTGAGCGCGGGGTCTGCGTTCGACTCGGCAACGGCGCCGAAGGGAGCCCGTGCACGACGAGCCGCGTGACCTACGGCGGCGCGTACTGCAACGAGGGCCTCCGCTGCGCGGGATTGCACCCGACATGCACGCCCCAACTGGCCGACGGCGCGTATTGCCTCGACTCCGAGTCGTGTCGATCAAGATGGTGCTCGAACCAGCGATGCCGACCTCTTCGATGCGAGTGACGGCCGTGCCCGAATGCCCCTCGCCAGGTCGGAGAGTTCGACGACCCGGTCTGGCTCCGCAGCATGCCTCGCCGTGAGGGGAACTGGGTCGTCTGGTGGGTCGACCCTGGCACCATCCCCTTCCACGTGTTGGAACCGCAAGGGGCGCAAGGGGCGCAAGGGAACGCCCCGCGACCGACATCCCGATGCATCGGAGCGTCGAACGGATGAACCATCCTTGCGCCCCTTGCGCCCCTTGCGGTTCCAACACGTGGAAAGGGATTGGACCCCGTGCTGGACATGTCACGTACGAAGTCGACCCCGTGCTGGACACGTCGCCTACGGAGTCGACCCCGTGCTGGACACGTCATGTACGGAGTCGACCTCGTTGCGGACACGTCGCCTACGGGGTCTTCTTCGCCTTCTTCGCGGCGCGTCGGCGCGCTGCGAGGGCGGCAGACTGCTCCTCGACCTGCTTCTCGTAGACGTCGAGCACCGCCACGCGCAGCGGGTCGCTCTCGGGGAGCGCGCCGACGAGGGCCGCCGTGAGGTTCGAAAACGCGTCGTGCCACGCGTCTGAGAGCTTCTCGACGTCGGCGCCATCGGGGCTGTGCACGGCCACGCCGTAGGGCGCGAGCTGCGCTTCAAGAAAGCCCACCGTCGCCTCCCAACGGAGGGTCTTCACCGCGCCCTTCGCCTCGTCGCTGCGGAGCGCCTTCACGACGTCGCGCATGCCCTTGTACTGCGTCTCCATCGACTTCCGCGTGAAGCCGCGCCCCGCGGGGTACGCGAGGCGAAGGAGCGCGCGCGCCGCGTCGAGGCGCTCCTTCGCGGCGTCTTCGAGCGGAACGAGAGGATCGGTGAAGACCTGCACGACGGCGGAGAGCTCGTTGTAGCCGCCGTTGAAGGCGCGGTCGGCGGCGTTGTCGACCTGGAGCTTGGGCGTCGTCGAGACCGACGAGAGGGCGGTGTGCGACGCGGTGAACTCCGCGGCGCGGGTGGTGATCGCGTCGGGTCGCTTGCGCTTCGCCGCGGCGTCGTCGTGGAGCAGCTTCGTGATGCGGTCGCCCGCGTTGCGCTGACGTTCAACGATGAGGCGCGAGATGATGAAGAGGGCCATCGGGTAGACATCTCCGTACGAGTCCCCGCGGCGCCCGTTGATCGGGCGACGACGCGCGGAGCCTCGAAAGGGAAATGTCTTCAGAACGGGATTTTTCGGCGGGACGTGTCGAATTTCGACTCGATTCGCAGGCGGCGCCCCAGGCCGCAGTGAACGGCCACGTCGTCAGCGGGGTTCCGGGGATCGCGTCGACGCCGCTCGAAATCCGAGGGGATCAACCGTCACGTCGCCGCGGCCACGATCGATACGCCCCCAGGGGAGCGCCCGAGAGGCCGTCAGTACGCGAGAGAAGAGACCCCGGAGCGTGAGCGACGGGGACGCGGCCGAGAGCGTCGGCGCGACGAGAAGGATCCGAGAGGCCGTCGGCGCGAGCGCGAAAGGAGGCCCTACGACGTTCCCGCGCGCGGTTCCCCGTCGCTCACGCTCCGGGGTCTCTTCTCTCGCGTACCGACGGCCTCTCGGGCGCTCTCGGAAGCGACGCGGCGGTGGCGGACCTTCGACGAGCCCGTCGGCGGACGCCGTGAAGCGCTGTGAAATACGCTGCGCGAACGGTGCTCAGCCCGATTCCCGGAACCCTGGTCAGTGGTGTTGCGCGCGAACCGTGACGAAGAGGGGCCACCGTGCGAGCGCACCTGGCGTCGTGCCATTCGCTGCGCGCGCCACCCGAACCGTCGGGTGTTGCCCGAGGTCGGCGGCGTTGAACGTGTGGCACTCGCCGCTGTTCCAGCGAAGCGAGGCAGGGGAGCGCGAAGGCTGCGTCGCGGGCGCGGGGGGCGTCACCAAGAAGTCCACGCGGAGCTCCGCGGCGGCGGGCGCGTACACGCACACGACCACGTCATGCCCGGAGGGAGCATTGATGATGCCGTAGTCCGCCGCGATCCCCGAGACCGCCCCGAGGTAGGGTGGGGGCGTCGTGCTGAGGTCGAACGACGCCGGAGCGGCAGGCAACCTCTGCACTGCGTCAACCCCGGTTCCAGCAGGAAGGCTCACGGGGATTGTCGCGAGCACGGGCCTCTGCGTCGGATCGGCTTGCGTCCGACGAGCCAGCACGTGATCCCACTGAATCGTGGTGTTTCCGGGCCCGCAGGCGAAGAGCGCGGCGGAGCGTTCGAGCGCGGCAAAGCCCTCGATGGTCGTCGGCGGCGTGGCAGCGTCCTGGGCCTGGAGCGCGAGCGCGTCGCCGCGGTCACCCTGCGTCGAGAGCAGCAGCAGCGTGCAGCCCGTGGCGGCCCGCACGTCATCGCCCGGGGCGGGCGTCGTCGCACACGCGTGGCGGCCGGAGGTCCCGTCG
>JBPOHC010000267.1:0-2110 GCA_052035985.1 Myxococcota bacterium | reverse complement strand
GCCGTGATCAAGCTGCGCGCCTTGCGGTCCAGCGGCGACTTCGAGGCGTACTGGGCCTTCCACCTCGCCCGCGAGCGCGCTCGCAATCACGAGGCCCGCTACGCTCACGGGCACGTGCCAGGCCCTCAATGGCTCACCAGGGCGAAGCGGGGCCGCTGATCCCGCGGGATGGGGCGACGCGCAAGCTCGCAAGCTCGCTGCGCCGTGTGCGGCGGACAAGCCATCGGGTGGACGAGTGTGGCCTCGTAGCCCGACTTTGAAATATTTCGGCCCTCCGGAGGCACACGGCACGCGAATCTGCCGAGAAAGTGAGGGGTCGAGCCCTTCCCGGGGCTCAAAAAGCATAGGCACACGACCCTCCTGACGGGGCTTGCGTTACGTGCATGAATGCGCGTAGATCCTAGGCATGTACCTGCGCACCACGAAGCGCCGCAACGCGGACGGCTCCGAGGTCAGCTACCACCAGCTCGCGGAGAACACCTGGGACGCGGCCCGTGGCTGCGCTGTGGCCAAGGTCGTCCACAACTTCGGCAGGGCCGACCAGATCGACGGCGAGATGCTGCGGCGCCTCGCCAAGAGCATCCTGCGCGTCTTCGGCGGGGCGGAGACGAGCGCGCCGGACGACCTCCGTATCCGCGACACGCGGGCCTACGGGGGCGTGTACGTCTTGGCGGCGCTCTGGAAGGAGCTCGACGTCGACAAGGTTCTCCTCGATCGTGACGCGCACGACTTCGCGAGGGACGCTGGGAAGAAGACCACGGCGGAGGCGGCAAGGACCTTCGAACGCGCGCTGTTCCTGATGGTCGCCAACCGTTGTCTCTCCCCCCACTCGAAGCTGTACTGCTGGGAGCAGTGGTTGCGTGAGGAGGTATACCTGCCCAGCGCGCAGGACCTTCAGCTTCACCACCTCTACCTGGCGATGGACTTCTTCGAGAAGCACAAGGCCGTCGTGGAGAAGGCCATCTACTTCAAGATGGCTGACCTCATGAACGCTGACGTCGACCTCATCTTCTATGACACGACATCCTTGCACTTCGAGGTCGACGAAGAGGACGAGCTCGAGCGCGAGAAGCTCTCTGGCAAGTACTCGCCGCTGCGCAAGCGAGGTCACTCGAAGAACGGAAGAGAGGATGCCCCGCAGATCGTCGTTGGGCTCGCCGTCACCCGCGACGGGCTCCCGGTGCGTTCCTGGGTCTTCTCGGGCGAGACCAGCGATGTAACCACGGTCGAGAAGGTCAAGGAGGACCTGCGCGGCTGGCGACTCGGCCGCTGCGTCTTCGTCGGAGACGCAGGGATGAACTCGGAGGAGAACCGGCACAAGCTCGCTCTCGGCAACGGCAAGTACATCCTCGCCTCGCGTATGCGCGCCGGTGATGAGGTGACGAAGGATGTCCTCGCTCGGCCCGGACGCTACAAGCCTGTTCGCGACAACATGCGAGTCAAGGAGGTCGTCGTCGGGGATGGAGAACGGAGGCGGCGTTACGTGGTCTGTCACAACCCCGCCGAGGAGACGCGGCAGCGCGAGCATCGAGCCAAGGTCATCAAGGAGCTTGAAGCCGAGCTCGCGACCCTACAGACGCGCGCCGACGGCAAGCTCTCCCAGCGCGCGAGAGAGCTCACGACGAGTGGTCGTTACGGCAAGTACCTGCGAGAGACTGACCGAGGCGAGCTGCTCATCAGCCGCGCGGCCATCCACGACGAAGAACGCTATGACGGCAAGTGGGTGATCACCTCCAACGACGACACCCTCACGCCCGAGGACCTCGCGCTCGGCTACAAGCAACTCCTGCGTGTGGAAGCGTGTTGGAGACAGTTGAAGACGGGACTCAAGATGAGGCCCGTCTTCCACTACAGGCCATGGCGGATCCAGGCGCACGTCAGCATCGCAGTGCTCGCGCTGTTGCTCGAGCGCATCGCCGAGATCCGCACCGGCGAGACGTGGCGCAACCTCGCCGCACGCCTGGAGAAGATCCAGGTCGTCGAGTACGACCGTGGCGAGGCCCGCATCCAACAGACCACCGAGGTGCGCCCCGAAGCCGTGGAGCTGCTCCAGAAGCTGAAGGTCGCGCTGCCCCCCAAGCTCCACTCCGTCGCGCCCATCCCCGCTGAC
>JBPOHC010000915.1:0-1757 GCA_052035985.1 Myxococcota bacterium | reverse complement strand
CTGCGCGGCGTCGGGGGCCTCGGCGAGCGGATCTCGCGAGGCGATGGCGAGCGCCTGCGCCGCGGCGTCGCGCGTCGGCTGTCCGACGACGGCGACGCGCGCTCCGCTCGGGCCGAGGACCTCGGCGAGCCAACCGTCGGCCTCGTAGCGCACGCGCAGGGTCACCGCCTCGACGGGGCAGCGCCAGGCGTCGGCCACGCGCTGACCCACGGCGAGCACCTCGTCGAAGGTCTCGATGCCTCGCTCGGCGCTCACGGCTCCCTCCGTCGCGTCTCTCGATGCGTCGCGGGGCTCATACGGGCGCGGCCTTTCGGGCGTGAGCGCCGCGCGGCGAGAGCGCCATGAACCACCCCGGCGCCTTGCCTCCGCGGTGCTCCGGGCAGAGGGCCTTGCACACGCCGGCGCCATCTTCGTCGACGCGCCAGCTCACTGCGACGAGGACGCGCAGCGCCGCGCGCTCGTGGCAGGGCTCGGAGGTCATGCGGCACACGTCGCACGCGACGAGGTAGACCGTTCGCAGCGCGCGGATCAGCATCGCCCGACCTCGCGCAGCGTGACGATCACCGCAGCCCCGTCGACGCCGATCGCGTCGCCTTCGAGGGGCTCGACGGAGGCGCCGAGCGCCTCGAGCTCGTCGCGGAGCTTCGGCGCGGAGCGAGCCTCGCCTCGCGCGGCCTCGGCGGAGACCACGGCGACGACAGAGCCGCAGTAGCGCACGAGCTCGAGCGCATGGGCGAGGTGCATCGCGTCGGCGCCGCCGAGCCCCCAGGTGCGCCACGGAGGGCAGGTCACCACCGCGCCGAACACGCCGAGGTCGCGGGGCTGCATCGTGAGCACGTCGCCCTCGATCACCGTCACCTCGGGGAAGCGCGCCCGCAGCCGCTCGACGCGCCACGGGTCGAGCTCGACGGCGGTCACGCGAGCGCCCGTGCGCAAGAGTTCCTCGACGATCGCTCCCTCCCCCGCGGCGGGTGCGAGCGCGCGATCACCGCGACGCACGCGCGCCCTGGCGACGAGCGAACGCGCGAGCGAGGGCGGCGTGGCGAACCATCCGAGGTCGCGCGGCACGTCGCGCCCCTCGAGCACACGCGCGAGGCCCTCGCTCGGATCGCGCTCGAAGACGTGCGCCTGCGCGCTCGAGCACCAGCGGCCTCCGAGGTCGCGCAGCACTCGATCGGTGCGCTCATAGAGCGAGCGCGGGAGCTGACGAGGCGGCAGCACCACCCTTGCCCCTTCGACGCGCGACGCGCGCAGCGTCGCGAGCACCTCGGCGTCGATCGGGCTCATGACGCCACCCGCTCGCGACGAGCGTTGTCGAGGCAGAGGACGCACGCGCTCCGCCCCTCGACGGCGGCGACGACACACGAGGCGCAGCCGCTCTGAAGGAGCCACGCCTGTTGCCCGCGCAGCACGCTGGCGTCGTCGCCCCGACCCCACGCGCTCACGAGCGCAGCGACGGCGCGGCGGGTCGCGCCTTCGAAGCTCGAGCGAGCGACGTCGGCGAGCACGGCGTCGACGGCCTTGCGACACCCCGCGGCCACGAGCAGCGCGGCGCCGTGACATCCGCCCTCGACGAGGTCGGCGCGGAGCTCATCGACCGCTTGCGCGGCGCAGGTCGGAGCGCGCATCACGCGGCCCTCCCCGCGTCGCGCGCCTCGGTGTCGTCGGTGATCGGAGCGGGCAGGATCACCCCAGCGCTCACGGCGCGAGGGCGGCGGCGACGTGCGGGCGGGAGCACCACGCGACGGCGATACGAG
>JBPOHC010000770.1:0-2399 GCA_052035985.1 Myxococcota bacterium | reverse complement strand
GAGACGACGGCTCGAATCGCGCAACCGCATTCGCCCGCGCAACAAACTCGCCCTTCGGGAGCTTCACCGCGACGGAATTCTGTGCCCGCCGGGTGCCGTGTGCTCTCCAGACGCCACCGAAGGTCCCCTCCCCCACCCGGGCGACGAGTGCGTATCGGCCGTCGACCCTTGCGCCGATTTGCGCCCTCACGTCGGGAAGTCGCTGACCCTCTCGGTGAAGGTGTCAAGGGTCGCACGGGAAACCGTAGCGGCGGCCCCGCGTCCAGCGCCTCGGGTGTCGGGGCGGTGCGAAGGCCTCGGAGGAGGCTTCGACGAGTTCGCATGCCGCTGGCACTTTGACGGCCGATAAGTGAGGCTATCGGACACCAGCGATGACCACCACTCCCCTCCTCCCTTCCCCCGTCGTCCCCTCGGCGATCACTCCGTCGAGGATCCTCTCCGCCGCGCGCGACTACGTCGAGGCGGCGAAGGCGCCCAACACCCGCCGCTCCTACCGCGCGCAGTGGTCGACGTTCTCGCGCTGGTGCGACGCACACGCACGCGCGCCGCTGCCAGCCGAGCCTTCGACGCTCGCGCTGTACCTCGTCGAGCGAGCGCAGACCGGACGCAAGGTCGCCACCCTCGGGCTCGCGCTCTCTGCGATCCGCGCAGCTCACCGCGACGCTGGGCATCCCGATCCCGCTGCGGTTCCCGAGGTTCGTTCGATCTGGGAGGGCATCCGTCGCACGCATGGGACCGCACAGCGACGCGCAACTCCCCTCACGGCCGCGTCGATCCGCGCCGTCGTCGCGAGCCTCCCGTCGGGAACGCCGCGAGGGGTACGTGACCGCGCGCTGATCCTCCTCGGGTTCGCGGGCGCGTTTCGGCGCAGCGAACTCGTCGCCCTCGACCTCGCCGATCTCACGTTCGATCCCGTTCGCGGCGTGATCGTCATGGTTCGTCGTTCGAAGACTGACCAGCTCGGTGCGGGCGCCGTCGTCGCCGTACCGTTCGCATCCCACACCGATCTCTGCGCGGCGCGCGCCCTGCGAGCGTGGATCGAGACCGCGCGGCTGACAGAGGGCCCCGTCTTTCGCTCCGTCGATCGTCACCACAACATCGGGGCGCGCCTCGACGGGCGGGACGTCGCGCGCATCGTGAAGTCCTCGGCCGCGCGCGGGGGCATCGAGGCGTCGTGCGTCTCGGGTCATTCGCTCCGCGCTGGACTCGCGACGACTGCCGCACTTGCGGGCAAGTCCGACCGCGCGATCATGGCGCAGGGCCGATGGCGTTCGCGGACGATGTTGGATCGGTACGTCAGGACCGCCGACGCGTGGCGCGACAATGCCGCCGACGGCTTGCTGTAGATCAAGCGCCACCAAGTCACCGTCACAGCGCAAGAGTCGAACGGCGAGCGGAGGGCCGGTTCAACGTGCTGAACCCTCGGGTTCAGAAGCTTTCAAAAACTTCAGAAGGCTCTCCCACCTCGACCATCGAGGCGATCCCCGGGGCTCGTCGTCGTGACCATCGAACGCGGGGCAGTCGACGCACGGTCCTCGGTTTCCCGATCTGGCACCGTGACGGCGTAGTAGCGACCGGTCGTCACACTCGCGAGATCGACGACGTGCGCGAGGCCGTCGGCTCCGTCGTACACGACGAGGCGGCGCGGCCTTGCAGTGCGACCCAGGCCGATCGTGAGCAGGTTCGCGGGCTGTCCTCGACCATCGGCGGCGAGCGAGAAGGCCGCGCGGCCGCCCTCGTCGTCGTCGAGCACAGCGAGGCTCCCCGAGAGCGAGCGCCCCGCGAAGACGAAGCCGATCCATCGTCGCCCCGCGTCGGCCTGGTTCGCGAGCACGCGCCCGTCGCCTGCGAGGTCGGCCGCTCCGTCGAGGTCGAGGTCGACGACTGCGGGCGTCTCGCGGAACGTCAGCCACCCTGCGTCGTCGCGCCATACGACGTTGTCGTCGCGCAGGATCACCGCAGCGCCCTCGTAGGGCTCGCCGCGATGCGCGGTGGCGAGCAGCACCTCCGCGTGACGATCACTGTCGAAGTCAGCTACCACCGCGCCGACCGGCGCTTCGAGGAGCTGCGGAACATCCCGTCGTGCGGACCTGCCCGCGCCGGTGCGCAACACGTAGCTGCGGTCGGTCACACGCCCGCGCCAGTCGTCGTGCCACAGGTTGAAGACGAAGAGGTCGAGCTCCCCGCGCAGGTCAACGTCCCACGGCGAGAGGCCGACCGCGTGGCCGTGCAGCGCGCGCGGTGGGTCGGCGTCGGGGTCGCCTGACCACGCTTCGAAGCGCCCGTGGCAGTCGCTTCGCGCGAAGGTGTCGCGGTGCGCGCGGTAGTTGCCGATCACGAAGTCGGCGCAGTGGTCTCCGTCGAGGTCGGTCACGACCGCGGTCCGACCGAGGCGGGGC
>JBPOHC010000276.1:0-2090 GCA_052035985.1 Myxococcota bacterium | reverse complement strand
GCTGGCGACGCGTCGAGCGAAGAGCTCGGGGTCGACGCCGCGCATGGCGAGCAGCCGCGCGGCCTCGGGGTGCATCCCGTGGCTGTTGGGCGCGTGCATCTGTCGCTGCTGCACGCTTGTGCGAACGAAGGGTCCGTGGGTCATCGAGAGAACTCCGTGGGGTGACCGCGCAGGCGCGCGGCGGTGAGCGGGTGACGAGGCGATGGGCGAAGGGCGACGAGGCGTTGAGCCGCGAGGTGACGGCGCGACGGGCGATGGCGCGACGGGCGATGGCGCGACGAAGCGAAGGCGAGACGAGCAGCGAGGCGACGGGGCGACGGGGCGACGAACAGGGACACGACGGGGCGACGGGGCGACGAACAGCGACACACAAGCCGGCGGCGGTAACGACGCCGGGGCCGTCACCTACGGTCCAGCGAGCGTGTCGGCCGTCGCTCCAGCGCCCTTCTGTCGGGCGTGATCGACGCGATGGTTCGTCTACGAACGATCTCGTTCGAGGCCGTACGATCAGGCGGTGCCGGTGAGCGTCGCGCCGGGGGTGAGCCTCACGCGGATGCGCGTTCCCGCGACGGCGGGGGCGGCGTCTTCGGCGATGCCGACGAGGTGCACGACGGCGCCCGCGGCGGGGGCAGTGGCGCGCGTGGAGTAGACGCGTCCCTCGGTGGCGTCGACGGCGACGGAGGCGGCGAGGCGATCGCCCGCCTGCACGGTGCCGGTGCCGTCGGTCTCGACCTCGGTGACGCCCTCGACGGCGACGTCGCCCGTCTGCCCCGGCGCGATGGCGCGGCGGGTGACGCCCTTGAGCTTCGCGGCGCCGGTGACCGAGAGACGGTTGATGGGGTTGGCCGCGGTGCTCGACGTGCCGTAGCCGCAGACGCGCGCCTCGGGGATCGTGTAGGTGGCGTGGACGTTGGTGCCGGACGCGTACTCCGCGTCCTCGGTGACGTTGATGGGCATTGGGTCTGTCTCCGTGTGTGCGAGGCGATGCGGGCTCACGCGTGAGGCGCGAGCGACAGGTGCTGGTGGCCGGGAGGCGGGCGCGATCAGCCCGCGAGCGATCAGCCCGCGAAGCTGTCGCCGCTGAACTGCGCGACCTCAGCGAGCGCCGCGGTGAAGCTCAGGTCGCGGCCCTGCGCGCGGGCCATGTTCATGTGGTTGCGCACGACGCCCGCGAGCACGTCGGCGGCGCTCACGCCCCCGGGCTGCGCGGTGGGCGACTGCGGCGCGGCGCCCGACGGAGGCACCACGCGCGAGAGCCGCTGCGGGTGCTGCGCGGCCTCGATGAGCTCCTGCGTCGTGGGCCGCGGGTGCGCCTTCTCGAAGCCCTCCCAGTCGTGGCCTGCGTGCAGGCGCAGCGAGGCCTCCGCGGCCTTGAGCTCGGGCTGCACCGCGAAGAGCTCTTCGAAGTACTGGTCGCGCTCAGCCTTCACGCGCTCCGTCTTCTCGGCGCGCAGCGCGGTGAGCTCCTGCTCCAGCGCGGGCACCTTCGCGGCGGCGACGGTGACCGTCGACAGCGTCGCGGCGAGCTCCTGCGCGGTGGCGGCGGGCGCGAGCCCGAACGCCTTCACGGCGTCGGCGCCGAGCGAGAGGAGCGCCGTCACCTTGTCGAGCGCGTCCTCCTCCGACGCGGCGGTGAGGCCGAACTGCGCGGCCAGTGCGAGAAACGTCTTCATCGGGGTCTTCTCCGTGGCGGTGACCGCGGACGTGCCGCGGGGCTGTGACGCGCCGTCGAGCGCTGCGCGCAGCCGCGCGGCGAGCTCCGGCGTGAGCGATGCGGGTGCGAGCGATGCGGCGATGGGCAGAAGGCCCGTGAGCCTCGGGTGCGCCGTGAGCGACCAGCTCCAGAGCATCGCGCCGAGGCCCGCGCCCGTGGCCTCGTCGACGGCGCCCTTGATGAGCGTGATGCTCCCGAAGCGCCACTTCTTCCGCGGGCCCACGGTGGGGGCGGTGGCCTCGTCGAAGCTCACGCGGCCTTCGAGCGTGGCGGCGGCGCGCTTCGTCCCGTCGGCGTCGGTGACCTCGCGCTCGCCGACGCGAAGCTCCTCGACGTAGCCGTGGGGCTCGCTCTGCTCGCGGTCGCCGAACCACGA
>JBPOHC010000076.1:0-18316 GCA_052035985.1 Myxococcota bacterium | reverse complement strand
GTTCGCGTTTGCCCTTCGGCGCTCGCGCGCCGGTGCTTGTAGGATTTGTGGGACGTCGGCGCTGCGCGCGTCTGATCAGAGCGCCCGCTCGTACACGCGGTAGCGCTTGTAGACCTTCGCGCCCATGTTCGCGATGCCCGAGTTGATGGGCGAGTCGTCCTCGCGCGTCCACGAGAGCTCGCCCCACTCGTAGCCCTTGGCCTTCGCGCGGTTCGAGATCTCGGCGTACATGGCCACCGAGAGGGGCATGTACTTCCGCACGTTGCGGAGCTCCTTGCGGATGCCGAGCATCATGAGCCGCGCGCTCTTGGGGTGATTCACCTTGAGCCGCCAGAGGAGCTTCGCCCAGCCGAACGGAAAGAGCGCGCCGCCGAGGTCTTGAATGCACTCGTTGAGGTTCGGCAGCGTGATGCACATGCCCACGGCGCGCCCCTCGACCTCGGCGATGAACGTGAGCTCGGGGTCGAGCACGAGCGAGAGGTCCTCGGCCATCTTGGCGACCTCGTCGGGGAGGGCCTTCACGAAGCCCCACTTGCCCTCCCAGGCGTCGTTGTAGATGTCGAGCACGATGGAGAGCTCGTCGTGCATCTTCTTCGGGTTCATCGATCGGAGCGTGAGCTCGGGCGCCTCGCTCTTGAGCATGTCGAGCGCCTTGTTCGCGCGCTTCGGGAGCTCGCCCACGGTGTACTTCCACGCGAGGACGTCCTTCTCCTTGGCGAGGCCGGCGGCCTCGGCCACGCGGCCCTGCCACGCGCGCGAGTGCGCCATCATCAGCATCGGCGGCGTGTCGAAGCCCTCGACGAGCACGCCCACCTCCTCGTTGGGGTAGAGCGAGAAGGGGCCGCTCATGCGCTTCATCCCCTTGGCTTTCAGCCACTTCGCGGCGTGCTCGACGAGGGCCTTGCCGACCTCGTCGTCGTCGATCGTGTCGAAGAAGCCGAAGAAGCCCGTGTCGTTCTTCCAGATGCGCAGGTACTCCTGATCGACGGAGGCCGAGCAGCGACCCACGAGGCGACCGTCCTTCCACGCGGTGAGGTACACGGCCTCGGCGCGCTTGAAGAACGGGTTCTTCTCGGGGTGGAGGCGCTGCTTGATGTCGAAATCGAGCGGCGGACACCAGCTCGGGTCGCCCTCGAAGACGACGTGACCCGCGCGAAGAAAATCGCCGACGTCTCCGCCGGGCGTGTGCTCCTTGATCGTGATGCTCATGGCGGCGCGGAGACTAGTACACGGTTCGCGCGAAGGGTGAGCGGAAGCACCGCGCGACGCCCGGCGGAAGAGCCCGAGGCGGGGCATCTGAACTGCAACCTCGCGCCCCGGCGGGCGGCGCTCTCTCTTCGCCGCGCCCCAGAAGATGGGCGCTCCCATGACGATCGTACGACCACTGGAGGCGCGCCCACGCGGCGCCTCGCTCCTGATTGCCACGCTGCTCGTCGGCCTCACCGTGGCGTTTCGGCTCGCGCTCCTGGGGCAGGACCCCGAGAGGCCGACCTTCATTCTCTTCATGCTCCCGGTGCTGGCGAGCGCGCACCTCGGGGGCTGGCTCGGCGGCGCCTCGGCCACCGCGCTCGCGGCCGTCGCGGTCGACTACCTCTTCGTGCGACCCGTCGGGAGCTTCAGCTTCGGCAGCGCCTTCGACGCGGCGCAGTGGTGCGCCTTTCTCGTCGTAGGGCTCTCGGTGAGCGCCCTCGTCGCGGGCTTCCACGACATGCGTCGGCGCTGCGAGGCGCACGCGCGAGACCTCGCGATGTTCACCGCGCAGAAAAGCGTCGAGACTTCTGCGCGTGAGAGCGACGCGCGCTATCGGGCCATCCTCGATCAGGCCGCCGTGGGCATCGCGCTCATCGAGACCCACTCGGGCAAGGTGCGCGAGGTCAACAAGGGGCTCTGCGACATGGTGGGCTACTCGCGCGACGAGATGCTCGCGATGCGCTGGCAGGACTTCACCCACCCCGACGACGTGGGCGCAGACGAGTCGTCGGTGCGCGCGATCACCGAGACCCGCGAGGCGCGGCACAGCGAGAAGCGCTACGTGCACAAAGACGGCTCCGAGGTCTGGGTGAGCGTCGCCGTGTCGCCGCTCGAGGCGCCCGACGAGGAGGCCACGCTGCAGGTCGCCGTCGCGGTCAACATCTCGGAGCGCAAGCGCGCCGACCAGGCGCAGCGCGCGCAGCGCGTGGCCGAGGAGCAGCTCGCCAGGGTCGTCGCCAGCGTGCCGGGTCTGCTCTGCTCGTTCGAGGTGCGCGACGACGGGACCGTGAGCGTCTCGTACGCGAGCCCCGGCGCGCTCGACCTCCACGGCTGCACCGCCGTGGAGTTATCGCGGGACGCCTCGGCGGGGCACGGGCGCGTGAACCCCGACGACCTCGCGGCGCTCCGCGCGGGCCTCACGGCGTGCGCGCGCGACGGGTCGCGGTGGCACGGCCAGTGTCGGTATCAGCACGTGACGAAGGGCCTGCGGTGGATCGAGGCGTCGGCGGTCCCGCGCGCGGAGGCCGACGGGCGCACGGCGTGGTTCGCCTACCTCGACGACGTGACCGAGCACCGCGTCGCGCAGGAGGGGCTCCGCGAGAGCGACGTGCGCTTCAGGGCGCTCATCGAGAAGTCGTCAGACATGCTCGTGGTCTTCGATGAGGCGATGCGCGTCAGCCTCTGGAGCCCGAGCGCCACGGAGCGCCTCGGGTGGACCGCCGACGAGGTCATGGGCCGCGACGGCTTCGCGCTCGTGCACCCCGAGGACAGGACGCGCGCGAGGGAAGCCTTCGCGTCGATCATCAACGCGCCCGGGGCCACCGTGCGCGTGGTGTACCGACAGCTCCACAGAGACGGCTCGACGCGCCTCGTCGAGGTCGTCGCGAGGAACCTCCTCCGCGAGCACGCGGTTCGAGGCGTCGTGGCGAACCTCCACGACATCACCGAGCAGCAGCGGCTCACCGAGCAGTTTCAGCAGGCGCAGAAGCTCGAGAGCGTGGGGCGCCTCGCGGGCGGCGTCGCGCATGATTTCAACAACCTCCTCACGGTGATCCTCGGGTGCTCCGAGGCGATCCGCGCCGACCTCGACCAGGGCGCCCCCGTGAGCCTCGAAGACGTCGAAGAGATCCACGCCGCGGGCGAGCGCGCGAGGGACCTCACGCGGCAGCTCCTGGCCTTCGCGCGCAAGCAGGTGATCGCGCCGGTGACCCTCGACCTCAACGGGGTGCTGCGACGCAGCCAGAAGATGCTCGGTCGGCTCCTCGGCGAAGACGTCGAGCTGCGGGTGAAGCTCCAGGCGGGGCTGTGGGCGATCCTGTGCGACCCCGGTCAGATCGATCAGGTGATCATGAACCTCGCGGTGAACGCGCGCGACGCGATGCCGCGAGGGGGCGCGCTCACCATCGAGACGCGCAACGAGACGATCTCCGAAGACGACGCGCGCGATCGGCCCGAGGTGCAGGCCGGCGAGTGGGTGCAGGTCGTCGTGAGCGACAACGGAACGGGCATGAGCCCCGAGGTGCTCACGCACATCTTCGAGCCCTTCTACACCACGAAGGAGCACGGCAAGGGCACGGGGCTCGGCCTCGCGACGGTCTGGGGGATCGTGAAGCAGGCGGGCGGTCACGCGCGCGTCGAGAGCGAGGTCGGGCGCGGCGCGGCCTTCACGCTGTGCTTCCCACGGACGCAGCGCGCGTTGGCGTCGGCGTCGCAGAAGGCGCCGCCGGTCGCGCGCGGAGGCGGCGAGACGGTCCTCGTGGCGGAGGACGAGTCGGGCGTGCGCAGCGTCATCGCGAAGACCCTCCGCGCGGGCGGGTACAACGTCATCCTGGCGTCGAGCGGCGAGGAGGCCGTCGCGCTCTTCTCGTCGACGCCGGGGCCCATCGACCTGCTGCTCACCGACGTGGTGATGCCGGGCCTCGACGCGCGCACGCTCGTCGAGACGCTCCGTCGCGCGCGCCCGACGCTGCGGGTGCTCTACATGTCGGGGTACACCGACGACATGATCGGCCAGCACGGCGTCCTCGTGAGCGGCGAGGCGCTTCTCCCGAAGCCCTTCACGCCGAAGGTGCTGCTCGATCGCATCCGCCGCGCGCTCGACGCGGGGTGAGTCGCTCTACTTCGTCCCGTCTCTCCGTCGCACGGTCGACGGCGTCCCCGTGAGCACGGGCGACGGAGAGAGCGGCGACGGCATCGTCGGCATCGCCTCGACCGGCGCCTGCGGAACCACCGCGGGGAACTGCGTCACCCCCTGCGGCGGCTGCACCTGCGGCGGCTGCATCGGCGCGTCGGCCATCGGCGGCGACGGCTGCGCGGGCTCTCGCTGCGACGGCGCGCCCTGCGACGACCCGAACCACACCGCCGCGGCGACGCCGAGGCCCGCGAGCACGGCCACGGCGAGGCCCACGAGCACCATCGCGCTCTTCGAACGCGCGGGCGACGACGCGGGCGGCGGCGCGAACTGCGGCGCGCGCTGCATCATCGCGGGCGGCGGCGCGGCCATCGCGATGGTCGCCGACACGGGGGCCTGCGGCGGCGACGACATCATCACCGTGGCCTGCGCGACCTCGGGCGACGACGCGCGCATGGGCACGAGCGACGAGCGCCCGAGCGGCGCGAACGACGGAGGCGCCACGGCTGCGAGCGCCTCGGTCATCTCTCGCGCGCTCGCGAAGCGGGCCTTGGGGTCGCGCGCCACGCAGCGCGTGAACCACGCGTCGATGTTGGCCGGCAGGAGGTGCAGACACCCGAGCACGTCGGCGCGGTACGTCGCGGGCACGAGGGCCTCGGTCACGAGCTCGGAGTAGAGCCAGCCGAGGTTGAGCTCGGTCTCGTTGGCGCTCAGCCAGTAGAAGCGCCCCGTGAACATGCGGAAGAAGAGCAGCCCGAAGGCCCACACGTCGGCCGCGGGGGTGATCTCGGTGTCCTCGTTCTGCTCGGGGGACATCCAGAGCGGCGTGCCGATGGCGGTGGTGCGGTTCTGCGCGCGGTCGGTGGGGCTCAGGCGCTTGGCGATGCCGAAGTCGAGCACCTTCACGGTGAAGGGCGCGTCGGTGCGGGGCTGCGTGGTGAGAAAGACGTTCTCGGGCTTGAGGTCGCGGTGCACGACGCCCTTGTCGTGCGCGGCGATGAGGGCGCGGCAGAGCTGAGAGAGCACCTTCCACGCGTCGTCGTGGGGGAGGCCCTGCGCGGGGAGGTAGCGATTGAGGCGCGTGGCGAGGGTCTCTCCCTTGAGCAGCTCCATCGAGAGCCAGGGGAAGTGCGTCACCTCGTCGACGCCCGCGCGGTAGACCTCGACGATGTGCTCGCTGCCGATCCACGCGCCGACGCGGGCCTCCTGCGCGAAGCGCTTGCGGAGCTTGGGGTCTGACACCTGGCTCGGGTGCATGAGCTTGAGCGCGACGTGACGCTGGTCGTCGAGCTGCTCGGCCTCGTAGACCGCGCCCATCCCCCCCTGCGCCACGACGCGCACGATGCGAAAGTCCTTCGCGAAGATCGACCCGACCTCTAGGAACTGCGCGGGCTGCATGAGCGGCGACGATCGTACGCGAAACCGCCTCGGGTGGAAGCGCCCGCGGAGCCTCTTCAGCCTCGGCTCACGGCGGCTCCGGCGAGAGCGCGCGGAAGCCCTCTGCGATGGCCCTCGCGATGTTGGCGAAGAGGTCGGGCCGCGCGTTCACCACGTAGGCGAAGGGCGTCATGGCCCACACGCCGCGCTCGATGCAGCGCGCGTCGGGCGCCGGTCTCACGCGCCGTCGCACCTCGTCGAGCAGCGGGATCACCCGGTCATCGAGTCTCAGCGCCGTGTCGACCGCGAAGACCGCCACGTCGGGCCTGAGGGCTCTCACACGGTCGAAGAACGCGCCCACCTCGGGCTCGTTGAGGTGCTTGGGCGGCGACGACTTGAGCTCCACGTAGACGAGCTTCCCGTCGGCGAGGGCCACCACGTCGAGGTCGCCGCCCACGCCCGGCGCGTGGAACTTCACCCCCACGCTCACGACGAAGCGGAGCCGACGAGAGAGCTCCTGACCGACGTACCACTCCAGCGTGTTGCCGAAGCTGTTGGGGGGGTGCGTGAGGTGAAACCGCCCGTCGTCGCCGCGACGCGCGAGACCGAGCTCCACGAGCTGCGCGGCCATCTCGACGGCGTGGTCGCCGCCGAGAAAGCGCGTGGCCTCGTCGGGCATGAAGCCCCCCGGGTGCTGAATGGCGCCGCGGACGAAGAGCCTGAACGCGTAGTGCCGCAGCGCCTCGACGAAGCGCGTCTGCGTGCTCTCGGGCCAGCTCTCGGCGTCGAAGGGCAGGTCGAGGCGGGCGCGGGTGACGTCGACGAAACCCCTTCGTACGAGCGCCGCCATCGCGTCGTCGCAGTCGGGGTCGATGGTCGGGAGCGCGGGGTGGGGAGGCTCCTTCGCGGCCTTGCGCTCGAGCTCCTGTGCGGTGTCTTGCTCCGTCATCGTCGGGGGCCCCTTCGGGATGAGGGGCGCGAGTGTAGGACGGGAAGGGCGTCGCGGCTCGCGCGTCGCCGCTGCGCGCTGCGAGAAGGCAGAGACGGACGCGGGTTTTCCCTCGCGTGAGAAAGGGCTCTGTGGCGATACTCCACAACGAGGAGACCCGGGTCCCCCCGCATGAACGACACCGCCGACGAGCTGCGTAGATTACGGGAGCGTTTTCACATCTTGTGTGACGCGGGGAGCGCCTTCACCGAGGCGGCGGGGAACCACAACGAGCTCCTCTCCCGCTACGCGCGTCGGGTCTCTGACGTGACCGGCGACCTCTGCGCCGCGTGGGTCACCTCCGAAGACGGGGCCTGGGCTCACTGCGTGGGCCTGCACGACCCGTCGCCCGAGGCCGTCGAGCGCGCGCGTCACCTCTCGCTACGCCCGCTGCGCGTCGGCGAGTTTCCCCTTGTGGGCGCCGTGTTGTCGTCGCGCGAGGCCCTCTTTCTGCCCGACCTCGACGGCGCCGACGACCTCGACGACGACGCCCGCGCGCTCCTCACGCAGCTCGGCGCTCACAGCGCGCTCGTCGTGCCGCTGCGCTGCAAGGGCGCCGCGCTCGGGGCCATCGCGCTCATCCGTTGGAAGTCCGATCGCGCGCCCTACGACGAGTCCGATTGGGACTTCGTCCAGTGCATCGCCGATCAGGCCGCGCTCGCGATCCAGAGCGCCGCGCTCACGGGCGCCCGGGAGTCCGAGGTCGTCGAGCGCAAGCGCGCCGAGGCCGCCCTCGCGCGCTCCGAGGAGCAGCTCCACCGCGCGCAGAAGATGGACGCCCTGGGGCGCCTCGCGGGCGGCGTCGCGCACGGGTTCAACAACATCCTCTCGGTGGTGCTCAGCTACTCGGAGCTCATCCTCGACGGCCTCGCGCCCGACGACCCGATCCGCGCGGACCTCTATGAAATCCGCCGCGCGGGCGAGCAGGCTTCAGACCTCACGCGGCAGCTCATCGCCTTCAGCCGCAGGCAGGTGGTGCGCCCTCGCGCCCTCGACCTCGACCAGTCCCTCGCCTCGATGGAGGCCCCGCTGCGGAGCGTCCTCGGCGACGACGTCGAGCTCACGCTGCGCCGCACCGCGGGCCTCTGGAACGTGCGCGCCGACCCCGGCCAGGTCGAGCACATGATCATGAACCTCGCGGCCAACGCGCACGAGGCCATGCCCCTCGGCGGCAAGCTCACGATCGAGACGGCGAACGTCGAGCTCGACGCCGACGTCGCGCGAGCACGTCGGCGCCACGCCGGGCCCCTACGTGCGCCTCACCGTGTCTGACACGGGCCACGGCATGGACCGCGAGACCCTCGACCGCATCTTCGAGCCCTTCTTCAGCACGAAGAACCGGGGGCCCGGCGCGGGCCTCGGCCTCGCGACGGTGTTCGCTGGCGTGCGCCAGAGCGGCGGTCACATCCAGGTGTTCAGCGAGCTCGGGCTCGGCACCACGTTCAGGATCTTTCTCCCGCGCAACGACGCCGACGCGCGCGCGGCCTCCGAGGCGCCCCGCGTCGCGACGGAGCCCACGGTCCGCGGCGCGCTCACCGTGCTCCTGGTCGAAGACGATCCGCAGGTGCGCACGGTCGTGTGCGGCATCCTCACGCGCGCGGGTCACGACGTGCTCGTGGCCGACAGCCCCGCCGACGCGCTCGAGATCGCGGAGCGTCAGGGCGCGCGGATCCACCTCCTGCTCACCGACGTGGTGATGCCGCGCATGAGCGGGCCCCAGCTCGCGGAGCGCATCGCCGAGCGGCACCCGTCGATGCGCGTGCTCTTCATGTCGGGCTACACGGGCGACACGGTCACGCAGCACGGCCTCACGAGCGCCAACGCCAACGCGGTGTTCATCGAGAAGCCCATCACGCCGGAGCCCCTCACGCGGAAGATCCGCGAGGTGCTGAGCGGGGCGTAGGCGCTACTTCGTCCAGCGAATACGCGACGCGAGTCGGATCGCGGGCTGTTCGATGGCGACGTGGAGCAGCCACGCGGAGAGCACCGTGACGGCCATGGCGCAGCACACCACGATGAGCGCTCCGGCGGGCGTGTGCGAGCGCACGATGCCGCCGATGTGCCAGCGCACCTGCGCGCCCACGATGGGGTGCAGGAGATAGATCCCGTAGGAGACCGTGCCGAGGAACACGAGCGGTCGCCACGAGAGCCATCGCTCGAGGCCGCCCGTTCGCGACGCGAGCGCGAGGAGCGCGGCGGTGAGCGCGCCCGCGGTGGGCTCCGCGCGGTCGTGGAGGTGACCCTGGTAGCCGCACCACGCGACGAAGGCGAGAAAGGCCCAGAACGAAGCCTTTTGCGCGCGCGTGTACCAGGCCAGCGCGCCGAGCGCGAAGAGGTACCAGTGGGGGATGAACCACCCGCCGAGGAAGTGCCACGCCATCGACTCGTGCAGGCACCACGCGCCGCTCGCGAGGAGCGCCCACGCGGCGTGATGCCGGATCGGACGCATCACCGCGAGCAGGAGCACGAGCACGAGGTAGAACTGCACCTCGATGGTGAGCGTCCAGTAGATGGGCTGGATCTCGGGGACCTTCAGGAACTCCTGGAGGTAGACCACGTGCACCGCGACGCGCTCGAAAGACGGCACCGGGCGGTGGTCATGGAGCCTCCAGCGCCAGTACGCGGGGATGGCGCAGGAGAGGGCGAGGGAGGCCCAGTACGGCGGGTCGAGCCGCACCTGACGGCGCAGGGCGAAGCGCGCGGCGCCCATGGGCGTGACCTCGCGCATGTCGACGGTGCTCGCGATCACGAAGCCGCTCAGCACGAAGAAGATCTGCACGCCGATCCAGCCGCCGTGGAGGGCCTGGACGAGCTCGTACGAGAGGGCTTCGGAGAGGTGCGGGCGCAGGTCACCGCCGGTGTAGTGGTAGACCATCACCGAGCACGCCGCGATGCCGCGCAGCGAGTCGACGAAGCCGTAGCGCCTGCGCGCCGGGGCGCTCTCGATCGTCACGGACGACGACACCCTCTACGTCAGAGGGACTTGTCGACGCGCGCCGTGAGGAGGTCGACGAGGTCCATCTTGGTGACGACGCCGAGGAGGGCGCCCGCGTCGTCGATGACGAGGCCCACGAGGCCGTGGGTGAAGAGGTCGAGGAGCTTCCCCGCGTCTTCGCGCTCGTTCACGGTGGTGACGCGGCGGAACATCACCTCGGCCACCGAGGAGGTGAGCGACGCGCGCCCGTCGACGAGCTTCTCGAGCACGTCGCTCTCGGTGAGGATGCCCACCACGCGCGAGCCTTCGAGCACGGGGAGCTGGCTGATGCCGTGCTCCTTCATGCGCTTGACGCCGTCGGCGACGGACTCGGAGCTGAGCGCGGTGACGACGTTGCGGCGCGGCAGCGTGCGCAGGAGCTCTCCGACGGAGCTGGTCTCCCACGAGCGCTCGGTGAAGCCGTTCTCGCGCATCCACCGGTCGTCGAGGAACTTGGTCATGTAGTTCCGCACCGAGTCCGCGAGGAGCGCCACGATGCGCTTGCCGGGCTCGCGTCGCGCGATCTGGAGCGCCGCCCACACCGCCGCGCCCGCGCTGCCTCCGCAGAGGATCCCCTCCTGCCGGATGAGCCGCCGCGCCATGAGGAACGACGGGCGGTCCTCGCTCTTGATCCACTCGTCGACGAGGCTCCGATCGAGCACGTCGGGGATGAAGTCGTAGCCGATGCCCTCGACCTTGTACGAGTGGATCGGCCCCGGCCCCGCGAGGATCGATCCCACCGGGTCGACGCCGATGATCTTCACGCCGGGAACGGCCTCCTTGAGCTTCTTCGCGACGCCCGTGACGGTGCCGCCGGTGCCCGCGGTCATCACGCAGTAATCGAGCTTGCCGTCGGTCTGCTCGACGATCTCAGCCCCGGTGCCCTCGTAGTGCGCGTTGGGGTTGTCGGGGTTCGAGTACTGATCGAGGATGTGCGCGTTGGGGAGGATGCGCTGGAGCTGCCGCGCGACGCCGATGTGGCTCTCGGGCGCGTCCCACGCGGCCTCGGTGGGCGTGCGGATGATCTCTGCGCCGAGGGCCTCGAGCACCACCTGCTTCTCGCGGCTCATCTTCTCGGGCATCGTGATGATCATGCGGTAGCCGTGCACCGCCGCCGCGAGCGCGAGGCCGATGCCCGTGTTGCCGCTCGTCGGTTCGATGAGCGTGTCGCCCGGACGGATGCGCCCCGACCGCTGCGCCTCCTCGAGCATCCTGCGCCCGATGCGGTCCTTCACGGAGCCGCCGGCGTTCAGGTACTCGCACTTGACCAGGATCTCGCAGCCCGTCTCCGCGCCGATGCGCCGCAGCCGGACCATGGGGGTGTTGCCGATCGAGTCGAGGATGGAGTCTTGAATCTTCTGCACGGCGCGTCTTCCTTGTAGTCCTTCGGATCTCCGGGAGGCGGCGAATCCTACGCGACCCGCCGCCCGCCGCCCATAGCGCCGTGCGCGCACCCTCGACGAATCTCTCTCTCGCCGAACATCACCGCGCACCTTCTTCGAGTACCCTCCGCCGCGCCGATGCCCAGGGTCACCTCCAACGCGCTCGGACTCGCCGCGCTCCTCTCGCTCGCGCACTGCGGTGCGCGCACCGGGTTACGCGAGCCCGACGCCGAGGCGGCCTCCGACGGCTCCCTCGACGTGGCCATCGACGCCGAGGCTGCTGTGCCCGAGTGCGTGACCGCGCGCGACTGCGACGACACCTACGCGTGCACCGACGACCGCTGCGTCGCGGGGCGATGCGCGCACGCGCCCGTCGACGCCCGCTGCAACGACAGCGTCTACTGCAACGGCGTCGAGCGCTGCGTCGTCGGCGTCGGCTGCGCGCCTGGGACGCCCGTCGCGTGTGACGACCGCGTGGCCTGCACGCGCGACCTCTGCGACGAGCCGACGCGTACGTGTCGCGCCGCGCCCGACGACGCACTCTGCCCGATCAGTCACCGCTGCGACCTCACGCGAGGGTGCGTCGCGAGGGCCCTCGCCAACGCGGCCGGAGGGCTCTTTGAAATCGAGCTCCCCTCGGGGGCGCTGCACTTTCTAGGGCCCATCAGACCCTTCACCGACGTGGCGCTGCACCCCGACCGGACGCTCTACGCCATCACCGCGAGCGGGGAGCTCTGGCGCGTCGACGCCAACAACGGCTCGTCGGTCTTCGAAGCCGCCACGGGGACGCCCTTCACCGCCCTCGACGCGTCGCCCGACGGCGCCCTCTTCGCGGCCGGGAGCCGGGGGCTCTTTCGAATCAATCCAGCGCTGGGTACGGCGGATTTCGTGGCCTCGTTTCCGCCGGGACTCGAGGCGAGCGGAGACATCGCGTTCCTCGAAGGGAGGCTCCTCGCGACGGCGCGCACGGGGCCCGCGGCCATCGACGAGCTCGTGGAGTTCTTCCCCGACACGGGGCGATCACAGCTCATCGGGCGCGTGGGATTCACCTGCGTGTGGGCCCTCGCGGCCTTCGGTCCGACGCTCTACGGCATGACCTGCAACGGCCAGGTGCTCGCCATCAACGCCACGACAGGCGCGGGACGGCAGATCGCGCAGGGCGCCGCGATGTTCTACGGGGCGACCGCGAGGTAGCGCGGCGGACTGTTGCGTTTCGTGGTGGCCTCGTGCGCTCACGCGCACGGCCTTGTTTGGAGGGGGAGGCCGGGAGGCTGGGAGATCAGGCGCCGCCGAGGCCCGAGACCTGGCTGTTGCCCGCGTTGATCTTGCCCACCACCGTGTTGCCGAAGGTGCGCCACGCCACGATGCCCACCACCGCGATGAGCATGAGGATGATCACGTACTCGACCGTCGAGAGACCTTCGGTGTCGCGGGCCAGCGTGCGGATGTTCTTGTTCATGGTGTCCTCGTCGAAGGGTGTTGAGTGGGCGAACGGGTCGCGTTCGGTGACCTCGGCGTGTGCAAGGCGTAGACCGTCCGTCGCGGCGGGGATCTTCGCACGCGGACAGAGCCCCGTACGTCGTCGCGTGCGGTGAATCTCGCAGCGATGCGCGCTGCGTGGCGGGGGCGTCGGCGGGTCGGGGGACGAATCCCTCCCACCTGCGCGGGCTGTGGGGGTGGGAGAAAATCCTCCGCGTGGGCGAATGCGCGAGGCGACGCGTCGATTCGGCATTCCTCCCGCGAGGGGTTCTGCGGCACGATCGCGGCTCGTCGCGCCGCCATGAACCCCCCTGAAAAACCGATGGGAGAGCCCCTCGTCACGGCGCCCGAGTGCGCCGCCGCGGGCGTCGCCCCCGCGGAGTTCTCCGTGAAGGGCGGGGACTTCAGCGTCGCCGCGAGGCTCCGCGACGGCGCGTACCTCGTCGCTTCTGGGCCCGCGGGCTCGGGCGCGAGCTTCGAAGCGTGGCCCTGCGCGGCCCGCGACGCCGAGGGGATCGTCGAGGCCCTCCACGCGCGCGTTCCGCAGGGAGCTCTCGAGCGCGGCCTCGAGGGCGAGGTCGTCGTGGCCGGCGACGCGCGCCTCGCGGTCTCGGCCCGCAGCGGCGTCGGAGAGTCTCGCGCCGAACACGCCGCCGTGCTCGTCTTCGATCCGACGCACGCGCCGAGGGGGGTGCTCTTCATCTTCTCGGTCGCCGCGCCCGATGAGACCGCGTGGATCCCGACGCCCGCCGCGGTGCTCGGTCGCCCGGTCTTCGAATCGCTCCTCAACGCGCTTCGAATGGGCTCCGCGAAGCGGGAGTCGGGGCGCGCGTCGGGCGCCGCGGTGGCGCCTCCGAGGCCCGCGGAGGTCGAGTACGTCGACGGCACCGAGCGCGTGCGCCGGCGGCTCGGCGTGCGAGAGACCTTCGGTCGCGCGAGGGACAACACGGTGATCCTCACCGACACCATGACCTCGAAGCACCACGCGGTGATCGAGTGGGACGGCGCGCGCTTCGTCCTCCACGACCGCGGGTCGATCAACGGGACGCGCGTCGAGGGGCTGCTCGTCCGCGGCGCCGTGCCGCTCACCCACAACGCCAAGATCGTGCTCGGCCGCGTCTCCATGCGCTTCCGCGAGCTCGTGCAGGCGCAGTCGTCGCAGCTCCACGAGCTCTGCCGCTGCTTCGAACACGAGGGCCTCGCGGTGCCGCACATCCCGCCCACCCTCGGGATGCGCCTCGAAGCGCTCGGCCCGTGGTTCTTCAGCACCGTGGCCCTCGCCGCGCCGCCCCTCCACGGCGACCTCGGGGTGCCGATGGCGGGCGACTACCTCGTCGTGTGTCACTCCGTGGGGCCCCACGGCGTCGCGACGATTCAGTACTGCCTCGGCTTCGGGCCGCTCAGGGTCGCGCTCGAGTGGCCCTGGACCCTCGGCGCGAGCGGCGCCCAGGCGATCTCGGCGCGGCAGCTCATCGCGGCCTCGGTGCTCGGGCTCCGCGCCCTCGTCGGCGCGATGCTCCAGTGCGTGCGACACGACCGCTGGCCGAACGGAGTGGTGCTCGAAGTGCGCGCGATCCACGGCGTGCGCTCGTCGTGGAGCCCCGTGGGTGGCGGCCTCGCCCGTCGCACGACGGGCGCTCTCGGAATGCCAGCGCCAGACGTGCTGGCGGACGCGCTCGCGTGGGTCCACGGGCTTTGAGCGCTGCGAGGGTTCGCATCGTGCACGGAGCCATCGCGGCGCGCTCGCGTGCGCCAGAAGGTCAACGCCGATGACGGACGCCAGCGGGCCGCCGCGCGTGCTCCAACAGCTCGTCGATGAGGCGACGGCGTCGAGGCTCAACGCCGTGGAAGCGGGCGCTGCGCAGCTTCAGGGGCGCCTCTCGCGCGCCCTCGAGGCGTCGAACATCGGCGTGTGGGACCTCGACCTCACGCGTCAGTCGATCACGCTTTCGAAGGAGTGCTTCCCCATCCTCGGGATCGAGTCGACGACGCTGGAATCGACGGTGATGGAGTCGATGATCCACCCCGACGATCGCCCCGAGGTCGACGCGGCCTTTCTGGTGATGCTCGGCGGAGGCGCCGCGTTCGATCGAGAGTTTCGCCTCGTGCGCCCCGACGGCGAGGTGCGCTGGGTGTCCGATCGGGCGCGCGCGGTCCCTGACGATCGCGGGGAGATGACCCGCGTCGTCGGCGTCGTGCAAGACGTCACCGGGAGAAAGCGGGCCGAGGCCGTGCTCCGCGCGCAGAACCGCGTGCTCGAGCGCATCGCGGCGGGCGACGGCCTCCACGAGGTGCTGGCCGAGATCATCGAGGTGGTCGAGGCGCAGGTGTCGGGCGCCAGGTGCTCGATCCTCGTGCTCGACGGCGACCGCCTCAGGTTCGGCGCCGGGCCGCGTCTCCCCGAGGCGTACAACCGCGCGGTCGACGGGGTCCAGATCGGGCCGATGGTGGGCTGCTGCGGCGCCGCCGTGTTTCTGGGCGAGGTGGTCGTCACCGAAGACATCGAGACCGACCCGCGATGGGCGGACTTTCGCGACGTCGCCCTCCCGCACGGCCTCCGGAGCTGCTGGTCGACGCCCATCGTCGCGGGGGCGGGGCCCTCGCAGTCTCTCGCGAGCGGGCGCGTGCTCGGGACCTTCGCCCTCTACCACGACCGCCCGAGCACCCCGACCCCGCACGAGGTCGAGTCGGTCTCGGGCGCCGTGCACCTCGCGAGCATCGCCATCGAGCGCGACCAGGCCGAGCACACGATCCGCGAGAGCGCCGAGCGCATGGGTCAGATCGAGTTGACGCGAGACCAGGTCTTCTGGATCTGCACCCTGCCCGACCTGAACGTCGCGTACATGAGCCCCTCGGTGGTGGGCTTCCTCGGCCCCGCCACGGCGGAGAAGGTCCGCACCCGAATCGACTGGTCTGAGCTCATCCACCCTGATGACCGCGCCCGCGTCGCCGAGGTGCTCCAGCGGTGGCTCGCCGACCCTGCGCTCGACGTCTTCGACGTGGAGTTTCGGGTGTTGAAGCCCGACGGCTCGGTGCGTTGGGTCACCGATCGGGGCAGGATGATCCGCGACGCGCGGGGCCACGCCTACCGCGCCATCGGCGTCGTGACCGACATCACCGAGCGGAAGATGCTCGAGGAGCGGCTCACGCAAGCGCAGAAGATGGAGGCCGTCGGGCGCCTCGCGGGCGGGGTCGCGCACGACTTCAACAACCTCCTCACGGTGATCAACGGGTTCAGCGAGGCGATGCTCCTCGACACGGGCCCCGACGACCCGCGACGCGACGCGCTCGTGAGCGTGATCGACGCCGGACGGCGCGCGGCGGACCTCACGCAGCAGCTCCTCGCCTTCAGCCGCAAGGCGATCGTGAAGCCCGAGCTCGTCGACCTCAACGAGCGCGTCGAGTCCATCGGTCGGATGCTCCGTCGGCTGATCGGCGAAGACGTGATCCTCGTCACCCGGCTCACGCCTTCGCTCAGCCGCGTGATGATCGACCCGAGCCAGCTCGAGCAGGTGCTCATGAACCTCGCGGTCAACGCGCGCGACGCGATGCCGCGAGGGGGCACCCTCACGATCGAGACGCGCGACGTCACCCTCGGCGCCGACGACGACGAGACGCGAGGAGACCTCGCGCCGGGGCCCTACGCGCGCCTCTCGGTCTCAGACACGGGCCTCGGGATGAGCGGCGACGTGCGAGAGCGGGTCTTCGAACCGTTCTTCACCACGAAGGACTTCGGCAAGGGCACGGGCCTCGGCCTCGCCACCGTGTTCGGCGTGGTCAAGCAGGCGGGTGGGCACATCAGGGTCGAGTCCGAGGTGGGCCGCGGATCGGCCTTCGTCGTGCTGCTGCCCGCCCACCGCAATCCGCCTCGGACCTCGCGCCGCGCGGTCGAGGTCGGCGCGCCGAGGGGGAGCGAGACGGTGCTCCTGGTCGAGGACGAGGACGGCGTGCGTCGCCTCGCGCGCGTGGTGCTCGAGCGGCAGGGCTACGCGGTGCTCGACGCCTCGTCGGCGAGCGAGGCGCTCAAGATCCTCGACGCGCGCGGCGGCGCCATCGACCTGCTGGTGACCGACGTGGTGATGCCGCAGATGGACGGCCGCGAGCTCGCCGACGCCGTGCGCGCGCGGAGCCCTTCGACGCGCGTGCTCTTCATGAGCGGATACATGGACGACGCCGTGATGCGGCACGGGGTGGGGGCGCTCAGCGAGGCCTTCCTCCAGAAGCCCTTCACGCCCGCGATGCTCGCCCGCAAGGTGCGCGAGGTGCTCGACAAGCCGCAGACGACCGCGTAGCGGGTTCCCGCGGGAGGGCGGATGGGTGTATCACCCGTAGCCCCCTATGAGCAGGATCTACCGTTCGCTCCCTCCCGCCGGCTCCCGTCTCGCGATCGCGTTCTCGGGCGGCCTCGACACTCGCACCGCCGTCGCGTGGATCGCGCGCGCCGGCCTCGAGGTGTACGCGTACACCGCCGACCTCGCGCAGCCCGACGAGAAGAACCCCGCGGACATCCCCCCCGTGGCGCTCACGCACGGCGCCAAGCTCGCGCGCCTCGTCGACTGCCGCGAGGCGATGGTCCGCGAGGGCCTCATCGCCATCCAGTGCGGGTCGTTTCACCTCTCGGTGGGCGGCAAGAAGTACTTCAACACCACGCCCCTCGGCCGCGCCGTCACGGCCACGGCCATCGTGCGGGCCATGCGCGAGGACGACGTCCACGTCTTCGGCGACGGCTCGACGCACAAGGGCAACGACATCCAGCGCTTCTACCGCTACGGCATCCTCGTCGACCCCGACCTCAAGATCTACAAGCCGTGGCTCGACAACCGCTTCGTGACCGAGCTCGGCGGGCGCCGCGAGATGAGCGCCTACCTCGAGTCCGTGGGGCTCCCCTACACGATGAGCGCCGAGAAGGCGTACAGCACCGACGCCAACGTGCTCGGCGCCACGCACGAGGCCAAGGACCTCGAGCACCTCGACAAGGGCATGCACATCGTCAACCCCATCATGGGCGTGGCGCACTGGAAGCCCGAGGTCCGCATCGACGCCGAGGAGGTCACCGTTCGCTTCGAGGGCGGCTGGCCCGTGGCGATCAACGGCGCGCGCTTCTCGTCGCCGTACGCGCTCTTCGCCGAGGCCAACGCCATCGGCGGACGCCACGGCCTCGGCATGAGCGACCAGATCGAGAACAGGGTCATCGACGCCAAGAGCCGCGGAATCTACGAGGCTCCCGGCATGGCGCTGCTCCACATCGTGTACGAGCGCATCCTGTCGGCGACGCACAACGAGAACACCACGGACCTCTACGCGACGCTCGGGCGCAGGCTCGGACGGCTGCTCTATGAGGGCAAGTGGTTCGACCCCGAGGCCATGATGCTCAAGGACGCCCTCACGCGCTGGATCGCCCCCGCGGTGAGCGGCGAGGTCTCCGTGGAGCTCCGCCGCGGCGACGACTACAGCATCCTGCGCACCGAGGCGACGCACGCCGCGTACGACCCCGACAAGCTCTCGATGGAGAAGACCGCGAGCGCGTTCTCGCCCGAGGACCGCATCGGCGCGCTGGAGATCCAGAACATCGCCGTGGCCGACAACCGCACGCTGCTCCTGCACTACGCGAGCATCCACGGACGCCTGCCCGACGGCGCCGCCGACGACCTCCGCGCGCTCGGCGAGTGACCTTCTCGCGCGGGTGCTGCCTCAGGCGATCTCTTCGAGGCGCTTGCGGGTCACCCGCTGATTCCCCCGATCAAACTCGGACTCGTCGCAGCCGTGGAGCGAGTCGTCGCTCTGCGCGGCGAGCCACGCGACGAAATCCTTCTGCGTGTCGAAGCGGAGGCGCGTCTCGACGGGCGCTCCGTCGCTGACGATCACGTACTGGTACGCGCGGTCTTCGTAGACGAGCCCCAGTCCGCAGTAGTCGCGGTGGCTGTTCATGATCTTCTTGCCGCTCACGAGTGCGGCGGCGACGCGCGTCGCGAGGGCGCGGCCGTAGGGCGTCGGGTCGGCGTGCGGCGTCGACC
>JBPOHC010000284.1:0-9226 GCA_052035985.1 Myxococcota bacterium | reverse complement strand
GCATGCCCAGCATCCATGCGCTCACCCGGGCGCTTCGGCGCTTCGCCAGCACGCCCACTCCCGAGAATGACGCCACCCTCAGCAACGCGGTCACTGCCATCCAGTCGAATCGCAGCCCCTCCGGCGGGGGTACCTTCCCGAGCAACCCCTCGGGAAGCGGCGCTTCCGGCAGCGGCGCCGCCGCTCTCGTCAGCGTGCCGTCTCAGGCGGCACCTCGATCCCGCGCGCCCGTCATCGCTGGCATCCTCGCTGTCGGGGCTTTGGCTGCTGGCACGCTGGTGTTCGCACTCAGTCGCCCGGCGCGCGCTCCTGCACCGCCGACGAGCGCTGTCGGCGTTGTGGACCGAGCTGCTCCTTCCGCAGCGACTATTGATGTCGCGCTCCAGGGGTTGCCCGCAGCCAGCGCGAGTGCCACGCCCTCTCCGAACGCATCCGTTGCTGGCAGTCCCAGCGCGGCGCCCTCCGCCGTCACTGCGCCCACTGCCACCCTGAAGCCCACGGCGGCGAAACCTGCCGCTACGCCCTCCGCGAGTGCCAAGGCCAAGGCTGCCGCCAGCGGGACGCCCAGCGCGGCGGTGGCGCCTCCGAAGGCGCCCAGCGTCCCCACGCCGGACTGATGGCGCTGCCCGCCAAGCGGCCACACGGAGCTGGCCGCGGCTCCTCCTGCGGCGGCGACGACCGCCGTAGCTCGAGGCCCTGGCCGACGAGCTAGCCGACGCGCCCGGCCCGGAGGCATCCGCGCGCCTCGCCCTCGCCCAGATCCTCGCCGGCACCGGCCAACCGTTCCTCGCCGGCATTCAGCTCCGCGCCGCCTTCGCCATCGCAGAGCACAACGACGCCGCAGAAGCCGCCGCCCAGATCCGCGCCATGCTCACCGCCCTCGAATCCGGCGCTGGAGGAGATGGGTGAGGGAGGGGTGGGCTGCGACCAAACAGCGCCGCCCGCTCTCAACCGGTCACGCCACCCGCGGCACCCCAATCAGCGCCGCGGCCTTCGCCGCCGCCCGCTCCCCCCGCCGGTCGTACCGCTGCGTCGTCGTCACCTGCGTGGCCGCAGCGATGTCGGCCCCCGCATCCAGCAGATCGCCTACGAATGTGCGCCGCAGGTCGTGCGGCGAGACGTTCTTCACTCCGGCTCGTGCCGCTCCGAGCTGAAGCGGCGGTGGAAGGTGTCGGTCGCGGCGATGGTGACGCGCGCGTACAACCTCGGAAAGCTGTCGGAGGCGACGTACCGGCGGGCTTACGTGCACCTCAACAAGACGGGGGAGCGGACGCAGGAGCGGGACGAGCCGCCGACGGAGCCGACGACGCAGCTGGTGAAGGCGCTGGCGGCGGCTACGCCGGAGGGGCTGGCGGCTACGCTGGGGGTGGGGATGGGGGGCCTGCGGGGTTTGGTGAACCAGCGGTCGAGCTCAGCCGACGCCTTCCTGCGGGCGGCGAGGCAAGGGCGCTTCGCGCGTTTACGCCCATCGACGGGAAAGTCGCACGAAGGTCGCGCTCGCGACGCGTCGATCAACCAGCGCGCGCGCCCCGCGCTGCACGACGTCGTCGCGCAACGCGCGCCACTCGTCGAGCGATAGTTCCGGAAGTGGCAATGCATCGACGGCCCGCGCGTAGGCTTCGGCGAAGTCAGTAGATGCACCGTGCCCGTCCGCCATCGCGTCCGTCGCGATTGCGCGAGTGAGCACTGCATCGATGTGCATCCAAGCTTCGTCGGTGAGCTCGTGCGCGGCGAGCACCTCCGCTCGCGTGCGGCCGCTGGCGGCGAGCTCGGCGCAGATCCCAGCGTACGCTTCGATTGACAATGAGCCCACGTTTGACACGGAAAGACGCTACACTGTCCGGCGAGGCGGTCGCAATCGTGGGGTTCATCAACAACACATCCTGGTCGGCCCTCGACGTCCCGTTCGTCGATCCGGCCGGTCACGAAATCGTGATCGCGATCGTGAAGGCGACGCTCCTCGTGCGCCCCGACGGGCGGCTCGTGGCTGCGGACGAGCAGACGCCGTTGCGTCTCAACGATGTTCCTTGGGACGCGGAGAACCCGCGATCGAGCCTGCGCTACCCGACCGACGTGTGCCCCACGAAGTGCGGGACCGACGTCGTCGTTATCGGAGCGGCCGTCTCGAGGACGCCGGTCACGTCGGTCGACGTCGCCGTGAAGGTGCGTGATCAGGTCGCCCCGCTCGTTGTTCACGGCGAGCGCTTCTACTACCGGAGCGCAGTGCGCTTGCTCATCGGGCCCGCCGCGACGTTCACTCACAAGCCGATCGTCTACGAGCGCGCGTTCGGCGGAGCCTCCGACGACTGGTCGATCGTCGAGGCGCAAAACCCGGCGGGGGTTGGGATCGCGAAGTGCGCGGCGGATCTCGACGGGACGCCGGCTCCCCAGATCGAACACCCGGCGAGACCTCACAAGAGCGCGGGAGACAAGCACCCGCCCATGGGCTTCGGTGCGATCATGAGCCACTGGTCACCACGGAAGGACCACGCTGGAACGTTCGACGACGCATGGAGAGAACGCCGCATGCCGCTGCTTCCCCTCGACTTCGACGCGCGGTTCTGGAACGTCGCGCACCCGACGTTGCTCTTCGCGGAACCGTTGGTGGCTGGAGACGTCATCGCGATCATGGGGATGACCCTCGATCCCCCGCTACGCTTCGAGCTGGCCGATCTCAAGGTGGCGATCCGCGCGCGCTCGGACGAGAGCAGAGCACAGACCGTTCGGCCGGTGATCGATACGGTGATCGTCGAGCCGACCACGCGACGGGTGGAGCTCACGATGCGACACGCGTTCCGGGTCGGGCGCGGTCGTGACGTGCTGCGGGAGCTGGTTGTCGACGGGGCTTGAGGGACGCCAGCGAGACGCAGTCGTCGTCCGACGACCTCATGATCTAGGGAGACACCCACGCCCCCTTCGCTGCGCGCCCGACCGCTCGATCCGCCTCGCCGAGGAACGCGTCGAGGCTCGCCTGCGCCGTCGTGGCGAGCCCATCGAGGTTCGCGACCTTCGTCATGCGCAAGCGCACGGCGAGTTCGTCGACGTCCTGCTGGAGCACATGGCGCGGCGCTTTGCCCTTACGCGCGTCGGCCACGAGGGCCGAGGCGCTCCATGGCTCGCCGCCTCGCCAGCGCGTGGCGACGTCGAAGTGTTTCGCCTTCAGCGCAGCGCGCCAGGCATTGGGATCCTCGGACTCGGTGGGGTCGACGAGCTCGCCGAAGAGGTTCACGAGCGCGTTGGCCGCGGCGTCGGAGAGCTCCGCTTGCTCGAGGGCGTGAACGAAGAAGGCCCACATGCCCGCATGACCGAAGCGGCTGAGCGAGCCAAGGTGAGCCGGCGTCATCTTCGTCCGCTCGACGAGCTTCGCTAGCAGCGGCGCGTCGAGCGCGGTCCCCGCCATGGCGAGTAGAAGCGGGCCTCGCGCGCCCAATCGGTGGAGCTGCAACCTTCCTTCACGAGTCTCGTCGAGCGGGTCGCGATGGCCGAGGATCAGGAGCGTGCGCGCCGCCTCCCAGACCACGTCGGAATACGGCAATCCCAGCCACTTCCGGAGCACGGGCAGGAGCGCCACGGTCTCCTTCGGGTCCGAACGCAGGACCGAGCGCGCCGCCGCGGCCAGGACCGGCGGGCTCCCCTCGGTCAGAAAGAGGCCCAACTCCTCGGGTGAGATGGCGCGTAGGCTCGCGAGCACCTCGACCCCAGTTGCGCGCGCGATCGGGTGCGGAGATGTCGCGAGCATCCTCGCGAACGACGCGATCTCCGGGTGCGGGCTCGACGCGAGCGCCTCCGCGATAGCCCTTCCGCGCACCGTGTCGTCACGGGGCAACGCTTCCATCTTGGGCAGCAGGGCGGAGAGAGCTTTGGGCCCTTCGAGCGACGCGAGCGCCGTCGCCACCGCCGCGGCCCCAAACGGATGAGGCGAATCCATCGCCTGATCCCAGAACGCAAGCAGCGCCTCGAGCGCAGGCTTCCCCGCTGCAGAAATCGCGTCGATCTGCTCAAAGAGGATCTCGTCGACCTCGGCCGCTGCCGACCAAGCGCGCTGGCGCCGCGCTCGAACGACCCCAGCCGCCCGATCGATCGCCGTGTGCACGACGCCCTCGATCCACCGCGCGTCGGTGACGGCGTCGGGGGTCTCAGCCGCGAGCGAAACAGGAGGTTTGATGCCCGGCAGATCACCCGGCTCGGGCTGCCGCGAGAGCGTTCCGGCTCGAGATGGCAGAGCCGGCTGCTCATCCGAAGGCTCGGGCTCCGGCTCGTCCGGAGCCATCATCCTCGGCCCAGCATTGTCCGCAACCCCCACCGTCGAATCGCTCTCGCTCGACCAGGAAAGCAATGCGGAGCGATCGCGGGTCGCGACGCGTGCGCGTGGCAACGCCGCCCGCGCGGGGGTCGAGAGCGCGCGAACGCGGTCCGGCCGATCGAGCAACATCTCGTGCGCCGCGGTCACGAGATCGACGAGATCTTCCGCGGGCGGAGAGTCGACCGCGAGACGGAGCGCGATCGGCATCGCCTGGCGGAGCGTCCAATCGACAATCGCGTCGGGCACCGGTCCGGACGCGGCTTGCGCCGCGAGCCACGCGAGTGGCGAGAGCAGGGCGTTGCGGGTTGGATGAGGGGCGCGCTGCTTCGCGAGCTCGTGCGCGCGCACGAGGAGCTGGACGGCATCTCGCGGTGTGCTCACGCCGCACCCTCGAGCGCGGCGGCGCCGCGGGTTCCGTCTCGCGAGACGGCCCACACGACCACGCCGCCGTCACCGATGTTCGGTGCAGGGCCCGTATCGTGCGCCATCATCGCGAGCGCGAGGACGGCATTCATTGCGCCTGATGCTGCGCCCACGTCACCCACGTCGTCCTCGATCCCGCGGTGCTCGCACGCGACGTTGAAGCGCGACGAGAGGCGCGCGACCGCTGCGTACCACTCCCGCCTCCGGAGCGAGTCGATCATGGACTGTCCGAGCGCCAAGCGCACCTTGCCGGTTTCCGCGAGCCCGCGCAGCACGTCGGTCATCGCAGAGCCGTCGACCGCCTCGTCGTCATCATCGGTCGACGAGCCCAGCTTCGTTGCTGCGCCGACGATCTTCCCCAGCACGGAGGCGCCCGCGCGCCTGGCCGCCGCCTTATGCATTACCAGGAGTGCCGCTGCACCCTCGCCTCGCGGCCACCGCGGCTCCGACCACGGCCCGCGCGGGTGCGAGACGTCCCAGGCGAGGGCGTCGATCGCCACGTAAGAGTCGACCGCTAGGATGATCGCGGCATTCGCGTCACCGCGCTCGATGATCGCCTGAGCACGCGCCATGGCCGCGAACGCGCCTGCAGCGCCCGTGAAGCGGATCTGGCTCGCTGCGCCGCTCGTGCGAAGCGCCTCCGCGGTGACCGCGTCTCGATCCGCGCCCGAGAGCCCAGCGCGCGCCGTAGCCGTGCATAGCAAGAGCGGTGCGCGCGCGACGAGGAGCGGATCGGCGAGCGGCGCGAGCGCGGTCTCAAGGGCGCGTGTGGCCAGCGTGCAGAGCCTCTGGGCCACGCTCGCCCTCACGCTGATCCACGGGCAGAAGCGCACGTCGATGGGGGTGTCCGACGCGAGCAAGAACGGCGATCGCGGTGGGGGTGCGGCACGTGCGCGCAGAAAGAACGCGTGCTCCTCGGGCGTCCGCCCCGCCGGCGACACGAGCCCAGCGCCAACGACCACGAGCGTCATGCGTGCGCGCTGCCCCCGGACTGCGTCGTCGTACCGGTGATCGTGATCGTCCCGGCCTCGATGAGCACACCCCCGGGGGACGAGGACACGCACGCTCCTCCGCAGATGAACGACACGTTGGCGCCCTTGAACGTCAAGCTGCCTCCGACCTTGATCGTCAGCGCTCCTCCGACCTTGATCGTGTGCTTGCCGCCCGCCTTGCTCGTCAAAGCGCCCGCGATCGTCGTGTTGAGCGCGCCCTTGACCTCGCGGACGATGCTCGCGCCGGCCTTGATATCGAGGCTACCGACCGTCTCGGTCGATGCGCCGAGGGTGGTCGTGTTGTGGCTCAGCGTCTTCGTGTTGTGGCTCCCGCCGACGGCGATGGTCGACGGGCCGAGCGTCGTCCACTGGATGCTGCCCGGCGTAACGACACCGCACGTGCCGCCGACCAGCTCGCTGTATGGCCCCTTCACGACCGTGATGCGGTGGCCCGGACCAGGACCCTTCGCCGCGCCGCTGTCGCTCTCGGCCGCGGCTGCGCCGCCTCCCGCGACGGCGCTTCCGCCTGCCGCTTGCTGCTCTTGCCAGGTTTGGGGAGGCGCGGGCGAGGTCACTGCCGCGACGACCGCGTCAGCTCCCGGCACCATCCCTGCGGCCATGCCCAGGGCAGCCATCGCTCCACCCTTCCAGCCGCCCTCGTGTACTGCCATTGCGAGCCCGCCAGCCTGAGACGCGACCATACCCGCGACGCCGAGCTGACCCACGCCTGCGAGCGCCGCGGACTTTGCGAACGCGGCGGCGCCGGCCACCGGGTTGCCGACCTTCTCCAGCAACGCGCCGCCGACCATCACCGTCTCGCTACCGACCGACACGCCCATGTCGCCCTTCACGTAGATCTTCTGCACCCCTCCGATCGACGCCGTCTGCGACGCGACGTCGACGAGGTAGGCTTGGGTGACGGCGACCTTCTGGTTCGCTCCGACGCTGACCATCTGCGACCCGCCGACCGTGAGCTCTTCGACCTTCGCGACCTGTGCCACGCGGTTGTTCGCGACGGTCGTGGTGAGCCCGAATCCCGCGTCGATCGCGACATGCTCGCGACCGGCGGCATCGTCGAAGCGAAGCTCGTTCTTCGCGCCCCCGCCAGGTGAGGAGAACGTGCCGATGCTCGTCACCGTCTTGTTCGCGGGTAGGCTCTGGGGCGGCGGTTGCTTCGCGTTGAACACGCGCCCCATCACGACAGGACGATCGGGATCGCCATCCTCGAACACGACGAGCACCTCCCACCCCACGCGGGGGATCAGCATCGATCCCGGCGTGTTCGGCTGCGCCACCCGGATGGGCAGGCTGCTCTTGTCGTTGAGTGGCCCTTCCCGGTCCCAGTGAAAGCGAACGGTGACCCGGCTCTGCGCATCGGTGTGAATCTCCTGACCGCTGGCCCCGGTCACGACGGCCGTGTGCACCCCAGCGATGCGCGGTCGAGGCGTCACCCGCGCGAGCCGAAAGGGCACGTCCTTGGGGATAGCGCGAACCGCGATGGCGTACTCGTCGCCGCCGAGGTGAAAGCGGTGCGAGACCGAGGTGACGAACAGCTCACCTTCGGGGCGCGCGGATCCCGAGAAGCTGGGATCGACCTCGAGCGTGACGCCGCCGCCCGGGAAGATCGATGTCGCTGAGGTGGAGAATCCGATCGTCTCCGCGTCGCATCGCAGCGACTCGAGGCGGCGCTTCGCACGCTTTTCACCATCGCTCGCGCTGCCGAACCGGCCGGGCGCCTCGTAGACCTCGATCGCCTCTTCGGCCGCGGCGATGCTCCCGACCGCGACGCCCTCGAGGAGAACCGCGGGCGTCGCGTACGCGTAGTCGCGCAGCGTGACCTTGCCTGCGCGGCGCTGGATCGCGAGTGATGGATCCCACGCGCACGCGCGCGTGCCGTGGAGGCCTCCCCCCTCCACGACGGTGAGCGGATCGGCGAGCGCCGGGTCGGCCGCAGACGACGTATCCTCGAGGTGAAATGACTCGACGCCATCGGCAGCCTCGAAGCGGAAATAGAGGCCGTCTTCCTCACAGAGGCGGCGAATGAAGTCGGCGTCGCTCTCCTCGTATTGCACGAGGTACTCGCGCGGCGCGTGCGTCTCGCTCGTGCGAACGACGACGGCGGCGGGATCATAGATGCCCCCGGCGAGCACCTGCTTGATGACGTCAACGACGCTCTTCTTCTGGTAGACCCGTGTACGGCGCCCCAGCGTGCCGATCTCGAGCTTCGATCGTACCGCGAGGCGATAGCTGCGTCCGGCCGTCGGGTTCGACGTCGCGATGGCCGAGAAGCGGGTCACGACGCCTGCGATGGTGCGCCCGCCGTGCTGGTTCTCGATGCGGATCGAGCAAGGCTCTCCGAGCACGTCGTCGATCACGACGGGCTGCGCGGAGAACGCGAGGACGTCAAACCGGCTCGGCTCGCCGAGGCGTTCTTCGCCGAGCATCTCCCTGCACTCGAAGGGGAGCGTGCCGTCTCCGACCGTGAGCGCGATCGTCGTCATGGGCTACTCTTCCCTTTCTTGGCCGCGCGCGCGCTGCTCGCTCCAGATCCCCGCGAGGGGCTCTTCTCGGCGGGGGAAGGGGGAGGTGGCTTATGGCGCCGCTCCCACGCCTGGATCTTCTTGTCGAGCTCGCCCATCGAGAGGTCCTGGAAGTTCCAGGCATAGCGCTCCCACTGCGGGTCTCTCTGCGCCATTCGCGCGATGAGCGCGGCCCATCGCGGATCGGCATCGTAGAAGCTCGGGCCCTCCCCATCTCTGCGGGCCCTGCGATCGAGCGTGAGCACCTGGATCACCGCGTCCATCATCGCTTTCACGGGTTCGGCGGTGATCGTCGGCTCGTCGAGGTACCGCGCGAGGCGGTCGTAGGCCCGCCCGGGGTCGAGGCGGAAGAGACCTCGGAGCGCGGTCTGCCGCACTGGCAGGTTCGGATCGTCGGCGTCGAACATGCCCTCCTCCACAGTCTTCGCCAGCGACTCGAAGGCTTCAGGGGAACCGATGGCGAGCAGCGACTCGCCGGCCATCGCACGCATGTCGTGGCGCGCGTCGCGGAGGAGAGCCGCGAGCACCGGAACTGCAGGCTCGTACCGCAGCGCGGTGAGCCTGCGCAGCAGATAGAACGCGAGATCGGCGTCCCGCGGCCTCGATCTCGCGCCGCTGAGCTCGGAGATGCCGGAGGCAAATTCGTTCGTCTTTTGCAGCGCGGCGAGGATCGCTTCGCCGGACTGCAGCTCGGGGGGCCCGGCGATCGCGCTCTCCTTGACGGACGCTTCGCCTCGACCGATGAGGTCGAGAACCCTCGCGAGGGGCAGGATGTCCACGCACCTGCTCACGACCGTGGCCGCGCGAGCGCGCACGAGTGCCTCGAAGAACTCATCTTTCTCGTACTGGTGTTTGAAGGTGAGGACCGGCCGCGGCAGCGCGCAGATTGCGAGGGCTTCTTCGATCGCGCTCGCGCGATCGACGACCTCCAGCATACCTAGCTAGCACTAGAGGATGTCGAGCGAGCC
>JBPOHC010001084.1:0-14872 GCA_052035985.1 Myxococcota bacterium | reverse complement strand
TCGGCGCGGATCGGCTCGGCGATGTTGCGCTCGACCTCGACGGCCCGTCGCTCGCGACGTGGCTCGCGGACCCCAACGCGCGCTGACCGGAACACGTGTGCCGCCGGACCGGAAGCCGTGTTCCGGTCCAGTGCGTGGTGCTACGGCGTGACGCAGCGACCGGTGCGGCAGACTTGAGCGCTGGGACAGGCGTTGCCGCACGTGCCGCAGTGGGCGCTGCTGGACTGGAGGTCGGCGCAGCCGATGGGCGGGCGAGTGCAATACGTTCCACCCGAAGGGCAGCGACACCCCCCTCCGATGCAGTGCATCCCGGGGTTGCATGGGAAGTCACACGCCCCACAGCTCCAGTCGTCGCTCGACAGATCAGTGCATCCAGAGGAGCAGATGGTCAGCCCGAAACGGCAGGCACACGTTCCGTCTACGCATGACAGGCTGGGGAGACATGGCCTTCCACACGCGCCGCAGTTCGAAATGTCGGTTCGCGTGTCGACGCAAGACATTTCGCAGACCGTCCGCGGGGGAGCGCAGATGTCGTCGGGCACGTCGCTGACGTCTGGTGCATCGCGCACGACGACTACGTCCGGCGCATCGGGAACGCCGCGATCGTCGGAAGCATCCGTCGCCGCGACGTCGCTCGCATCGGGCACATCGCCCGGTGCGCTCACCATTGCGTCGCTGGGGCCATCGCTCGTCTCATGCGAATCGCCCGTCTCCGCTGCGTCGCCCGCATCGGGCGCTGCGTTCGGCACGCACGTCGCTGAACCGCTCTGCTCCACGCAGCTCTCGCTCGCCGTGCATTGCGGGTTGCACGACGACACGCACGCGCCCGCGACGCAGGTGTAGCCCGAGCGGCACGCTGGAGCGCACGACGCCGCGTCGACGGTCGGAGCGTCGAGGCCCTCCGCGTCGCACAAGCTCCCGTCTGAACACCCCGGTAGGCGATCCGCGCTCGCGTCGGGGACGTCCGTCCGCGGGCAGCTTCCGCCCTGCGAGCAGGGCGTGAAATCAACCTTCGGCAAGCACCCCAGGGAGGTCGCTGCCACCAACACACCGATCGCACCGACGACGTGGCGCCTCATGTCGCCGATCGTATCTCTCGCCTGCGATCCGCGAGAAGCTCCCTCTCGCGCCGCTGCGCAGTTCTTCCGCAGCCTCGCGCGCCGTGATACCCGTTGGACATGAGACCTTCGTCTTTCGGGTGGCTCCGAGGCGTGCTCCTCGCGGTGGTGGTGAGTGCCGCGGCGTGCAGCAACGACAGCACGCCGGGCACCCCCGCGACCTGCACCCCCGCGTGCCGCGATGGCTACACCTGCGTCGCCGGAGCGTGCGTCTCCGCGTGCAACCCCGCGTGCAGCGCGAGCGAGGTCTGCACCGTGACGAGCGGCATCGCGACCTGCATCGCGACGGCGCCGACAGACGCGGGCACCGACGTGACGCTCGCGGACACGAGCACCACCGACGTCACGCAGCCGAGCGACGTGGAACTCCCCGACGCGACGACAGACGTGGCCCCCTCGACAGACGTGGCGCCCGTCGACGGGGGGCGCCCTCCCTGCGGAATGACTGGACTGCCGTGCTGCAACTCCGTGTGCGTGGGTAACAACGTCTGCAACTCGACGACGATGCGCTGCGAGGCATACACGCCCGAGGCGGGCGAGTGCGTCTCCTCGTCGATGTGCCCTTCGGGACAGGTGTGTACCTACGGTCAGGTCTGCAGCGGCGGCACGCGTACCTGCCTCAAGTGCATGGCACCCCCGATGGGACTTCCCGCCGGGGCCGCCTGCGGACCCACGACGATGCCTTGTACGACAGGCGTGTGCGCGAACAGCGTGTGCACCGGAACCTGCGCGCCGGGCGCTGCTGGTGACGAGGCGTGCCAGCGCTTCAATCCGCAGACGGTGTGTTCCGAACTCGCCCCGACCTACCAGACTGTCGACGGTGGGCGCGGGCCGCTGGCGACCTTCGGCGCGTGCATCCGTGCATGTCGACGCGATGCTGACTGCGCGTCTCCTGCCCGATGCGGCCTCGCAGCACAGCGCATCGCCGACACGCTGATCCAGACCTGCCGCGTGCCCTTCGAGCGGCTTGCTCCGGGCGTGGCCTGCCCCACGATGCCGACGTCTGATACCGACCCGATGCAATGGTGCCAGAGCGGTCAGTGCATCCCTGACACCAACAGCGCCACCGAGCGGATGGGCCACTGCTCTGCGTTCTGCGCCACCGATGCAGACTGCCCGTCGGCGCTGCCTCACTGCGTCGAGTTCGCGTTCCGCCGCCCGAGCTTCCCGACGACGATGGCCACCGTCCCCATTCGCATGTGCGACCGCTGACGCCTCCGCGCGTTTCCCCTCCCTTCATCGCTCCCCTCCTCGCGCTTCTCCGCCTCCCTCGCTGACCCTCCGCGCACCTCCGTCGTCGCGCGCGCAGCCTCTTCGCGGTGCCACGCGAACTGTGGTATGCGCCGCGTCCCCGCGCGCACGCGCTCACAAAGCGCGCGACGCGACGCCCTCCTCAAGCATCCCCTCCCCACGGAGCCGACATCGAGATGGATCAGGACTTCGGGATCAACCAGGCCTTCGTTGAGGAACTCCTCCTGCGCTACCAGGAGAACCGCTCCACCGTGAGCGAGTCGTGGTCGCGCTACTTCGACCGCGCCAACGGACACGCCCCCAACGCCGCCAACGGCCACGTCGCCGCCGCGCCGACCCCCGCCGTCAGCGCGCGTCCGCCGCGCGCCTCGCACGCCCCCGAGAGCCTCGACGAGAGCGCCGACCTCGCGCAGCGCGTCGAGGAGATCATCCACGCGTACCGCCTCCGCGGGCACCTCTGGGCCGACCTCGACCCGCTCGGCCTCGCGTCGAAGCCGCCGCGCGAGCTCGCGCCCGAGAACTTCGGACTGCGCCCCTCGGACCTCGACCTCGTCGTGCCCACGGGCGACCTCGCGGGGCCGGCGCAGTCCGCGGTGCGCGACGTCATCCTCCGCCTCGAAGAGACCTACTGCCGCTCCATCGGCGTCGAGTACGTGCACATCGAAGACCCCGCGCAGCGCGCGTGGCTCCAGCAGCGCATGGAGGCGTCGTCGAACCGCCTCGCGCTCTCGGGCGCCGAGCAGCTCCACCTCCTCGCGCGGCTCATCGACGCCGAGATCTTCGAGCAGTTTCTCCACACGAACTTCCTCGGCAAGAAGCGCTTCTCGCTCGAAGGCGCCGAGTCGCTCATTCCCCTCATGGACCTCATGATCGACCGCGCGGGCGACCTCGGCGTCGAGGAGGTCGTCATCGGCATGGCCCACCGCGGGCGCCTGAACGTCCTCTTCAACATCATGGGCAAGTCGCCCAAGGACATCTTCGCGCACTTTCTCGACGCGCACCCCGAGCTCTCGAAGGGCCGCGGCGACGTGAAGTATCACCTCGGATACTCCAGCGATCGCGTCTCGCCGGGCGGGCAGAAGATGCACCTCTCGCTGGCGTTCAACCCCTCGCACCTCGAGTTCGTGAACCCCGTCGTCGAAGGCCGCGTGCGCGCCAAGCAGGACCGCATCGGCGACACGAAGCGCAGCCGCGTGCTCCCGCTGCTCATCCACGGCGACGCGGCGTTCATCGGTCAGGGCGTCGTGGCCGAGACGCTCAACCTCATGAGCCTCGAGGGGTACTCCACGGGCGGCACGCTCCACGTCGTGGTGAACAACCAGGTGGGCTTCACCACCAACTACGAGGACTCGCGCTCGACGCGCTACGCCACCGACCTCGCGCGCATGCTCGGCATCCCGATCTTTCACGTCAACGGCGAGGACCCCGAGGCCGTCGCCCACGTCGCGCGCCTCGCGGTGGAGTACCGCCAGGAGTTCGCGCGCGACGTCGTGATCGACATGTACTGCTACCGCAAGTGGGGCCACAACGAGGGCGACCAGCCGCGCTTCACGCAGCCCGTGATGTACGCCGCCATCGACCGCAAGGCGACGGTGCGCGCGGCCTACGTGAAGACCCTCACGGGCACCGGAAAGGTCACGCAGGAGCAGGCCGATCAGCTCGCCGCGGCGCGCAAGGAGACCCTCGAGGCGGCCCTCGTCGAGACGCGGACGCTGAAGTACATCCCCGCGCTCACGGGCATGCAGGGGCTCTGGGAGCGCTACCACGGCGGGCCCGAGTCGAGCGCCGCGGAGGTCGTCACGGGCGTGCCGGTGCCGAAGCTCAAGACGCTCCTCAAGGAGCTCACGGAGGTGCCCGCGGGCTTCAACATCAACCCCGAGCTCGATCAGAAGGTGCTCGTCGCGCGGCGGCAGCGCATCGAGGGGACGCTCCCGCTCGACTGGGGAACGGCCGAGGGCCTCGCGTTCGCGTCGCTCCTCGACGAGTCGTACCCCATTCGACTGAGCGGTCAGGACGCGCGCCGCGGGACCTTCTCGCACCGCCACTCCGTGTGGACCGACGTGAAGACGGGCGCGCGCTACACGCCCTTCAGCAAGGTCGCGCAGGGCCGCGCGCGCTTCGACGTGTGGGACTCGCCCCTCTCGGAGACGGGCGTGCTCGGCTTCGACTACGGCTACTCGCTCGACCACCCCGACGGACTCGTGATCTGGGAGGCCCAGTTCGGCGATTTCGCCAACGGCGCGCAGGTCATCATCGACCAGTTTCTCACCTCGTCCGAAGACAAGTGGAACCGCCTGAGCGGCATCGTGCTGCTCCTTCCGCACGGCTTCGAGGGACAGGGCCCCGAGCACTCGAGCGCGCGCATCGAGCGCTTCCTCCAGCTCTGCGCGGAGGACAACATGGTGGTCTGCAACCTCACGACGCCCGCGCAGATCTTCCACGCGCTTCGTCGTCAGGTGCTGCGCGCGTGGCGCAAGCCCATGATCGTGATGACCCCCAAGAGCCACCTCCGCTCGAAGGAGGCCGTCTCCACGATGGAAGAGCTCGCGAACGGGAGCTTCCAGCGGGTGATCGGTGACGACACGGTGACCCCCTCGGCCGCGCGCAAGGTGCTCGTGTGCTCGGGCAAGGTGTACTGGGACCTCGTGCGCGCCCGCGCCGAGCGCAAGATCAACGACGTCGCGATCGTGCGCATCGAGCAGCTCTACCCCCTCTCGAAGTCCGACCTCACGCGCGCGCTCGCCCCCTACCGCGACGGGACTCCCCTCGTGTGGGTCCAGGAAGATCCCTGGAACATGGGCGGGTGGTACTTCATCGGCGCGCGTCTGTCCGAGCTCCTCGGGCACCGGCTCCCCCTCTCGTGCGTGGCCCGCGAAGAGAGCGCCTCGCCCGCGACGGGCTCCGAGAGCGCGCACAAGGTCGAGCAGGCCGAGATCCTCGATCGGGCCTTCGCGTAGCGCTCCGCGTAGGGGCGACCGAGACTATCTTTCTCGGCGCGCATTCTGGTACACCCGACACAAGCCATGAGGGTGCTGCTGGTCGATCCCGACTCCGACGGTCGGGCGCGAGAGGTCTGCGTTGC
The DNA here is from genome assembly GCA_052035985.1 of Myxococcota bacterium. Classification (GTDB taxonomy): domain Bacteria; phylum Myxococcota_A; class Polyangia; order Polyangiales; genus CAISKJ01. The sequence goes on along the minus strand of JBPOHC010001084.1, from coordinate 9,421 downwards.
GCTCGCCGCGCGCGATCACGCGCCCACGCGCTGCCCCGACCTCGACGCCGCGCTCGCCTCGCTCGCGCGCGGAACCTTCGAACTCGTCGTGGTGGCCGACGGCCCCGACGGAGACAAGCTCCTCGGGCTCTGCCGCGCGCTCCGCGAGGCGAGCGCAGACACCTTTCTCCTCGCGATGGTGGGCACGTCGGACCCCGAGATCGTGGGGCGCCTCCTCGACGCGGGCGTCGACGATTGCTACGCGCTCCCCTTCAACGGGCAGCGCTTCACCGCGCGGCTGCGCGTCGCCGAGCGCGCGATCGAGCAGCGCACGCGGCTCCGCGAGGCCGAGCGCGAGGGGCGCGAGATCAACGCGAGGCTCCTTCTCGCCGACAGGCTCGTGAGCGTCGGGACGCTCGCCGCGGGCGTCGCGCACGAGATCAACAACCCGCTCATGTACGTGATCGCCAACCTCGAGTTCGTGAGCCGTCACCTGGCCGCGCTCGAACAGGTGGGCGACGAGCGCCGCGCGAGGCTCCTCCGCGCGATCGATCAGGCGAGGGAGGGCGCCGATCGCGTCACGCAGATCGTTCGAAGCCTCCGCACGTTCTCGCGCGGCGACGAGGATCGTCGCGGCCCCGTGTCGGTCACCGACGTCATGGAGTCGAGCCTCGCGATGGCGTGGAACGAGGTGCGACACCGCGCGAAGCTCATCCGAGACTACGGCCCCGTGGCGCCCGTCGAGGCCAACGAGGCGCGGCTCGGGCAGGTGTTCCTGAACCTCCTGGTGAACGCCGCGCAGGCGATCCCCGAGGGCAACGTCGAGGGCAACGAGATCCGCGTCTCGGCCCACGAGGCGGGCGGTCGGGTCATCGTCGCCGTGCACGACACCGGCGCGGGAATCCCCAAAGAGATCATCGGTCGAATCTTCGATCCCTTCTTCACGACGAAGCCCGTCGGAGACGGCACGGGCCTGGGGCTCTCGATCTGTCACGGCATCGTGAAGGGCCTCGGCGGAGAGATCCGCGTCGAGAGCGAGGTCGGCCGAGGGAGCACGTTCTTCGTCGATCTCCCCGCGTCGATCTCGGTGCGTCCGGTCGCGCGCATCTCGGTTGCACCGGCCGTCACCGGCGTGCGCGGCAAGGTGCTCATCGTCGACGACGAGCCCAACCTGCGCTCCTCGCTCGGGCAGATCCTCTCGTCGGAGCACGACGTCCGCGAGTCGGCCTCGGGTCACGAGGTGCTCGCGATGATGCGCGAGGGCGTGCGCTTCGACGTGATCCTCTGCGACCTGCTCATGCCCGAGATGTCAGGCGTCGAGCTCTTTCAACACCTCGAGGCCGAGGCGCCAGAGCAGTGCCCGCGGGTGATCTTTCTCACGGGCGGCGCGTTCACCCCGAGGGCCCAGGAGTTCCTCGCCAGGGTGCCCAACGCGCGCCTCGAGAAGCCCTTCGACCTCGACGAGCTCATGGTGCTCATCCGTAAAACAATGGGGTAGAACGGCGTCACCCTCATGGCGACGCTCTCTGAAGAACTCCGCGCCGCGCTCGCCGCCGCGCTCCCCGAAGACACCGTCTCGTACGAGCCCGACACCCTCGCGGAGTACGGCCGCGACTGGACGAAGGTCTACGCGCCGGCCCCGTCTGCCGTGGCCTTTCCGCGCAACACGCTGGAGGTCGCCGCGATCGTCTCGCTCTGCGATCGGTACGGCGCGAAGGTGGTTCCCTCGGGCGGTCGCACTGGCCTCGCGGGCGGCGCCGTGGCCCGCGACGGAGAGCTCGTGCTCTCGCTCTCACGCATGCGCGCGATGGGCCCCGTCGACCCCGCGGCGATGACCGTCCACGTCGAAGCGGGCGCGGTCACCGAAGCGGTTCATCAGCACTGCGCCGAGCACGGGCTCACGTGGCCCGTCGACTTCGCTTCGAAGGGGTCGAGCCACGTCGGCGGAAACATCGCCACCAACGCGGGCGGCGTGAAGGTGATCCGCTACGGACTCACGCGTCAGTGGGTGCTCGGCCTCGTGGTGGTCACCGCGAAGGGAGAGGTCCTCCGCCTCAACGGCGCGCTCGAGAAGAACAACACGGGCCTCGACCTGCGCCAGCTCTTCATCGGCACCGAAGGCACGCTCGGAGTCATCACCGAGGCCACGCTCAAGCTCACGCGGCTGCCCGGTCCGTCGACGGTGCTCCTCCTCGGCGTGAAGGACCTCCCCGCGGTGCTCGCGCTCTTTCGCGAGGCGCGTCGCGGACCGTTCATTCTGAGCGCGTACGAGTTCTTCACCGACCTGTGCCTCGCGCGCGTCACGCGTCACAGAAAGCTCCGCACGCCCTTCGACACGCAGTGCTCTCACTACGTGCTCATGGAGGTCGAGGCGACCGATGGGGCCGCGCTCGAAGCGTGGGCCGCGACGCTCTTCGAAAGCGGTCTCGCGCTCGACGGGACGATGTCGCTCGACGGCGCGCAGGCCGCGTCGCTGTGGGCGCTGCGCGAGGGGATCTCCGAGTCGCTCTCGGCGACGGGGCTCCCGCACAAGAACGACGTGGCGCTGCCGATCGCGGAGCTCGAAGGCTTCTGCGCGGAGTTCCAGTCGGTCTTCGACGCGCGCTATCCGGGGTGGGAGATCTGCGTGTTCGGGCACATCGGAGACGGCAACCTTCACCTCAACGTGATGAAGCCCGACGCGATGAGCCGAGAGGACTTTCTCTCGAAGACGCACGAGGCCGACCGCGAGCTCATGGAGCTCGTCCGCGCGCACCGCGGGAGCGTCTCGGCCGAGCACGGGATCGGACTGCTGAAGAAGCCGTGGCTCTCGTACTCGCGCGCACCCGCGGAGCTCGAGGTGCTGCGCGGGGTGAAGCGCGCGCTCGATCCGAACGACACGCTCAACCCCGGCAAGATCTTCGACGCGTAGTTCCGGGGTGCGTCCCGGGGTTCCGGCGGCCCGTCACCCCGGGCAAAGTCGTGAGCGCCGCGCCGGACGCTGTCCGGCGCTTGTGAGCGACGGTGCGGCGCGCGTGACTCGTGTAGCGCCGAACAATGTCCGGCGCGGCAGCTTGCGTTAGCCCGGCGGTGAAGCGCTCTGCGCTGAACCCCGGGAAGCTGAACCCCGGGAAGGCTCCTTGACCGCCCCACAGGCGCACAGGTACACGGTTTCGCGTATGCCGACGGCCTCTATTGATAGTTGGATCGCTGTGAATCGAACCTTCCCGGAGGACCTCTACGTGTTCAGCGCCGCATCAGCGCTAGGCGCGAGCGCGAACACGAGGACCGCGTTCCACGGCGTCTTTGTCGATGCACCCGGCGCTGGCGAGACCACCGAGGCGTGGGAGGTGCTCCACTCCGCGCGAGTTGATGCGGTGCGCATGGCCGACTTTCGTCAGTTCCAGAGCTCGCAGAGCATCATCGAGAACGGTGCGATCGCGATCGCTGCCGCGGTTCTCGACGCGCGGAGCAGCATCCGCCTCGGCAACGTGCAGCGGATCGGTACGCGCAGTGACTTCACGCTGGTGGACAAGAACGCCCGACCGGCCGGGGTCATCGAGTTCAAAGGGCTCTCTGGCCGCTACACCTCTGCTGCCGCCGCTGGAGCGCGCAAACAGGTGCTGAAGTCCAAGACCTCTCCCAAGCGAATCGGCGTGGTCGCGTTCGGAGGGCCCGAGGTCCGACTGGAGGTCGTGGGATGAGCGGGAGAGACCTCATCGGCGCGATCGAGCCGTGGCCCTCGTCGCACGCGTCGCTGCCCGAGGGCTGGTCATGGGGCGACAACCCCCAGATCGCGCAGGTCCAGGCGCACAAGAGCCGGTTGATCCTTCAGGCCGACGCGCTGGCGAACATGCTCGCGCCTGACGCTGATGATCGGGCCTTGATGCACGCGCTCTATCGCGGCGCCGCCGAGTGGGAACTCTGGCTGCTCGCGCACGACATCCACGCGACGGCCGAGGCGAAGAAGCAGTGCGCGCACTCCGCGCTCTCGCTCGCCGAGCTCTCGGGCGACCTTGCCCTCGTCGAGAAGGTTCTGACGCGATGGCGCGCGATCGGCCCCACGCACACGAGGTTCTACCGCGACGGGAAGAAGCGTTTTGACGCGCAGAGCCCGTTGTTCCAACGGCAGATCGCCGCGCTGCGCGCGACCGTGAACGCACTCGTCGAGCAGCGTGATGCGCACGCGGCGGAGCAGTTCATGAGGGCGACCGAGCCCTTCGTGCGTGACGGCGGGCGCGGTGAAATGGTGGCGCTGCGAACGCTGGCGATGGAGGTGCTCGGTCTCCCAGGACCGGCGGTCGTCCGAGCTCGCTTCGACGTGTGCGTCGCGCTTCCGACCGAGCCTGACGCGATCAGAGCGTACATGCTGTCGAGCTCGCGCCTAACGCCGGACATCGCGCCGCCCCGCGTACTCGCGGAGGGGGTGCGCTGGTTCCGCGGCGACCTCGTGGTGCAGGCGATCGGTCTGGCGCTGCGGGATACGTTCAACGACGACGCGCTCTTCGGCGAATCGATCGCGGACCAGGTCGCACGCGTCGAGCGCCTCGCGCTGGAGTCGAACGACACGAACGACGTGGACTACGCGGTCTCCCTCTGCGTGAAGTATCTGCTGCGACATGATGCTCGTTCGACGGAGGCCATCGCGCTCATGGACGCGGTGCTGCGCAAACACCCGCGCGCCCCTACAGTTCGCGTCTTTCGCGCCCTCACGGCGCACGAACTCGGCCAACCGGATGCGTTCGATGACCTGTCCGCGATGTTCCGGGAACCCCCGGCGTCGCACGTCTCTGCATGGCTCTGGCAGGTCGTCGGCGAGGTCTTCCTGCGAGGGCAACGCTGGGCCGATGCGGTCCTCGCGTTTCGTCGTGCCGGAGTCGATGCGCCGAGCTTCGATGACACCCGGGTGCTCAACCAGTACGCCGTCTCGCTCGCTCAGAGCGGCGCCTCGGACGCCGCGCGAAGCGTGCTCGAACGCGCGGTGCAGTTCGACCCCCACGAGTCGATCCTCCGACACAACCTCGAGACGCTTCGCGGTGGACTCGAAGAGGCACTGACCCCGCTACGGATCGATCCTCTCGCCATCAATGATCCCTTCGCTGCCGAACGCGTCCAGCAAGATGTGGATCGCCGCGTCTACGCGGCGGCGGCGTGACGGTGCCTGCCCGACGATGACCTGCGCTGCGCTCGGAAGCGGAGCCTTCGCGATTCAGCGTCACCACCGCGGAGCGCGCTGATACGATCCGCCGCTGATAGGAGCAGCGAGGGCATCGATGACGCTCGGGGTGGGACAGCGCTTCGCCGATCGGTTCACTCTCCTCGGGGAGCTCGGCGAAGGGGGAATGGGCCGCATCTACGAGGTGGCCGACACCAAATTCGCGGGCATGCGCCGCGCGCTCAAGGTGCTCCTCCCGAGCAAGCAGCGCGACGCGAAGGCGCGCGAGCTCTTCTCGAAGGAGGTCACCGCCACCGCCAGCATCAAGAGCGACCACGTCGTGCAGGTCATCGACTACGACGTCGAGGCCGCCGAGCCCTGGATGCTCCTCGAGCTCCTCGAAGGCGAGACCCTCGACGCGCACGTGCGAGCTACCGGCCCGCTCCCCTGGGAGGAGGCCCGCCGTCGCGCGATGGAGCTCGGTCACGCGCTCGGCGCAGCCCACGCGGCGGGCGTGCTCCACCTCGACCTCAAGCCCTCGAACCTCTACCTCGCGCACATGGCCGACGCCTACGGCACGACGAAGCTCAAGGTGCTCGACTTCGGGCTCTCGCGTCAGATCGTCGAAGGCAAGAGCCACGTGCTCCAGTCGCGCGCGATGGGCACCGAGGCGTGGATGCCCCCGGAGCAATTCAACCGCAAATCCGAGCTGCGCCCGAGCGCCGACGTGTGGCCCCTCGGGCTCATCGCGTTCTGGATGCTCACCGCGAAGCACTACTGGCTCTCGATCGATGACCACGGCGAGGCCGAGGACTTCGCGCACCTGCTCGGCGAGGTCACCGCAGGCGCCACGACGTCAGCCTCCGCGCGCGCGAAGGAGCGGAACTCCGACCGTTCGCTGCCCGAGGGCTTCGACGCGTGGTTCGCCAAGTGCGTCGCGAGAGACGTCAGCGCGCGCTGGCCCGATGGAGGCACCGCGAGCCGCGAGCTCGACGGCGTGCTCTCGCGCGCCTCGGTGATCTCGGCGCCGCCTGTCTCGCCGCCGCCCAAGCCCGCGTATGACGCGACGCGAGAGGCGCCTCGTCCGCTGCCTCCCGCGGGGCTCACGGCGCCCGTGCAGGTGGTGATGCCGCAGCCCGTGTTCGCTCCGCAGGTGCAGCGTACCGTCGCGGTCGAAACGCCGACGACGGCGCCCGTGGTCGCTCCCGCGCGCTCGTCGGGGGCGCGCATCGGGGCCGGTGTCGTGGGGCTTCTCGGCGTCGTCGCGCTCGCCGCGTGGGGGCTGCAGCGGTCACAGCGCACGCAGCCCACGCAGTCGCCTGACGCGGGCGCGCTCGTCGTGCCTCCGCAAGCGCCACCACCACCACCACCACCGCCGCCGACGTGCCCGAGCGACATGGTGTTGATCCCCGCGGGCGAGTTCCTCATGGGCTCACCTGACGGGCAGGGCGACAGCGACGAGCACCCGCAGCATCGCGTCCGCTTCGCGCAGCCCTTCTGCATGGAGCGCACGGAGGTGTCGGTGGCGTCGTACCGCGCATGCGTCGCGGCGGGCGCCTGCGAGCCCGCGCCTGTCACGGTGGACTGGCCGGGGATCTCGGCCGCGGACCGCCGTTACAGTCGCTTCTGCAACGGTGAGCAGGCCGATCGTCTGGACCACCCGATGAACTGTGTGAACTGGTCGCAGTCGAAGCGCTACTGCGAGTGGAGCGGCCACGAGAGCGGCGCGCGCCGCCTCCCCCGCGAAGCGGAGTGGGAGTACGCCGCGCGCGGAAGCGCGAACCGCACGTATCCGTGGGGCGAGGCAGCGCCCGACGGCACGCGCACCAATCTCTGCGGCGATGAGTGTCGGCGTCTTCTGCGTTCGACGATGGGTGGTGATTTCACCGTGATCTCGGGCTGGCACGACGACTACGGTGCGACCGCTCCCGTGACCGCGTTCTCTGCTGGCGCGACGCCCGAGGGGCTGCTCAACATGGCCGGGAACGTTTGGGAGTGGGTCGACGACGTCTACGCGTCCGATGCGTACCTACATCACGACGCGGAAGGGTTTTACGCGCGCGATGCATCTGTGCCGTCTCAGTCAACAGAATCCCGCGTCTTCCGTGGCGGCGGCTGGTACAGCGACTACGCCTCCGTCGCGCGCGCGGCCGTTCGCTACAGGTACGCACCGACGGACCGTGACTACGGCGTACTCGGGTTCCGGTGCGCTCGCGGGGTGAGGTAGAATTCTGTCTACCCTTGATGCTTCCTTACCCTCGCCCTGGGCGGTTGTGGGGACGGCGAGAAGACGACGTGCGGTAGCCCCTGTCGCGCGTGAGCGCGACCACGATCAATGCTTCGAAAGGCTCCCTGACCCGGTGGGGCCGACCTGGTGACCAGGGAGGCACCCACCGGGGTGGAGCGGTCGCTACCTGTGCCTTGCGGCGCCTGTAGCCCCCGGGCGGGGGAAGGACAGCACGGACCCCGCAGCCGTAGCCGACGGGGTGTCAGGCGTTCCTTGCGCGCGAGCGCACCGGAACCCGAGTTCGTTGTTACGGTTCGTCGGTTCGTTCCTGTTGCGATTGGCCGCGCGCGCGACGGAGGCGTTGTTGTTGTTCCAGCCGCCGCCACGGTTGACGCGGAGTGCCCGGGGCGAGCGGGACCCTACCGCTCGGCATCGCGACTGTCATCGTCCGCGTGCAGCCCGAGCTCACGGAGCGCGCGCGTCCGCAGCCTCCACGAGTCGGCGTGGCGCCAGTGCGCGAACACCGACCGCAACGCGTCGCGAAACTCCGCGTCGCTGAGGTCCTCGCCCTGCGCCATGCGCCAACGGAGCCGACGCATCGCGCGGTTCACGCTCGTACGCCGCACGCGCACCTGCTCGCCCATCACGCGGTATCCCACGAAGCCCACGCCCGCCTTCGTGGGCTGCACGCTCCACGGGTGCAGCCGCAGCCGCAGCGCGTGACACGCGCCCTCGACCTCGCGCGCGATCGAGCTCAGCGCCCGCGCGTCGTCGTGAAAGAGGAGCATGTCGTCCATGTAGCGGAGGTATCCGCGCACGCGGAGGCGGTCTTTCACGAGGTGGTCGACGGGGTCGAGGTAGCGGTTGGCCCAGAGCTGCGACATGAGGCTCCCGAGGGGCAGGCCCACGACGCGGTCGATCGGCGCGAAGAGGTCGTCGCCGGGCACGTAGAGCCCGCCGCGTGTCCCGCCCGCCGCGAGGATGCGCTCACACAGCGTGCGCAGCGGCGTCGGCGGCAGGTCGCGCGCGAGCTGCGCCCGCACGATGGCGTGGTCGATCGAGGGGAAGAACTGCGCAACGTCGAGGCGCACCCACCACGCGTAGGTGCGCGACCACGCGGCGGCCTTGCTCAGCGCCGCGTGGGTGCCGTGATCGCGTCGACACGCGTAGCTGTCGTCGATCATCCGTCGCTCGTGGCGAGGTTCGAGGGCGACGCCGAGCGCCTGATGCACCACGCGGTCTGCGAAGGGCGGCACCGAGATGCGCCGCGGCTTCGGGTCGTGGACGAGGAGGATGTGCACGGGCGACGGGCGCCACGTCCCCGCGAGCAGCGCGCGGCGGAGTTCGAAGAGGCGTGGCTCCAGGTCGAGGCGAAAGCGCGCGACGGTCGGGTGCGTCCGACGCCCGCGCGCGGCCCGTCGCGCCGCCGCCCACAGCGCGGGGAACGAGAACACGGACTCGAGGGCGAGGGGGTGGGTCACGTCGGCGAGCGCCGCCACGCGCCGGTCATGCGGCCGATGGTGTCGAGGCGCTCCGCGGCGTAGGCGTGCTGATCGAGGGAGAGGTGCTTCCGATCGCGCAGCCCGCGCAGGAGGAAGCGAAGCAGTGCGACGCGCTGGTTCGCGGAGCGGAGCGCGCGCACGTGGTCGTCGCTGGCGCGGGGCGCGTAGGCGGCGACGAGGAGCGCGTCGAGCAGGTCGAGCGCCGCGTCGAGCGTGCGCGCGCCGAGGGCGGCGCGGGTGTGCGCGGGGAGGTTGACGACGTGCGCGTCGAGCCAGAGCCAGAGCTCGTAGGCGCGCTCGACGACGGCGGGCAGCGAGGGAGTGGTCTTCATCGCGTGAGGATGCGGCGGGGGTACTCCGGGGTTCCGCGCTCCGGGGTTCAGCGCTTCGCACTTCACCGCCGGGCTAACGCAAGCTGCCGCGCCGGACACTGTCCGGCGCTACACGAACCACGCGCGTCGCCCCGTAGCCCACAAGCGCCGGACAGTGTCCGCCGCGGCGCTCATGATTTTCCCCGCGGTGACGGGCCGCCGGACCCCCGGCCGTCAAGCGTCGGCCGGCGATCGAGCGCGAGGAGGG
>JBPOHC010000630.1:0-4052 GCA_052035985.1 Myxococcota bacterium | reverse complement strand
GCGCCTGCGCCGCGATCTCCCATGCCTCCGCGCAGCGGAGGAGCACGTCACGAGAGGCGGCGCTCATCGGCCCCTCATCACGCGCATCGTCGCCTTGCGCTCGCGCTTCGCCGCGGCGCGCGCGAGGCGCTCGCGGTCTGCGGGGGTGAGTCCGTCGGCGTCGACCTCGATGGGCTCCGCCCACCGCGAGCGGCGCGACGGGAGCGTCGGAGGGTGCGGGCCTGCGAGACCTGCGGCGAGGAGCAGCACGGTCAGCGCACGCACGGCTGCACCTCCGCGGTCTCGTGGCCCGTGTGCGCGGGCGCCTTGCAGTCGGGCGCGGCGCTCGACCACGACGCGCCATCGCGCGAGTAGACGGTCTCGTAGCCGTCGAGCATCGTGGGCCGCGTCACGCGGAGCACGTCGCAGACGACGCAGACCGAGCGGCGCGACTCGCGCGCGGCGGGCGTCGTGGTCTGCCAGCGGTGGCCGCTCACGGCTGCACCAGCTTCCGCGCGGCCTCATCGCGGGCGAACTGCACGCCAGCGCGGAGCGCGATCTGCGCGCGCCCGACCTCGTGCTGCGCCTCGCGGCAGATCCGCGCGACGGCGGTCCAGCGCTCGACGGGGAGCTCGTCGGCCGTCGCGGCGATCTCCGCGCGGACGGCGGCGAGCATCCGAGCGGCGCGGTCCGCGGCGTCGAGCGCGCGCTCCTGCGGCGTGCGGCAGGGGTGCTTGACGGGCTCGCCGTCCGTGCCGAGAGCGACCTTCATCCCGCAGCGGTCGCAGGGGACCTTGATGGCGTCGTCGCTCACGGCGACTCCGTCGAGGGAAGCTGCGAGAAGTCAGGGTCGCGGACGACGCGGGGGCCGTCCGCGGGCGGCGCCGCTTCCTCAGAGGCGCGCGGCCAGCGACCCATCTCCGCGATGGCCTCGTGGACCGCGGCCGTGACAGCGGCCTTCGAGGGGCGCTTCCCGCGCCCGAAGTAGAGCCACTCCGGGGAGCAGCCGAGGAGCTTCGCGAGGCGCTCGATGGCCTCGCTGCGGGTGCGGTCGACGGTCGCGCCAGACTCATCGGTCGCGCGGCCGGTCGGCTCCGTCTCGCCCTGCGTCCACAGGGTCACAGCGACCCGCGAGACGCCCATCCACCGGGCGATCAGCCTGTGCGTGACCCCGCTTTCCTCGATCAGTGACGCGAGACGCGCGCTGAATGTCGTCGGTTCTTCCATAGTGGTAGCGGATTGCTACCACCTCATTTGCCCTTAGTCAACCAAAACGTGACCTATGCCGCTACCGGGTATGATTCTCATACCTTATGATCCATGACCGAGAGGAGAGACCTCATGGAGCGTGTCGAGGAAGTCTGTCGTTCGAAGGGGCTCTCAAAGAAGGAGTGGTCGCGCGCTGCGTGTCGTGTGGCGCACCATGACGCGGGAGGCGCTGCGGGCGTGGGCGTATCGCGCCGGGCGCCGCGTCGGCGAACCTCCCGTGACGGTGACGCAGGCTGCGGCGCTCGCGTCGATGCCCGCCGAGAGCGAAGGGTGGGCGGGTGCGGTGGGCTCGTGGCTCGACCGATGGAGCGGCCCGTCGCCGTGGTGGCTGCGCGAGGCGCCCGCCGATGTCGTCGCCGCGTGGCCTGCGCTGCGCGACCTCGCAGTCCTCGGCGTGACGCCCGTCGCGCTCGACGGCGACCGGATCACGCTCGCGGTCGAGGCGATCTGACGGCGGCAGAACGACGAACGGCCCCGACCCTCGCGCGAGAGAGCCGGGGCCGTGGTGCGTCAGGCGCGTGCAGCTCGCCGCGACCTGCGCGAGCCGGGGAGGCGCGGCGGCCCGACGGCGGCCACCTCGAGCGCTGCCAGCGCAGCGTCAGCCGCCCGCGCCGCGCAGAGCGCCGACCGCGAGCAGCCCGCCACGGCAGCCCACGCGGCGAGCGTCGGCGGGTCGACGGTGCGACGGGCGACCGCGTGCGCGTGGCGCAGCCAGGTGGCGCGCAGGGGGCCACGAGACGCGAGCCACGCGGCGGCAGGCGCGAGGGCGCGCAGGGGCGCGAGGGGGTCAGTCGTCGGACGCTTCATCGCGCGCCTCCCACGCCTCCGAGAACTCGCGGTCGCGGAAGAGCGCCGCGAGGCCGGTGAGCTGCTTGAGCCGCACCACCTCGTCGAGGTCCATGCCGAGCTCCGTCTGGATCTTCTCGTCGGGCCACCCCGCCAGATAGCAGTCGCGCACGAGCGTCGACATCGCCTCGACGCTGTGCTCTCCGCGCGCGCGGTTGTGCCGCACCGTCGAGGCCATGCGATCCGACAGTCCCGCGCGCTCGGCGCGGATCGCGACGACGGGCAGATGACCACGCACGCGCGCTCGCACCTCGGGCACCTCACGCGCGACGCGGTTGCGGTGGAAGCCGTCGACGATCTCGTGCGCGTCGGGCGCGGGCCACGTCACCACGGGCTGCGTGTAGCCATCGGCCTCGATGCTGCGCGCGAGGAGCTTCATCTCGGGCGGAGCGACCGCGTTGGGGTTGTAGTCGTTGGCGCGCACCTTGTCGGTCGCGAGCCACAGCACCAGGTCGACGGGCTCATCGCGGAACGGCGACGCGTCGTGGAGGATCGCGCGCACGGCGTTGAGCGCCGCGACCTGCGCCTCGAAGGGCAGGGCAGCGATGCGTTTCGCGATGCTCTCCGCGTCGCGCGTCAGGTCTTCGGTCACACCAGAAAGAGCTTCCATGTCTTCTCTCGCTTGCGCATCACGGCGCGATATTTGTCGTACGTGCTTGAGTCGGTCTGCGAGAACCCAAGGCCCTTGCAGAGCCGATCATTCTTCAGGATCACCTTCGCGATGCGGCGCCAGCTCGGCGCCTTGCGCGCGGCCTCCGCGTGCGGCTCGGCCTCGTCGGGGATGCCGTCGGCGTAGCCCCGCGTCTCGTAGTAGCGAATGAAGACGCTGATTTTGTCTTTGTAGTGTCGCGCTTCGGGGGCGGGCATCGAGTCGAGCAGGAAGCGCGCGAAGCTCTGCCACGAGTCGTGCGACGGCGGCAGCGTGACGACGCGGTTCCCCTGCACGTTGCCCGACTTGTTCGCGTACAGCGCGCCTGAGCGAGCCCCGCTCACGCGCGCGACGACGCGACTCCACGTCACGGGCTCGAGGATGTGGTAGAGCCACAGCCCGCGGCGCTGATCGTCGCCGTAGGGCTGGCAGATGCGCTGGTGTGCGAGGGGCACCCCGGCCTTGTGCATGAGGTCATAGATGCGGTTGTGCGGGAGGCCCGTGCGCCCGTAGAAGGTCCACACGTCGGCGGTGCGCCAGTCGTAGATGGGATACGCGTTGTAGAGCGCGCGGCCCTTCCACGTCGTCCACTTGCGGTCGCCGAAGCGGTGGTGATCGCCGACGACGGCGCGCCATCGGTTAAGACTCTCGGTCGCGCGGATGCCCACGAGACACGCGGTCGCTTCGCCCTGGCCGTACCAGTGGCCGAACTCGTCAATGAACTCCTCGAACTCCATCGCACCGCCCGCACCATCGGGCGCGCGGTAGAAGGGGAACGCTGCGGGGTCGGTGATGCTCTGCGGGTCGGGCTCGCGCACCCACGCCTCGCGACACCGCGGATCCCAGCTCACCCAATACGGGTCGTGCTGCGACACGGCGTTGCGGAGGTGCAGCGGGAGCGCCACCCAATACGGGTCGATCACGTCGGCGTAGAGCGCGAACATCTCGCGCACGTTGGCGATCGTGAGCGCGTACTGCGCTTCGAGGTCGAGGTACAGCACACCGATGCGGCGCCCGCGGCGGCGCGCTTCGAGACACGCGAGGTGCATCATCACGCCGCTGTCTTTGCCGCTCGGCCCCGAGAGGTACACGCGCGGAAACTGATCGAAGACATCGGCGATGCGCGCCTGCGCGGCTTCGAGCACGCTCACGCCGAGGCTCTTGCGCCACTCGCCGCTCACAGCGTCACCGTCGCAATCTCGACCATCGTGCGCGCGGCAATCGCCGAGTCGATCTCCTCGCGCGTCATGCGCACGACGCGCCCGCGCTCGCTGCGGCAGAAGTAGCGGTCCGCGGAGGTCCACGAGAG
>JBPOHC010000304.1:0-6181 GCA_052035985.1 Myxococcota bacterium | reverse complement strand
ACGAGTCTCGCGGCGCCTTCGCGGATCACGACGAGGCGCAGGCGCACGTCGACGAGGCCCAGCGCCGAATCGACGACAAACGCTGGATCACCGCCCCGTAGACGCGCCGACGAAGCCCCGCCCTCCGGTGCGCTGCGACAGCGCACCTCCGACTCGCGCTCTCACCACGAGGGCCGCGAGGTCGGGGCGGAGCGCGACAGCGGCGCGTGAGCTCGACGTCGAGGAGTCGTGCGACCACGGCGCGCTGCTCGGTTTTGGCGAGCCCCGCGAGGATCGCGAGCATCTGGTCGATGGTGGGCATCGCGCCCTTCTCGATCGCCTTCGCCTCCGCGCGGAGCTTGCGGCGCTTGAGCTCGAGCTCCGCGAGGTCGGCGAGGCGCGAGACGCCGTAAGAGGCGGTCTTCGCGGCGGCGAGCAGCTCGTCGATCGTGAGGGTCGAGCGCTGCTCCGGCGTACGCGTGCGCTGCCGCACTTCGCGGACGATTCCGTCGAGGGCGCGACGGCCGCGCTCGAGGCCCGCGTCGATCTCGCGCGCGGCCTCGGAGTAGCTGCCGGTGCGCGCGTACACCTCGGCCGCCCGCCCGAGCTCTTCGGACGACGAAGAGCCACACCGGTCCGGGTGAAGCTCAGTGACAGCCTACGGAAACCCGCGTAGCTTTGGGGGCAACGGAAGAAGATGTCGTGGGAGCGGAGGGTCATCGCTTGAACAACCGCGTTCCACGCAGCTTGACGTGCGCTCCTCTTCTCATACGATAGCCGCGGCAGGTGTGACTTGTCCCCTAAAACGGTCCCCTTGCATCAAGCCAACGCGACCAGAGAAGACCTCCGCATCTGGTCGAACTCGATCTCCACGGCCACGGCTCCCTCCAACGTCCGCGCCTCCTCCATCACAACCACCTGCGGGAACCGGGGGCGAGGGGCCCCGACTTCGATCGGCTTCAGCGACAAGCGCAGCCAGGATTCGCCGAAGGGCTCGAAGAGCGCGGGCGAAATCGGAGCGAGGCGCGCTCCCCTCGGGCGCCGGACAACCACAGCCATCAACGATGTGGCCTCGGTACGGTTCCATGACGGGTAACGAGGTCGGTACGGCGGCGGTTGGAGGCGCGCAGGTTGCGGTCGTTCTCCCCTTCTATCAGAGAGAAGCCGGTCTTCTGTTGAGGGCCGTGCGATCGGTCCTCGCGCAGCGGGGCTGCCGGGTTCATCTGATCGTGGTGGACGACGGATCGCCGCGGGACCCGATGGAGGATCTGCGCGCATTGTCTCCCGAGGATATGCTCCGTGTGCGTTTGTTGCGTCAGCCCAACGGCGGGCCTGGGGCTGCGCGCAACGCCGGCATCACGGCATTGCCGAAGGACATCCCGTTCGTCGCCTTCCTCGATTCCGACGATCACTGGGCTGATGACCATCTCGCTCGGGCCCTGCGTGCGTTCGAAGCGGGCGCCGATTTCTTCTTCACGGACTATGTGCCGTTGGGGGCTGATAAGTCGATCTTCGAATTGTGCGGCTTGAGGACTGAACATCACACCCAGCTGGCCCCCGATCTGTTCCGATATGTCGGCGACCTGTTTGATGCACTGCTGCACCGCGCGCCGGTCGGCACTTCGACAGTGTGCGTTCGCAGGGACGCGGCCGGGGCGCCGGGTTTCCCCACCGAGTTCTCTTATGGGGAGGACGTGCTCTTCTGGATGCGCCAGACGCAAGGCGATCGTTGCGTCGTCTTTTCTCCCGCCAGAGCGGTAACCTGTGGCGCGGGCGTCAACATTGCGGCGTCGGCGCGTTGGGGCAATCCATCCACTCTGAACAAGCTCTACTCTGAGTACCTCTTTCACCTCGCTGTCGCAAAGGAGTATTCGCTGACGCCGGAGCAGCGACGATGGAGCGAAGACTATCGCAAGGAATTGAGCGCCGCGTTCCTGGCCAATCTCATTCACCTGACTGTTCGGCGCAAGCGGTTCAGCCTCCGCCCCGTGCTTGGCTTCGCCCGCCTGTTGCTACAGGCATGAGGCGGCGTCGCGGCGACGGGGCGCGAGACGGCTGCGCGCAGCTCACGCCGCGGTCAACCGGTGCGCTCCGAACGCTCGCAGACGAGGCTCGAAGCGGCCGTCCTCAGAAGCATGAACGCTCCGCGCATCGCGGCGCGAGCGGAGCGCTCGTGTCGCACCGCCCCGAAGCACAATCCCGTTCTCCCTCGCAGTACGTTCCGACGTCTGCGGGCGCCTGGCAGGCCGGGTCGGCGTACTGTCGCGCCGCGCGACAAACCAGCCCCTCCGCGCATGCGAGCGGGAGGCTGCCCCCGATGCACCGCGAGCCCGCCGTTCCCGCGCCCGTCGAGATGCACGTGCTGACCGCGCAAACGAGGTGCGCGCGCACGCTGCACAGCGTGGCGCCGGTCGGGGTGCAGGTCTCCCCCTCGCGCGTGCGAAGCTGCACCGGCGTGCATCTGCCGCCGCGGCAGAGGTGTCCGTCGCCGCAGACGCTGTTGGGGCCGTCGCAGGGCTGGTCGGGCCTGCCGATGGACCGACACGTCCCCGGCGTGGCGAGCCCCGAGCACCACAAGCCCGCCTGACACGGCGACAGCACCCTGTCGGTCGAGGGGAGGTTGTTGATGATCCCGCACGGGCCCCCTTCGGACACGGCAGGGCGCTCCTGCACCTGCACGCAGACGAAGTCTCCGGTGAGGGCCTGACTCTGACAGAGCCCCCAACCGCCGGCTGGAGGCGTGCAGAACTCGCCGACGCTGCACCGCTCGCCGGGCTGCCGTTGCGGGCGGCATACGCCTGGACACGCTCCGGCTGTGCGGCTGCATGACAGCCCCGGCGCGCACTCGAAGCTCGTGAAGCAGGTGCCGTCGAGGGACGTGGTCCCCGTGAAGACGCCAGGACACATCAGCGCGATCCAGTTCGTTGTCGGCAGGAACGGGAGGCACACGCCGCGCAGACGCTCGACGCATCGAGCCGCCGCGCTGGCGTCGTAGCGCAGCGCGCCCGCGGCGAAAGCGGGCCGCAGGGCACGCCAGGCGCGTCCCTGCTCCGCCTTGAGGGCGACGCAGAGTTCGGCGGCGTCGGCGGACTCACGGAATACGTTGATCGAATCCAGCGGGTAGCGGCACCGAGACAGATGTTCGCAGAGCATCTCATCGAGCGTGGCCTCGTACGGTGGCGGGCTCGCGTCGAGCGCTGCGTCGGAGTGCTGGTCGGCTGCCGCGTCGAGCGCTGCGTCACCGACGTCCGTCGGCAGGTCCGTCGACGCGTCGAGCGCGTCTGCGTCGAGCGTGTCTGTGTCGGGAACATCTTCGGAAGTGTCGCCCCTCACGTCGCGAGCGAGGTCCTGAGACATGTCGGCTGCGACGTCCGTCGCGGCCTCGGAGGGGAGGTCATACGGCGCGTCGACATTCGCGTCGTGCGCGGGAGGCGTCGCGGAGTTGCAGCCCGCCGACACGAGGAGCGCCAGCGCCAGAAGCGTGGAGCACGGTGACATGGTGAGGTGGTCTGATGCAGACGGCGTACCTTACCGAAGCCCCGAACTCGCCGCTGCTGGCGTGGGGTGCGACGCGCTGCTCGCGCGTTGCGAGCGCCGATCGCGCACTGACAGCGCTGGTCACGCACAGGGGCTTTCTCGCAGCTCGCCGCGATACGGCCCCGCGCGTCGACCGACGCCCGCCGCGGAGCCCGCGACTTGCGGAGGGGCCCCCGCCGTGATCCCCGCGATCACGAGTCGCAGGATTGCGGTGAAGCTCCGGGCACCACCCCGCGCGACCCGCGCCTCCACGGCGCGCCCAGAAGCGTGTGCCTCGTTGTTCGTGCGAGCGCACGTCGCGAATGATTCTCCTCCGCGCTGTCACGGGAAAAACCATCCGGCATCAGAGTCGCGGCGCTCCGCTGCATGCGGCGCGCGAGGCCCAGGGTTCGTCTCCGTGGCGGGCGTTGCGCAGCGTCGGATCGGTCTGTGCGACGCGCTCGAGCGGCGTGCTCGCGACCCGCGTCCGCGTCGAGTGGGTTGGGCGTCCGCGCCCTCGCCGTCCTCGCGTGCGAGCGGGACGAGCGGATCGCGCGCGTCGGGTGAGGTGCGCGCAACGCGCGCGAAGGAGTCGATGGCCGTGGGCGTCGAACACGGATTCATTGAGGCGACAGGCCCTGATCCCCATCGAGAGCACCGGCGGCACGTGCTTCTTGCGCACCCCGAGGTGGCGGCGCTCTTCGGCCGAGACCCGGGCACGGCGGCGTGGATCGTGGCGCTGGTGCTCCTCCAGCTCACCCTGTCGGTGGCGCTGGCGCGCGCCATGGTGGACGCTGGTGCTTTGCGCGATGACGGTCGGGGCCTTCGCGAGCCACGGGCTGTACGCCCTCATCCACGAGTGCGCGCACCGGCTCGTGTTCGCGTCGACCGTCGCGAACACGGCGATCGCGATCGTCGCCAACCTCGCGCACGGCGTCCCTTCGGCGGTGTCGTTCTCGCGCTACCACCTCTCGCACCATCGAAGCCAGGGCGACTACGCCCATGATGCCGACCTCCCGATGCGTTGGGAGCACGACGTGTTTGGCACCCACCCCGCGGGGAAGGTGGCGTGGCTCGCAGCCTATCCCCTGCTCATGATCGCGCGCGCGGCGCGGGTGTCGCGCATGAGCGGGCTGCCCGCGGTCGTTCCCGCGACGGTGATCAACCTCGTGTGCGTCTTCGGGCTCGACGCGCTGTGGGTGTGGCGCTTCGGCGCGACCGCGCTCGCGTACCTGCTGCTGAGCTTCTACTTCGGCATCGGCCCGCACCTGCTCGGCGCTCGCTGGGTGCAGGAGCACTTCGTCCTCCAGGGCGCGCAGGAGACCAACAGCTACTACGGGCCCTGCAACCGCCTCGCGTTAAACGTCGGCTACCACAACGAGCACAACGACTTTCCCGCGGTGCCGTGGAGCCGACTGCCCGCCGTGCGGGCGCTCGCGCCGGAGCACTACGACGCGCTGACGCCGGTGCGCTCCTACGCGCAGCTCCTCGCGCGGTTCATCACAGACAGGAACCTCACGCTCCGCTCGAGGGTGGTGCGATGAGCGCCCCCACCCCGGCGTCGACCGCCTCCGCAACCGACGCGCTTCCGCTGCGCGTCGTGCTCGCCTGCGGCAACTACAACTACCTCAAAGACGGCGCGGCCTTTGTGCTCAACATGCTCGTGCGACACCTCGAGGAGCGTCAGATCCCGGTGATGATCCTCTCGCCGGTCGTCGGGCCGCCCGCGTTCGAGTCCTTCGGAGAGGTGACCCGGTGCCCTCGCTGCCCATGCCCGGCAGGACCGAGTACCGCCTCGCGCTCCCCATCCCCGCGTCGGTCCGCGCCCGCGTCGAGGCGTTTCGACCGACGCTCTTTACACGT
Source organism: Myxococcota bacterium (assembly GCA_052035985.1). Taxonomy (GTDB): domain Bacteria; phylum Myxococcota_A; class Polyangia; order Polyangiales; genus CAISKJ01. The sequence continues at coordinate 823 of JBPOHC010000304.1, read as the reverse complement.
GGCCTCGCCGGATCCACTCGGGTACTCGGCGATCGCGCTCGCGCGGCGTATGGGCGTTCCGGTCGTTGCGTCGTACCACGCGCGCCACGACCTCACGATGCGCTACTGGGGGATGGGCTTTCTCGCACCGGCGTGGCAGCGCTTCCTCGCGCGGCTCTATGCGCCCTGCGCGCGTCTACGCGCCCACCCGCGAGGTCGCTGACGCGCTCGCGCGCGATGGGTCACCGGAGCTCCAGCCGCTCGGGCGCCTCGTGGTCGCGACCTCGATCCACAAGGACACATGCACCGAGAAGGGGACGAAGACCGGGATCGCGCGGCAGGTGCCGGTGCTCCCTGCCCTCGCGAAGGTGCTCGCGGGCTGGCGCCGCGCGGGCTTCCACGCGTACGTCGGCCACGCGCCCGGCGAGGATGACTACGTGATCCCGACGGCCGAGGGGCGTCCTCGCTCCGTGCGCAAGGCCCACCCCGCGCTCCAGCGGGACCTGAAGACGCTCGGGTCCGCAAGCGCCGCCTCACGACACGCGGCGGACCTTCATCTCGCTCCTGCGCGACGACGGAGGCCGCGGAGTGATCCTCCGATGGATCACGCACGACGCGTCGAAGGCGTCGATGACGGACGTCTACTCGACGCTCGCGTGGTCGACCCTCTGCGCCGAGGCGCTGCGGCTCCAAATCCTCGAGGGACCGCCACCGGGGCTCCCCGCGGCCGTCGCGTGACCCAAAAACGACGAAAGCCGAACCAGCGTTTGCTGACTCGGCTTCCGTACGCGAAGTCTTCCTGTCAGGGACTTCTCTTAGCAAACCAGGCGGGGTGGACGGGACT
>JBPOHC010000214.1:0-44434 GCA_052035985.1 Myxococcota bacterium | reverse complement strand
GCGATAGCGGAAGGGTCATACCCGATCCCATCCCGAACTCGGTCGTCAAGCCTTCCAACGTCGATGGTACTGCAAGGGTGACCTTGTGGGAGAGTAGAACGCTGCCGGGGTCCTACTCAGAGAGCCCCCGCATGGTCACAAGCCACGCGGGGGCTTTCGCTTTTCGAAGTCCGCAGTGGGCGCCTCCGGGCCACCCCGTTACGGGGCGTCGTCAGCGCCAGGTCGTGACGTCGTTGGGGTGCTGGCGCGCGTAGGCGTCCGCCTCGGTGCGACATCGTAGCTGCCGCTCACCGACCCAGGAATCCGTTCTCAGATCGATCACCACCGGGTGCCCTTCACCCCTCAACGCGTCGAGGCGATCGACGAGCCGAGGCGGCCACCGCCAACCAGGGCAGACCTGCACCCACGATGGTGGCGTTCGCGAAGGTGCGAGTCGCGCGAGTTCGCGATGGTAGACGACCGCAGGGCAGAGCTGCCCCGTCACCACGGCTGCGTTCGGCGCGATCACCGCCAGCCGTGACGGAAGCGAGGCGAGCCCCTCGCGCAATGGACGCTCGAGTCGTCGCATCAACGGCCCCGCTCCCGCCGCGATGGCAACGGCGCTCACCAAGACCGCGATCCGTAGCCGACGCATCGCCCACGCTGCGTCGAGCGCGATCGCGCACGGCAGAACGAGCCCGACGGGGAGCGCGCCCAGGAGGTACCGCGGGGAGAACGCGATGTCCTGGTAGAACGCGAGCGCCGCGAGTTGCAAACCCGACAGGCCCACGAACGCGAGGAGCGGACGGGAAGGCGTGGTGGGTCTCCATCCCCTCGCGAGCGCGCCGACGAGACCTGCGAGCGGCGCGAGCCCCGAGGCCGCGATCCATACGACAAACATCGCGAAGTCGCGCGCCCCGTAGGTGTGTTGCGCGCGTTCCCCGGCCATCGAGCGTCCCCAGTCTCCAAGGCTCGCGAGATACGAGCGCTGGTGGAGCGCGATCCACGCGACAGGGAGCGTGAGCGCGCCCAAAGCGCCGATGCTCGCCGTGAGAGCGAGCGTGAGCCGTCGACGTTCCGCGAAGTACGAGAGCGCGATGAACGCCGTGAGGTGCGTGATCGCCTGCTCGCGCATTCCTGCTGCGACCCCGAGCGCGAGACCCGCGGCCAGCATTCGCGCGGGTGAAGCCTCGCGCATCGCGCGCCAGGCGAGCCCCGATGCGACGAGCGTCACGGCCATCGACGGAGCGTCGGTCAGCACCGCGCTGCTCGAATGCGCGACCGTCGGAGAGAGAGCGAGGAAGAATCCCGCTGCGAGACTCGCGCGAACGCTCAGGCCCGCGAGGGATGCGACCCACGCGAGGGCAGGCGCGCCGAGCGCCGAGACGAGCATCCACTGCGCGCGAAGGAGCGGCTCGACGGAGGTGACGGAACCTCCGAGCGCTCGCCACGCGAGCGAAGTCGCGTGAGAGGCGAGCACGAAGGTCGGACGACCGAGCATCAATCCCCCGACGCGCCCGGTGATCGATTGGATCACGTAGCCGAAGGAGTCCCAGTAGATCGGGCCGTCGGGGCCGATCCACCACGCGCTCACCAACGCGAGCGCGTAGAGCGCGGCGTAGGCGCGAGGTGAAGGGCCTGTGAGAGACGGCATCCGAGTTGACCTCGCGAGCGCGACGGTGGCACGATCGCGCGAGGCCGGAAAGGGCGACGTACGACGATGTTCAAGGACACGATTCGCGAAGTGGTCGAGGGCACCGACGGCGGGATCGCAGGCGTGCTCATGGACTACGAGGGCTTCGCCGTCGACCACTGGTCACGCGACGATGCCGAGATCGATATCCAGACCGTCGGGATGGAACTCTCCGTCGTGCTCAAGGACGTGCGACGCGCGTCGGAGCAGCTCGATACCGGGGGCATGAAGGAGTTCATGTTCCACACGGAGAAGCTCACAGGCGTGGTGCGCGCGCTCACCAACGAGTACGTCGTCGCCCTCGCCGTCACGCCCACGGGCAACCATGGCAAGGGGCGCTTTCTCCTCCGAATGGCTGCGCCGAAGCTCGTCGCCGAGCTCGCGTGAACGCCTGTCCTCGGTGCGTTTGAGGCGTTTCGAACCTCACCTCACGCTGATCGTCCGCGCATCTCACAGCCCTCCCTCGCGAGACGCATGAACGCCGATCGTCCCCGCGTGCTCGTACTCCACGGGCCCAACCTCAACCTCCTCGGGACGCGTGAGCCCGCAGTCTACGGGACCACCACGCTCGCCGAGATCGATCGCGCGCTCAACGCCCACGGAGCGACGCTCGGCGTCGACGTCGAGTGCCACCAGTCGAACCACGAGGGGGCGCTCATCGACCTCCTCCACGGCGCGGTGGGGCGGTGTCGCGGCGTGGTCTTCAACCCCGGCGCCTACACGCACACCTCCATCGCGATTCGCGACGCGGTCGCGGCGATCGGGATTCCCGTCGTCGAGGCGCACCTCTCGAACACCGATGCGAGAGAGGATTTTCGAAAGGTCTCGCACGTCGGGGCCGTGTGCCTCGGGCGGATCATGGGCTTCGGCGCGCGGAGCTATCTCCTCGCGCTCGATGCGCTCGTGGGGCACCTCGGGGTCAGCGAACCAGACGCCGATTGATCCTGCGGGCTGTGTCGTGTGATGCTCCGCGCCCCGCTCCTCACGGGGCACACGGCGGACGGTGCTGTGAACATCGACATCGAACAGATCGAGCGCCTCATGCGCGCCCTCAAGGAGAACGACTTCAACGAGGTCGAGCTCCGACATGGCGACGAGCGGATCGTGCTGCGCCGCGGAGCCCCCGCGTCCGCCGTCGCGCCGATGGCCTTTCCGATGGCGACGGGCGAGCGCGAGAAGCCCTCGGGCATCGGTGAGAGCGAGCCTCTGTCGGCGAGCGAAGACCAGAGCGTGGTGACGGTCACGTCGCCGCTCGTGGGCACGTTCTACCGGGCGCCCTCCCCCCAGGCGCGCCCCTTCGTCGAGGTCGGGAGCCAGGTGCGAAAGGGCACCGTGCTCTGCATCGTCGAGGCCTTCAAGCTCATGAACGAGATCGAGAGCGAGGTCGACGGGGTCGTCTCCGAGGTGCTCCTCGAGAACTCCACGCCCGTCGAGTTCGGTCAGGGGCTCGTGCGCATCCGTCGTTCGAGCTGAGCCGTGTTCAAGAAGGTCCTCGTCGCCAACCGCGGTGAGATCGCGCTGCGGATCATCCGCGCGTGCAAGGAGCTCGGCCTGCGCACCGTGGCCGTGCACTCCACCGTCGATGCCGCGGCCCTCCACGTGCGCCTCGCCGATCAGTCGGTGTGCATCGGCCCGCCGTCGCCCGCGCTCTCGTACCTGAACATCAAGCAGATCATCTCTGCGGCGGAGGTCACGGGGGCCGACGCCATCCACCCCGGCTACGGCTTTCTGTCGGAGAACGCTGAGTTCGCGGAGATCTGCCGACGGTGTCGCATCACCTTCATCGGCCCGTCGCCCGAGGCCATGCGCGCGTGGGGTGACAAGGTCAGCGCGCGCGCCAATGCGTCGGCCTTCGGGCTCGCGCTCCTCCCCGGAACGGGTGTGCTGCGTGATGCCGAACACGCGCGACGCGAGGCCGAGCGCATCGGGTTCCCCGTGATCTTGAAGGCCTCGGGCGGTGGTGGCGGGCGCGGGATGAAGATCGTCCGCGCGGTGGGCGACGTCGAGAATGCCTTTCACGCCGCGAGCAGCGAGGCCCTCGCGGGCTTTCGCAACCCCGACGTGTACCTCGAGCGCTACATCGAGCAGCCGCGCCACGTGGAGTTTCAGGTCGTGGCCGACCAGCACGGCAACGCCGTGTGCCTCGGTGAGCGCGAGTGCTCCATTCAGCGCAGGCACCAGAAGGTGCTCGAGGAGGCGCCCTCTCCGTCGCTCACGCCCGCGCTGCGAGAGCGCCTCTCGGACCTCGTCTCAGCCGCAGTGCGCGAGACGGGGTACACCTCGCTCGGCACGTTGGAGTTCCTCCTCGATGAGCGCGGCGACGCGTACTTCATGGAGATGAACACCCGCGTGCAGGTGGAGCACCCGGTCACCGAGATGGTCACGGGCATCGACCTCGTGGCCGAGCAGATTCTCATCGCGGGCGGCGCGAGGCTCCGCGTGCAGTCGCACAGGCTCGGACCGCGCGGGCACTCCATCGAGTGCCGCATCAACGCCGAGGACCCGGTCACCTTCGCGCCCTCGCCCGGTCGCGTGACCGACTACCTCCCGCCGGGAGGCCTTGGCGTGCGCGTCGACTCGGGGATCTACGCGGGCTGGACCGTCCCGCCCCACTACGACTCGCTCCTCGCGAAGCTCATCGTGCACGCGGCCGATCGCACCGGCGCGATCACCCGTATGCGAAGGGCGCTCGACGAGTTCGTCGTCGAGGGGATCAAGACCAACATCCCCCTCCACCGCCGCATCCTGGAGCACCCGAAGTTCCAGCGCGGAGAGGTCTCGACGCGCTTCCTCGAAGGGCTCCTCGGCGACGGCCGCGCTTGACGCTGCGCCGCGCGAACCACTACCGTACTTGAACGCAGCGTTCAGCGGAGGCGCACGCGCCTTCACGCTCTCGCCGCTGCCCATCGCCCCTCTTCTGGGAGAAGGTCCTCCGTGGCAAGCGTCGACCGCCGAAAGATCTCCGAGACCGCGCAGAACTTCGCGGCCAGGAACCAGTTCGAACAGGCGATCGCCGAGTACCAGAAGATCCTCGCGACGGACCCGGCAGACGTCCGCACGCTCCTCAAGATCGGCGACCTCCAGATCCGCATGAACGCGCCGGCGCAGGCCGTCGAGACGTACCAGCACGTCGGGACGCTCTACGAGCACCAGGGCCTGCACCAGAAGGCCATCGCGGTCTACAAGCAGATCCTTCAGATCAACCCCGATCAGCTCGCGCTCTACAACCGCGTCGCCGACCTCCACATCAAGCTCGGTCTCACCAGCGACGCCCTCCAGGCGCTGGAGCTCCTCGCGCAGCGCTACGCGCGCCTGACCGATCAAGAGGGCCTCGCGAGCACGTATCGACAGATCCTCCTGCTCGACGGGCAGAACCTCGGTACGCGCATCCGACTCGGTGAGCTGCTCAGCAAGATCGGTCGCGGCGAGGAGGCCGCCGCGGAGTTCGAAGCGGCCTGCAACCAGCTCGACGCCGCGGGACGCGTCGAAGAGTGGGCGCGCGTCGCCGAGCGTCTGGTGTTTCACCGCCCGTCAAACGTCCCCGTGTCGCGGCGCCTCGCGGCGTTCTACCTCGAGCGCAACGACGCGCGCAGGGCGCTCCCCAAGATTCAGGCTTGCTACAAGGCCAATCCGAAGGACGTCATCACCCTCGAGCTCCTCGCGACGGCCTTCAAGGGCCTCGGTCAGCTACCCAAGACGCTCTCCGTTCTGAAGGAGGTCGCGCGCATCCACCAGGCCGAGGGGCGCCACCGCGAGCGCGCCGAGGTCTACCAGCGCGTGCTCGAACTCTCGCCGACAGACCCCGAGGCCCGCGAGGCTTTGCGCGGTCAGTCGATGCCAGGGTCGAAGCGTCCGCCGTCGGTTCCGCCCGCGCCGCCCGAGCTCGCCGTGCCCGCTGCGCCGCCGGCCGCAGAGGTCGTCGAGGTGCAAGACGACGCCATCGAGGAGGTCACCGCAGAGCCCGAAGAGGTCGACGAGCCCGACCCGCGCGAGAGCCACGAGGTGGTCTTCAACCTCTCGCAGCGGCCGCCGAAGCCAGCCACGGAGCGGAGCCACGCGTCGAACTCGCAAGAGATCCCAGGCGCGCCGCGCGCTCCGTCGGTCACCGTCGAGAGCGACGACTCGACCACGTCGCGGCACTCTCCCGCGACCGCATCTCAAGGGCTTCGATCGCCCTTCGTCCCGCGCACGCCCGAGCCTCCGCCCGTCGATCGCAACGCCAACGAAGCGGCGCGGCTCCTCGGCGAGGCCGAGATCTTCATGAAGTACGGCCTTCGCTCGAAGGCCATGGCGCACATCACCCGCGCCGCCGAGCTCGAGCCGGGCTCCGTCGACATCCACGTCCGCGTGCGGGACTTCTACGTCGCGATGAACGACGTGGGCGCCGTGCTCCGCTGCTCGCTGCGCATCGCCGAGCTCCTCGAGACGGTGAACCCCGAGGCCGCCCTGGCCGAGGCCGCGCGCGCGCTCGACATCGACGGTGAGAACCCCACCGCGAGGGCCCTCTACGAGCGCCTCGGGGGGCAGTACGCGCCCGCGGAGCCGCAGTCGGGTGAGGGCGCGCTCATCGACGAGGGCGAGGTCGTCGTCGACGAGGCTTCGAACGTCGAGGTGCTCCCGCTGCCCCCTACGCCGGCGGACTACTTCGCGCCGGGCTACGAGGAGCAGTCGTACGACATCCCCTCGTTCGCCGAGACGGGCGACGCGACGGAGATCGGCGAGTCGCCGCTCACGGCCTTTCACACCGACGAGCAGCCCGCGTCGCCGTACGCGTACGACCAGCCGGTCATCCCCGTGGTGATCGAGTCGGATCAGACCGTGCGCGGCCCCTCGATTCGCACGGGCCGACGCGAGATCGAGGAGGGCCTCGACGAGGCGGAGTTCTTCGTCACGCAGGGCCTCTACGACGACGCGCGCGCGGCGCTGCAAGAGCTTCTGGAGGTGTATCCCAACCACCCCCTCGTGCTCGAGCGCCTCGACGAGGTCGAGCAGCTCGCCGAGGTGCAGGGCCAGGCCTACGAGGTGAGCGATCCCTCGTACGCGCTCGCCGACAAGATCGCGGAGGAGGTCGAGAACCTCAACCCCTACGAGGGCCCGCCCACGGGGCAGATCGACGTCGAGACCGTGCTCGCGCAGTTTCGTCAGGGCGTCGGTCGCACCGTGAGCATCGAGGACTGCGACACGCACTACGACCTCGGCATCGCCTACAAGGAGATGACCCTCCTCGATGACGCCGTGGCGGAGTTCAAGATCGCCACGATGAACCCCGCGCGGCAGTGCATCGGCGAGACGATGATCGGCCTCTGCTACATGGAGAAGGGCGACGTCGCGTCGGCGCTCGAGCACTTCAAGCTCGGGCTCCAGGCGCAGCAGCGCAGCGAGCGCGAGGAGCTCGGGCTCTACTTCGAAATGGGCAACGCGTACGAGTCGGTGGGCGACCTCTCGGAGGCGCTCTACTTCTTTCAGAAGGTCGACAAGCGAGACCCGAGCTTTCGCAACGTGAGGCAGCGCGTGCAGCGCCTCCAGGGCGCGATGCACGGCGTCTCGGACTCGTCGCGCGGACCCGGTCGCGAGGACCTCGACCGCTCGTTCGACGAGCACTTCAAAGAGTAGCGCCGCGCGTTGACGGAGGGGCGTCGGGCGCGCTCGCGGGGTGACACCCCTCGACACGCCGCGCGGGCCGTGCGAAAGCGTCGGTCACTCGACGCGCGATGGACTTCCTCAAGCGATATCAGGCTGCGCTGCTGTGCGTGCTGGCGCTTGGGATTCCGTTCTTTCTGCTGCGCACGACGACGCGCGATCCGAGCCACTACGACGCGCTCGACCGCTTCATCATGCAGCCCGTGGGGCTGCTCCAGAGCACGTTCATCAACCGCGTGGCCGAGGGCGCCGCCGACCTCTGGATGGACTACGTCTACCTCGTGCAGGTGCGCCGCGAGAACGACCGGCTGCACTCGGAGAACCTCCGACTCCGCGCCGACGCCGCGCGCTACCGCGCCGAGCACGACGAGAACCGACGGCTCCGTCGGCTCCTTCAGCTCAGGGTCGACACGGCCGGCGAGGTCTTCGCCGCCGAGGTCATCGCGAAGGACACCTCGCCCTTCTTCCGCGTGACGCGCCTCGCGATCTCGACGCCCGACCGCACGCGCATCCACGCGGGCATGCCCGTGATCACGTATGACGGCCTCGTGGGGCAGGTCTCGCGCACCTTCGGCGACTACGCCGACGTGCTCCTCACGGTCGACTCTCGCAGCGCCGTCGACGTGATGATCGAGCGCACGGGCGCCCGCGGCATCGCGCGCGGAACGGGCGAGCGCGACCGCTACTCGGCGCGCGTGGAGTACCTCCAGCGAACGGATGACGTGCGCGTGGGCGACGTGGTGGTGACCTCGGGCCTCGGGTGCCGCTTTCCCGCGGGGCTGATGGTGGGCCGCGTGGCCTCGGTGACGCGCCGCGAGTTCGGGCTCTACCAGGAGATCGAGATGAGCCCCGCGGTGAACTTCTCGCGGCTCAACGAGGTGCTCGTGGTCAACAGCGAGGCCGATCGGCCGACGTGTCGTCCCGGCGCCAACCCCGCGCCGCGCGCCCGTGGCGCGAGCGGGTCGGGCTCGACGGGCGGAGGTCTCTAGGCCGTGGCCAACGCGCTCCTCCTCGCGACGGGCGTGTTGATGCTCGTGCTCCAGGGGTTCATCGCGTACGTGACCCCGACGGAGCTCGTGGCGCCCGCGCTGCTCCTGCCGATGGTGCTGTACATGTCCGTGGGCGAGTTCTCGCTGGCGCGCGGCGTGTCGCTCTCGTTCGTGCTCGGGTACTTCGCCGACGTGTTCGCGGGCGGCTCCATCGGCCTGTGGACCTTCTCGCTCGTGTCGGTGTTTCTCCTCGTGCGCGTGGCGGGGCTGCGGCTCTTTCTTCACGGCGTGGTGTTCCAGATCCTCCTCACGCTGGTGACGTCGGTGTTCGTGGGCGTCGAGATGATGGCCCTCCTGCTCGTCTTCGATCGCCGCCCGCTCGCGGTGCTCCCCGCGATGGGTGTCGTGGTCGCGCAGGCCGTCGCGACGGCGCTCTCCGCGCCCGGTGTGTTCGCGCTGATGCGAAGGCTTCCGACGGGCATTCCCGGTGTGGTCGACGAGACGTAGCGATGAGACGTAGCGCGTCGACGGGGACTCTGCGCGCGGTGTAGCGTTCGCCGCGATGAACCTCCCCGCGATGTCTCTCGACGGTCCTGTTCCGCGCGGTGACGCCGAGGTGCGTGTCGCGCTCGACCGCGCGCTCGACCGCGCCCGTCAGGTCGCGTCGTACGCCGACGTGCTCTACGAGCGGATCTACAAGTCCGAGGCGAACCTGCTCTCGTCGGGGCAGGTGATCGTGAAGCCCGCGTCGCTCAAGGGCGCCGCGCAGGTGCGCCTCGTGGGCGCCGAAGGGCGTCACGTCGGCGTGCGCGCTGGAGAGGTCACGCCCGAGGCGCTCCCTGGTGCTGTCGATCGCGCGGCCGCGGCGCTCGCTGCGGAGCCTGCCGCGCCGGAGTTCGGTCTCGCGCCGATCCCGAATCCGTCGCGGGTGCGCTACGGGCTCGTGATCGACGAAGACCCGCGCGAGGTCGACCCCACGGGGGCCTTTCTCGACATGGTCGAAGGGGTCAAGCGCATCGCCGCGGAGCGCTCTTCTGAGAGCGTTCGCGTGGTGCCCGAGCTCTGGTCGTGGACGCAGGTCGAGGAGAAGTGGGTCGCCGACACCGACGGCGTCTTCAAGACGCAGGTGATGCCCGTGTCGTTCCTCCAGGTGATCTTTCGCGCGGTGCGAGGCGAGCGTCAGGCGAGGACGCGCGTGCGCTTCGGCGAGGCCGCTTGCCTGGGCTACTACGTGCGTGAAGGGCGCCTCGCGGACTTCGTCGAGACCTCGCTGCGCGAGGAGTGCGAGCGCGCCGTGCAGCTCCTCGACGCGCGTCCGCTCACGTCGGAGGAGCGCGCGCGGGTGAGCCACTACGTGCTCCACAACTCGTCGCTGGTGTTCATTCACGAGGGCCTCGGTCACCCCATCGAGGCCGACATCGCGCGCGCGGGCGGCTCGGCCATCGTCGCGCCCGACGGAAAGCCCCGCGTCGAGCCCCTGGGCTCTCCCGTGGTGCGCATCGTCGACGGGCCTGCTCCGTCACACGACGGCGCGCCGCAGGCCACGCGGGGCTTCGGCACCGAGCTCATCGACGACGAGGGCGTCGAGGTGCAGAACACCGTGCTCGTCGACGGCGGACGCATCGTCGGGATGATGCACTCGCGCGAGACCGCGCATCACTTCGCCGTGGCGCCCACGGGCAACGGCTTCTCGGAGCTCGGCGATCGACGCATCGTCCGCATGCGCAACACGACGCTGTGCCCCGAGGTGGGCTCTGCGTGGGTCGACTCGCTCGACGCGCTGGTGCGCGATGTGACGTTCGGCGTGGTGCTCCACGGCTCGCTCGGCGGCGCGGTTTCGAAGGAGGGCATGTCGTCGTCGACGCAGTACGGCTGGCTCGTGCGCGACGGCAAGGTCACCGGCGAGCTCATCGCGCCGGGCAACTTCACCGCGCTCACCGCGGGGTGTTTGAAGACCGTCGAGGGCTACGCGGGCGCCATCGACGCGCACGGCGTGGGCTTCTGCGGCAAGAGCGGCCAGACGCGCAGGGTCACCGAGGGAGGCCCCGAGTACGTGAAGGTCGGCGCATCGCCCGCGGTGCTGCTCACGTTCGAAGGGTGACGCGGGAGGCGGTGATGACTTCGGGAGCGAGAGACGACTGTGGGTGGTGATAGCGTCCAGCGGGTGATCCCTTCGGCGTTGGAGTTCGCGCGGTATCGTTGTTTTGAGGAGCGCGTGCGGGTCGACCTTCGGCCGCTGACGCTTCTCTACGGGCGCAACAACTCCGGCAAGAGCGCCGTCGCTCGCTTTCCCTCGATCTTTGCGGCGCTCGCGTCGCCTGCCAACGAGATCGGCTCCCTCTCGCTGGAGAGCCCCGCCGCGCGCAAGGCTCGCTTCTCCGAGCTCTTTCACAAAGGCGTTCCTGCGAACATGGAGTTCGCGCTCCATTGGGATCGTGGCGAGGTCCGGACCGTTCGCTTCGCTTTCATGGAGCAGGGGCGCCGCGCGCTCATCGCGTCATTCGAAGTGCTCGGAGACGACGATCGGCCGTTGCTCGTCGCGACGTGGGAGGGGCGATCCAGCCGCTCCTACGATCTCTCTCAGCGAAAGCTCCGTTACCTGCTGCGCGTGAACGGCGAAGAACTCGGTGCGCACACGCTCGCGTTTCGAGGGGTCTATCCCGATCTCGACGAGTCGACGGTGCCCGACGCAGCGAAGAGCGTTCTTCGCGACGCGGCTTCGCGACTGCGCGCATTCTCCGGCGCCGTTCAGTGGCTTCAAGCGTCGCGCCCGCAGATCGAGCGCACCGTGGCAGCGATCGACACGACGGGCGGTCGATCGGTTCGTCTCGACCCCACGGGGGGGAACGCAGCCGCGATCCTCGCTGCGCGGCGCGACGTCGGCGCGTGGGTCGAACGCTGGTACTACGACCGGACCGGCGCTGCGTTCTCGGTCGATCCGGTGGGCGGCAATCAGGTGCTCAGCCGCTTCTCTCTCGGAGCCGATGGGACGCAGACCGCTCACGTCGCCGACCTCATCGACGCGGGCGAGGGGATGATCCAGGTGCTTCCGATCGTCACGGGGGCAGCGCTCCTGGCGCATCGAGATGAGGGGGACCCTTCGATCCTCGCGATGGAGGAGCCCGAGTCGCACCTCCACGGGGATCTCCAGATCGCGCTCGCGGAGGACCTGTGCGCGCTCGCGGCGCGTCCCGACGCGGGGGTGCTCATCGTCGAGACGCACTCGGAGGCGTTTCTCCTCGGCGTGCAGCGCGCGGTTCTCCGCGCCGAGCTCGCGCGCCGAGGTAGGCTGTCCGATGATGCCGTCGTTTCGCCGCGTGAGCGCGCGCTTGCGAAGCTGCCGAACGAGTCGCTCGCACTCCACTGGGCCGCTCTTGATCGAGCGACGGGTGTCAGTCGACTGCGGCGCGTCACGCTCGACGACGAGAGCCGACTGGACGAAGCGTGGCCGAGCTCCGCGTTCGTAGACATCGCCGACGTCTCCGATGAGCTCTTTCTCCTGCGCCAGAAGGTGCGGGGATCTCGGTGAGGTTCGAGGTCGACATCGCGGTCTTCGCGGAGACGGGGCGTGACGCGATTGCGTTGCTCGACGTACTCCTCGCTGGCGTCGAGGGGCGCCACACCGTCGTGGTCGATCCGCCGCTCCGCACGAGCGTTCAAGCTCGCGAGGCGTTCGGCGCGTGGCTCTCGGCGTTGCTCGTCGGGGGTGGAACCATCGCCGAGATGCTGACCGAGCACTACGAGCGCCGCGCGACGAGGGAGGACAGGCTGCAGTCGCGTAGCGAGGTTCGAGTCGTCGCGGAGAGCAACAGTGCGTGGAACGTCGCGCCCCCGAGGGTGACGCCCCGCGACGCGAGCCGACTGGCGCGCGAGCCTCTGGCGATCATCCTCGAAGACGCGGTGAACGACGGCGCGTTTCTACGCGTGATCTCCGAGGTCGCGGGAGAGTCGGGGCGACGATTTCGAGAGCGCCTCGGGCGGGCGTGGCTTCGCGTGGCGCACGGCGGAGGGATCGATTCGATTCCCAGGCTTCTTCGCGCGCTCGAGGAGGCCCAGGTCGAGCGTCGTCGCTGCGTGGTCGTGGTCGATCACGACGGAGATTCGCCCGACAAGCCCTCGCAGAGTTCGAGGCGGGTCGAGGATGTGTGCGGGGAGTACGGCGTGCCGTTCATTCGCTTGCGCCGACGGGCGATCGAGAACTATGCGCCGCGCGAGGCGCTGGAACGTTGGGCGCGAGGTGAGCTCTTCGTGCTCAAGGAGGTCAGCAACCGGGCCCGGTGGAGGAAGATCCTTCACGAGCCGGGCGACGCGATCCGAGAGGAGCGAGGCGCCGTGCTCAAAGCGTGGGATGAACTCCAAGAGACCGAGCGGAGCCACCGCCCCATGAAGGACATGTTCGCGCACGACATCGCCGAACGCGTATTCGCGGGGTTCACCGCCGGAAAGGACCGCGGAGGCGAGGGGCCCGAGCCCGAGCGCTTCGTTGTCCACCCTCAGTGGCTCCGCCGCGGCGAGTGCGCTTCGGAGGCAGAACGCATCGTCGAGATCCTGTTGCGGAGCGCGTGAGCGAGCGCCGATGACCCTCCCGTACTACGGCCGCGTACCCACCCTCGTCTCGATCGCCGCGCTGCTCGACGCCGTGCGCGAAGGGAGCCTCCGCATCGCGAGGTTCCAGCGCCGCTTCTTGTGGCGACCCGAGCAGCGCGTTGAGCTCCTCGACAGCATCTACCACGACTATCCCATCGGGACGCTCTTCGTCTGGCGCACGCGAGAGAACCGTCTCGCGAGCGAGGAACGCGTGGCCGACCTCCCCGTGCCGGATGGCGAGGGGCTCGATGACAAGTCTGTGAAGGAGTATGTGCTCGACGGGCTTCAGCGCATCTCGACGCTGTACGGCGCCCTCGGGCCAGCACTCCTGCCCACGCAAACCGACGAGAGCAGGGCGAGGGCGTGGAACATCTACTTCGACCTCGACTCGGAGACCTTCGCCTCTCACGACGAGCTTCAGGACGCGTCTCGCTCCGTCTGGCAGCGGCAGCTCCCGCTCTCGGTGATCCTTGATACGACGCGCTTCCTCGATGCGCTCGAAGCGCATCGCAAAGGCGACCAGCCTGGGCGCATCGAGAACGCGCAGAAGCTCCTCCGGCAGATCAACCGTTATCAGGTGCCGATCCTCCCGCTCATCACCGAGAAAGTCGACGATGCGGTGACGAGCTTCACGCGCCTCAACACGGCGGGGACGAAGCTCGACACCGCGGCGATCCTCCACGCGCTCTCGTTCCAGAAGGTCGATTCCGGGGGCGTCTCTCCGGTCGATCTGCTGCGCGGTTTCGACGGCATTCGCGAGCGCGTCAAGGACCGTTGGGCGCCCGTCGAGGAGCTCGACGACGAGATGCTCCGGCACATCACCTCCGCGGCGCTCCAGGTCCCGATCTACTCCGATGATCACCAGCGCTTCGTGGACGGGCTGCGAGCCTCGCCGCAGGTCCTCGATCGCGTCGGCGAGGGGGTCGATCGCGCCGTGTGCTTCTTGCGCGAGCAGTGCCATGTCTGCGGCCCGAGGGGGCTGCCGTACATGTTCCAGTTCGTGCTCCTCGCGCGGGTGCTCTTGACCCGCTCGCCGCTCGACAAGGCGCAGAACGAAGCGGCGAAGCGGTGGTTCTGGGCGACCACGTTCACCCACCACTTCGCAAGCCAGCGGCGGGTGCAGGGGACGCTGAAGGATCTCGAGAAGCTCCTCGACGATCCCACGAGGGATGTGCTCCCCGACGCGCGTCGCGCGGTGCCGATGGGGCGCTTTCAGTTCAAGAGGGCGCGCGACAAGGGGCTCGCGCTCAGGCTCGCGATGCTCGGGCCCGCAGTGTCGAGCACGGAGGGGGGAGACCCCGTGGAGGAGGCCGCTTCGATGCTCGCGGAGATCGGTGGGGAGGCGCTCCACGAGCTCATCCCCGCGCGAAGGGACGACGGGTCGAAGATCAACCCGATGCTCCTGCACGACGCTGGGAACATCGTGATCGGCCGGGAACGCCGCGTCGCGACGTTGCTCGCGCATCTTGAGGGGCGAGGCCAGACGCTCTTCGGTGACGAGCCTTGCGACGACGATCTCTTGCGGCGCCACGCGATCCCTCCCGGGGCTGTTGAGGCGCTCAGAAAGGGAGACCCGGAGGCGTTCATTCGCATTCGCGGAGAGCACCTGCGTCGAGAGGAGCGCGCGTTCGTCGAGTCCCTCGGCCTCAGCTACGGCGCCGCAGGAGACGACCGCGAGGAGCTGTGAGCGCTCGTTTGCGCGCGACCACCGGACGAACCTCCGTCGATGCTCCTGCGTTGACGCTCGACGCCCGATGGGAGCACCGCTTCGTCGCACGCCACGCACGTCGCCGCGACGCTCACACGCGAGTCGGCGCCTCGCCACGCAACGCGCGACACCGGCCACGCTGCGCGGCACTCCACTGTATCCGGCCGCGTCAGCGGTCACTCCGCACCGCGCACCTGACAGATCCGGTCGCGAAATCGGTCAGTCCGCACTGCGCATCCACCATATCCGGTCGCGTTAGCGGGCACTCCGCACCGCGCACCCGACAGATCCGGTCGCGTGGGTGGTCACTCCGCACCGCGCCCTCACCAGATCCGCCCGCGTCGCTGGCCTGCGCATGCCGCCAGCCTCCGCACTCCCGCATCCCCCCTCTCCCGCGATCCGGTGCATCATCGCCGCCCCGATGGAACCCAACAGCTCCGCCACTCAGCCCGAAGAGGCGCTCGCGCTCGCCATCCGTGACGGCGTCGCCAATCGCGTCGACGACGTCGAGGTCATCGTCTCGCGAGGCGATCGCACCAGCTACGCGATCGAGAATGACCTCGTCGTCCCGGCGCTCGAGTGCGACACCTGGAGCGTCGCCATGCGCGCACTCCGCAACGGGCGCCTCGCCACCGCGGCCACCACCAGCCGTGATCCCGCGGACTCCATCGCCGCGCTCGTGCGCGCGCTCAACGCCGCGCAGCCCGAGCAGCTCTCGGATTTCGCCTCGCCCGACGCGCGACGCAACGACACGCGCAACTGTGACCCCGCGCTCTGGTCGCTCGTCGACGCGCCCGCCGAGGTGCGCCGCATGGCCGTCGCCATCCGCGAGGGAGCCCGCGCCGCGAGGCCCGGCGCCGAGGTCGTCGTCGAGGCCGATCTCACCGTCGCCCGCGCGCGAAGGGCCTTCGTGACCAAGCGCGGCGGACCCATCACCAGCGCGGCCACCATGCTCTCGTCGTTCGTCATGGTCGACGGCAACGACTGGGACGCGTGGTCGGGGACCGCGCGCCCCGACGACGCCGCCGTGACGGAGCTCGGACGCACGCTCGTGAGCTCGCTCCCCGCGAGGGAGGTCACGTGCGAGGAGTTTCTCGGAGGCCCCAGGGAGCTCACCGTGGTGCTGCACCCGAGGCTCTTCGAATCGCTGCTCCGTACGCTCTTTCTCGAGCGCGTCGCGGCCGATCGCGTGCTCGCGGGGATCTCTCCCGCGAAGGAGGGAGACGTCGTCGCCAACACGTCCTTCGACCTCTTCGACGACCCCGGCGCAGTGGGCTCGCTCCGCGGTCAGGCGTGCGACGACGAGGGCATCTCGGGCGCGCGAAAGGCCATCGTCTCCAATGGGTTGCTCTCGGTCATGCCCTGCGATCGTCGCTCGGCGCAGCTTCGAAAGACCGCGCCCACGGGCAACGGGTATCGCATCCCGATCCTCGCGGAAGATCGCTCCGAGGCGCCCGTGCGCGTGGGCTTCACGCACCTCGAGGTCTCCGCGGGGACCACCCCCCGCGATGCGCTCGTGAAGGGGCGCACCGTGCTCATCACCGACCTCCTCGGGCTGCACTCCTCGAACAAGGCCACGGGCGCGTTCAACAACCCGATTCAGGGCGGACTCGCCCTCGAAGACGGCGTCGCCGTCGCGCGCGTGAAGCCCGGACAGTGGTCCGCGACGGGCAACCTCCACGCGCTGCTCAAGAGCTTCGAAGCGCTCTCGACGGAGCGCCTGATGACGGGCGGCGCGCTCCTCCCGTGGGTCGCCGCGCGCGTGCGGGTGGCCTGAGATGCCCACCGAGATCGAGCGGAAGTTCCTCGTCGACAGGGCCGCGCTGCCCGCGAGCCTCCACGGCGGATCGCGCTTCACGCAGGGCTATCTCAGCGTCGAGCCCGTCGTGCGCGTGCGCCTCTCGGAGCGCGAAGACCGCGCGCCCGAGGCGTGGCTCACCATCAAGGGCGTCGGCACCCTCTCGCGCGCCGAGTACGAGTATCCGATTCCCGCGGATCACGCGCGCGAGATGATCGGGCTCTGCGTCGCGGTGCTCTCGAAGACGCGTCACCACGTCGAGGTCGGCGCGCACGCGTGGGACCTCGACGAGTATCACGGCGCCCTCGACGGGTTCTGGCTCGCCGAGGTCGAGCTCGATCACGAGGGAGAGTCCTTCGTGCGGCCCGCGTGGGTCACCGACGAGGTCACCAGCGACGCCACGTACACCAACGTCGCCCTCGCGCTGAAGGTGCTCTCGATGCGCGGCGCGTGACCGTCAGCTCGCGGGCGGAACGATGATCTCGACGAGCGACGTGCGGTGACCCGGGCCGAGACGCTCGTCGTCGATGTGCAGCGCGTGACGGACCAGGCGCACCAGCGCGAACACGGAAGCTCCGAGGATCAGCGGTAGCGCGAGGAAGATCACGGGGCGCGTCCCCATCGCGAAGACCGCCCAGTCGTAGGTGCCGTGGACGCCCACCGCGGCGCCGAGGCCGAAGAGCGCCCACGCCGTCGCGCGGGGAATGCGCGCGGGCAGCAGGTCGGGGAGATCATCGTAGGCGTCGGCCGCGGGGCTCCACGCGTGGAAGCGCGCGCGGCCGAGGTAGTAGCCCATGATCCCCGACGAGCCCGCGTGCATGGGGACCGCCGTGATGGCGCGCACGACGCCGAGGATGACACCTTCGAGGCTCCCCGCGGCCATGTGGCCCGAGCAGAGCGGCGCCACGCCGGGGACCGCGCAGAAGAGCGCTGCGAAGCGCGCGTCGACGTAGACGAGGTTCTCGAGAAGTCCGAAGCCGAGGGAGGCCGCGGAGGTGTAGACGACGCCGTCCATCACCTCGTCGAAGCGGCGGCGCCAGGGCCAGATGAAGACCACGAGCATCTTCGCGGACTCCTCGGTGAGCGCCGCGACGAGGTACGCGTCGAGGAAGCGTCCGCCCGCGAGCGCCCACGACCCGAGGAGGCGCTTCTCGGCCACCTCGATGGCCGCCGCGGGCACGCACGCGAAGAACCCGAGGGCCATCGTGGCGAGCACCTCGCGCTTGGGCTCGGGGCGCGCCGCGTCGGCGTGACGGAAGATCATCACCAGCACCAGCACCGGCGCGATGGCGACGAGCAATCCTGCCGCCTCGATGGCCAGCGATGGGCTCACACGGTGACCGTAGCCGCGCCCCCCGAGCGACACAATGACAACCCGCGGAGGATGCACTACAAGACCCGCCCCCCAGATGACACAAGACCCCGCGAGCGACACGCAAGATCCCGAGATGAACCGCATCGTGGCCGAGGAGGAGAAGGCCCTCGCCAGGGTGCTCGCCAACGCCCGCGTGCAGCGCAGCTCCTCGCGCAAGGACTACGACCAGGAGCTCATCGAGCTCAGGGACGCCATCGGCGAGGCGCGCATGGAGGACGTCCCCGCGCTGCTCGCCGAGATGGAGCGCATGCGCAACGTGGCGACG
The DNA here is from genome assembly GCA_052035985.1 of Myxococcota bacterium. Lineage (GTDB taxonomy): Bacteria > Myxococcota_A > Polyangia > Polyangiales > CAISKJ01. The sequence goes on along the minus strand of JBPOHC010000214.1, from coordinate 26,400 downwards.
CGTCGCGCGGAGGTCACCGTCGGCGCCGTGAACCCCGCGTCGCCGTACTTCGGTCACATGAAGCTCAAGGAGGGCGGCCGCGTGCGCGACGTCCTCATCGGCAACAACACCTACGTCGACACCGAGAGCGGCGTGCGCGTCGTCGACTGGCGCGACGCGCCCGTTTCGAAGATCTATTACCGCTACTCCGAGGGCGAGGAGTACGAGGAGGAGATCGGCGGACGCACCGTCGAGGGCCAGATCGTGCTGCGCCGCGCGGTGGTCATCCGTGAGTCCGTGCTCCGTCGCATCGTGGCGCCGCAGGGGACGTACTTCCGCGTGAAGGGCGAGTGGTCGCGCGGCGCCGACGTCGTCGCGAAGCTCGAAGGCGGACAGCTCAGCGCCGTGCGCCCTCCCACCGAAGACGAGCGTCGCGCGGCCCGCAACGCGCGCGGCAAGCTCGGCGCAGGCGTCGACGGGCGCGAGGACAAGCACCTCCCGGAGATCCCCGCGCTCATCGATCCGCGGCAGTTCGAACTCATCACGCGCCCGCGCTCGGGCATCGTGGTGATTCAGGGCGGCGCGGGCAGCGGCAAGACCACCATCGGCCTGCACCGCATGGCGTGGCTCGCGTTCAACTACCCCAAGCGCTTCGCGCCCGACCGCATGATGGTCGTGGTGTTCAACCGCGCGCTCGCCTCGTACATCGTGCGGGTGCTCCCCGCGCTCGGCGTCGAGGGCGTGCACGTCGCGACCTTCTCCGAGTGGATCGTGAAGACGCGGCAGCGGCACCTCGCGAAGGCCCCCTCGGGCTACGCGGAGCTCACCCCCGTCGTGGTGAGTCGGCTCAAGAAGCACCCCGTGATGCTCAAGCTCATCGACGAGCGGCTCGCGCGTGAAGACGAGGGCGCGCGCGACGACCTCCGCGCCGTGGCCGACCGCGCGGGCGTGGGCGAGGTCTTCGCGACGGCGTGGGCGTCGCTCTCGGGCGAGGCGCTCTCGCGCAAGATCTCTGCGCTCATGCAGTGGCTCCGCGGCGAGCGCGACCTCGCGGGCGTCAAGGGTCACACCCTCGGCAAGCGCGTCGAGCTCGACATGCAGCGCCCCCTCGACCGCTGGATGCGCCGCGCGCGCGACGTGATCTGGGACTGGGCCGAGCTCGTGACCGACGGCCGCGCGCTCCGCGAGGCGCTCAACCGCGAAGACCCGGGGGCCTTCTCCGACAGCGAGATCGCGAGCGCGGTGCGGTGGTCGAGCGATCACCTCGCGCGGTGGGTCCACGCCGAGCGCGACGCCGACGACGAGGAGGGCGTCGACCGCGCGCTGCGCAAGGTCGAGCGCGAGGAGCGCAGGAAGATCAAGGCCCAGGCGCGCGACGAGGACGAGGCGGGGCCCCGCGGCGAGGACAACGAGCTCGCGCACTTCATCGACGAGGCCCGCGAGAGCCGACGCGCGATGCGCGACAGCGGCGGCGGCGGAGACGAGGACGGCGACCGTCACCTCGACGACGACAACGGCCACGCGACGGGCGCCGACGGCGTCTCGGAGGAGGAAGAAGAGCCCACGCTCGACCCCGAGGACGACGCGCTCCTCATGCGGCTCTACCAGCGCAAGCGCGGCGGGCTGCGCGGTCCCAACAAGCAGCCCCTGCGCTTCGAACACCTCTTCATCGACGAGGCGCAGGACCTCTCGCCCGTCGAGCTCGCCGTGCTCATGGACGTCACCAGCGAAGACCGCTCCGTCACGCTGGCGGGCGACACGTCGCAGCGGCTCCTCATGGACAACGGCTTCACCGACTGGCGCGGCGTGCTCGACGACCTGGGCATGGAGGGCGTCGCCGTGGAGCCCCTGCGCATCGGGTATCGCTCGACGCTCGAGGTGCTCGCCTTCGCACGCGCGGTGCTCGGCCCGCTCGCGGACCCCGAGGCGCCGCTCGCGACGCGGCACGGAGCGCCGGTGGAGTTCCACGGGTTTCAAGACATCGGCGCGGCTGTGGCATTCCTCGGCGAGGCGCTGCGCGACCTGGCGCTGCACGAGCCGCGGGCCAACGTGGCCGTCATCGCGCGCGAGCCCGAGCGGGCCGACCTGTACTTCAACGGCCTCGAACGCGCGGAGATCCAGCGTCTCTCGCGCGTCCGCGACCAGGACTTCTCGTTCCGCCCCGGCGTCGAGGTCACCGACATCCGACAGGTGAAGGGCCTCGAGTTCGACTACGTGATCCTCGTCGACGTGACGGCCTCGCAGTACCCCGTCGACGACGAGTCGCGGCACCTGCTGCACATCGGCGCCACGCGCGCGGCGCACCAGCTCTGGGTCGTCGCCACGGGGACTCCGTCGACGCTGCTCCCCGCGTACATGTTCGACGAGGAGTGAGCGCGGCCCCGATTACATGGCCCGTATTCCTGAATACAGGCCATGTAATCGAGGCGCTACGGGCACGCCCTGCAACGCGCCGCGCCGAGGAGGCTCGCCTCGGGGATCGTCACGGCGGTGAGCGCGTGCGTGAGCTCCGCCTGCGCGGAGAGCGCGGCGCGGTCTCGCGTGGCCGACGTGGCGACGAGGTCGTCGGTGAACTCCGTCATCGGCCCGAGGAGCGCGGGCGCCCACCGCCCGAGGTGAAACCACCCGAGCGCGAGCGCGCGTCGCTGGATGTTGCGCTTGGTGAGCGTCGCGGCGACTCCGCAGGCGTCGTGTCCGTCGATGAACACCGAGGCCGCGTAGGGGCCGCGAGGCGTCGCGCTGCCGCACCAGATCGAGTCTCTCAGCGTGGCCGCGAGGCCGTTGATCGCGGCGTCGTCGAAGACCTCTCCGCCGATGCGCGCGGCGTAGCGGTGCAGCTCGACGGCGAAGGCCACGACGGCGTTGGCGTGCGAGACGTCGGTCACGCCGCAGCGGTTTCGCCAGCACGTCGGGGAGCGCGGGTCGCAGCGCGCCTGCGGTCCGCGGCAATCGTAGAGTCGCTCGCCGGGCGCGGTGCTCCCCGCGGCGCAGTCGCACGCGCCGCCGATCGTGTGGCACGCGAAGTCGGGGCGCGAGGGCGTGCACGATCCCGTCGAAGATCCCCACACGAGCGCGCCAGGCGCGCCGGGGAGCGCGACGAGGTTGCGACGGATGTAGCTCCCCTGCGCGCGCGCGACGGCGCAGGCCGTGGGCGCCGCGCGTGGGTTCGCGAGGCACACCTGGAGCGCCGCAGCGCCGAGGCGCGCGAGGATGTGAAACTGACCCTCGCGCGTCGAGGCCGCGATGGCGCGGTTGCGCTGCCAGAGGATGCCGCGGAGCACCGGGAGGAGCTGCGCCGCCTTGCGCTGATAGCGCTGCATCTCGGGCACGCCGCACGCGTCGGCCGCGAGGATGAGCCGCAGTCCGCGCAGCAGCGGCTCGGCGATGTACATGTCGGCGAGGTAGTTGGTGCGGCGTCCGGTGACCGCGCGGTCGCAGCCGTCGAGGCAGAGGAAGCGTCCGCCCGCGATGGCCACGCACGACTGACCCGCTGCGCGCGACGCGACGACGCGCTCGCCGAGGCCCTTGTTGACGAAGCCTCCCTGTCGAACTCCGACCGCGCGGAGGAGCTCGGCGAGGCGCAGGAAGCGCCGCGCGTACTCGGGGTGCGCGGTGGCCTCGTACATCGCGACGAGCGACGAGAGGGCGGGCTCGATGCGCTGGATGGCCGTCGAGTCGCCGCAGCGGGCGTAGAGGTCGGCCTCGGGGCTCACCGCGGCCCAGCGCGCTTCGAATACCCCTTGCAGCGCGGGGAACGAGCGCGCCCCCGGCACGCAGGGCAGGGCGCCGCCCGCGTCGGGCGTGAGGGCGTAGCGCGCGGTCTCGACCTCGCCGAGCGACTCCTCGGGAGGTCCCGGATCTGTCATCGCGGCGGGCTCGTCGGGCACCTCGTCGCGCAGGTCATCGGGCGTGACGGGCGACGGATCGAGCGCTTCGAAGGTCTCGTCAGATTCGACGGGCTCTCCGTGGTCGGTCTCGGGGTCGTGGTCGTCGGTCGTGGCGCTCGCGTCGGGCGCCTCGCGCGCGCCGCCGCTCACGTCGCCGCTCGTGCACGCGCAGAGCGCGAGCGCTGCTCCGAGGATCGTCGCGCGCAGCATGATCGACGACTATCACGACGCCGGGGCGCGTCGCGAGCGCGCACCCCAACGGGGCGCTCACCCCGCCGCGCGAGGAATCCGCGGTCGCGTTCCCCCAGGCGAAGATTCAGTGAATAACTCACCGCGCCCGTATCGCTGTTGGGGTGACCGATAGGGAGGGCCGTCGACTGCGTCGCAAGCGCGCGTCCGAGAGACCGCGCGCATCGTCGCTCCATTTTAGCTTGAAATAAGGAACTTCATGCGTGGATGTGGGGCGCGTGCGGCGCGCGCTCTGGTCGAAACTGGCCGATGCGACGCGCGCGTTCGCGGCGGGGCGACGCTGAAATCTCGCTTCGCAGAAGAGGGTCTCGTGTGGATCGCGCTTGCGGTTCGGCGCGGAGATGACCTACGAACGTCCCCGCTTTCGGGGGCGTGGCACAGCATCGCGCCCTCACTCAGAACGGGAGAAGTATCGGTCATGAAGGCATCAGCGCTTCGTTCGCGTGTTCCGGTGACGGTCGTCTTCGCGGCGGCCCTCACGACGACCCTCTCCTTCGGAGCGTCGACCCTCGCGCAGCCCGCGCGTCCTGCGACGGCTCCTGCGGCGCGTCCTGCGACGGCTCCTGCGGCGCGTCCTGCGACGGCTCCTGCGGCGCGTCCTGTGACGGCTCCTGCGGCTCAGCCCGCAGCGCCCGCGGCGCAGACCACGCCCGCAGCGCCCGCCGCGCAGACCACGCCCGCAGCGCCCGCGGCGCAGACCACGCCCGTGGCCGTCGTGACGCCCGCGGCGCCCGTCGCCGCGCCGGTGCTCCGCATCGCGGCCTCGTCGGCGCTCAACGGACAGTTCGCCACGCTCACGTGCGGCGAGGGCGGCGCGGCCGCGGCCGTGAGCACGCTCTCGGCGGACTTCGCGGGTGAGCCCGACGCCCTCGCGCTCGACGCGGGCGACTTCGTGGGCGCCTCGGCGACGGCGCGCTTCTCGGTCTCGCACGACGCGGCCGGCGTCGCGAGCGCTGCGGCTGCGATGAACCTCCGCGCGATGGCGCTCGGACATCGCGACCTCGCGGCGCCGCGTGAGACGACGCTCGCCGCAGCGACGGCGCTCACGGCGCGGCACATCCCGTACGTGCTCAGCAACCTCGCGTGTGAGGGCGCGGCGCGCTCGCTCTGCGACGCCGTGAGCGACAGCGGCGACGACCCTGTGATCCTCGACACGCCGCAGGGGCGCGTGGCGTACATCGCCATCGTGTCGCCGTCGGCGCTGCGCTTCGTGGCGGCCGATCGCGCCGCGGGCGTGACGCTCCAGGCGCCCGCGGAGGCGCTCCCTCGCGCGGTGCATGCGGCGCGTGAGCGCGGCGCGCGCTGGGTGGTGGCGGCGTACGACCCCGAGTGGCCGGGCTCGGAAGATGATGCTGTGCACCTCGCCTCGGAGCTGCCCGAAGACGGTCGCCCCGACGTGCTGCTGGTGAACGACGTGTCCGAGGGCTTCACGTCGCTCGAAGCCGCGCGCAGTGGCGTGCGCGTCGTGGCGACGCGTCCGGCGCGCGCGGTGGCGGTGGAGCTCGGCGGACCGAGGCTGGTGCGCGAGGCCCGCTCGGGCGCGGTGCCCGAGGCGGTGACCACCCTCTCGACGGCGACGCACACGTGGCTCTGCGAGACGCAGAACCGCGCGCTCGCGGGCGCCGCGCTCACGGCGCCGCTCGACCGCGACGGGTTCACGACGTTCTTTCTCAACGTGATGCGCGACGAGACCGAGACCGAGGTCGCGATCATCAACCGCGGCGCGGTGCAGGGCAGGGAGCTCTTTCCGCTCACGGGGAACATCACGGCGCTGCAGCTCGCGGCGATCCTGCCCTTCGACGATCAGGTCTACACGGGCCGCGTGCTCGGGTCGGTGCTCAAGGCCCTCGCCACGTCGTCGCGCGCCGAGCGCCTGATGCTCCGCGGCGTCACGGTGAGCGGCGGCACGGTGAAGATCAACGGCCGCGATGTCGAGGCCAACTCCTGGTACACGGTGTCGACGTCGCGCTTCATCGCCGACGGCGGCGAAGGCGGCCTCGGCGGCAACGCGGAGTCGGTGGAGATGTCGGCCTTCGGGGCGCTCGGTCCGCGCGAGCTCTTCAGCGCGTGGCTCGAGCGCCCGCACACGGGTGACATCACGCAGCTCCCGGTGGACCCGGCGCGCCGCACGCGCTGGACCTTCAACGCCTCGGTGGACTTCGGGTTCAACCTCGTGAACGTGGCGAACCCCGCGGGGTCGGCCCTCGCGGGCACGACGATCCAGCCCTACGGCGACGCGCAGCTCTCGCGCTCCGATTCGATGTCGCTGCGCGGCGACGTGCAGCTCTTCGCCAACGCCGATCACCCCGACTGGAACTGGCGCAACGCGTTCCGCGCGCGCTACGGCCGCGCCAGCGTGGGGAGCGGGCCGTTCAACGAGAACCTCGACCTCGTCACCCTGCGCTCGAACTTCACGTACACGGGTCTGAGCAGCGGCGCGCACTGGTATGTCCCGACGCCCGACCTCGAGGTCTACGCCGAGACCGAGTTCGACCGCTATCCCCGCACGCAGACCGTGCTCGACGGCTCGGTGGGGGACTACCACCACTTTCAGCTCCGCCCGACGCTCGGCGCGCAGTTCACGTTCAACAGCGCCCTCGTCGCCCGCCTCGCGGCCGGTATGGACTGGAAGGAAGTCCTCCAGACCGGCACCGACCCGACGTACGTGTTCCTCGCGCGCGTCACCCTCTCGCCCTTCGACCTCTTCACCGTCCGCGGCCGCGCCGTGACGTGGAACGCCGAGGCCGAGTTCGCCGTGCGCGAGGCCTTCAGCGACTCGGAGAACGGCCCCAACGCGCGCGACGGTCAGCTCAGGCTCAACACCCGCCTCGCCTTTCCCGTCGTGAAGAACCTCTCGCTCACGCTCGGCTACGACCTCTTCGGTCACCTCGCGCGCGGCAACGAGCTCGGCATCGCGCACGACGTCACCCTCGGCGTCGCCTGGACGGGCTCGCGCGCCGTCCAGACCTTCGGCCACTGACGCCCGCTACGCCCTCTGTTCTCGCAGCCTCGTCTCTCCCTCTGGATCACTTGAAAGGCAGTCGTTCGATGGCCATGCGATTCCGCAACTTCGGTGGGATCTATCAGTTCCTCGTGACCGACGAGGAAGACCTCGCCCAGATCGACGCGCTCGACCCGGCTCGTTGGGCCGCCACGAGCGCGCCCCTCCACGACCTCCACTGCGACGAGGTCTTTCTCAAGCACGTCGACTCCGAGGGCACGGGCCGCGTGCGCGTCGGACAGATCGTGCGCGCCCGCGACTGGGCCTTCGCGCGCCTCGCGCGTCGCGCCGTGCTCAAGGGACGTCACGAGTCCATCGCCATCGACGCGATCGACGGCGGCGCCGTGGGCGAGCCCCTGCGCGCGGCTGCGAAGCGCGTCAACCGCGAGCAGAAGGCCACGGACGACAAGTCCATCGCGCTGGCCGACGTGCGGGCCTTCAAGGGCGGCTACCAGAAGCTCCTCGCGAACGGCGACGGCGTGGTGCCCCCCGACCTCGTGCCCGAGCCCGAGGTCGCTGCGTTCATCAAAGACGTCATCGCCACCGTCGGTTCCGTGAAGGATCGCGGCGGCTCCGACGGCGTCGACGCGTCGCTGCTCGAGAAGTTCAAGACCCGCGCGCAGGCGTGGCTCGACTGGCGCGCGAAGACGAAGGATGCCTCGGTGTGGGGCGACGACACGGCCGCCGCCGCGGCCCTCGTGGCGAAGCTCTCGCCCAAGATCGAGGAGTACTTCCTCCACACGGACCTCTTGCGACAGGAGGCTCCCTCGGGGGCGCTCCTGAAGCTGAGCGACGACGAGTTCCGCGCGATGCGCGTCCGTGACGCGGCGGCCATCGAGAAGTACCTCCTCGCGTCGCCCATCGCGCCCCCCGACGCGAAGGGCACCCTCGCGCTCGAGACCGCCACGGCCCTCTATCGCGACGACGTCAACGCGCTCCAGAGCGCCGTGCTCACGCGCGCCCTCGGCGCCCCCACGAAGGAGCTCACCCGCGACTCGTGGCGCAAGGTGAAGGCCGTCTTCGAGGGATACGACGCCTGGCAGAAGGCGAAGCCCACGGAGCCCTTCGAACCCGTCGGCGACGACAAGCTCAAGGGCTACCTCTCGGGGCCGCTCCCGGCGCGCGTCACGCACTTCATCGACCTCGACTTCGCCGCGGCGAAGGAGCTCGAACAGATCGACGCGCTCGAGCAGCTCCTCCTCTCGGTGCGGTGGCTCATCGACCTCACCAACAACTTCGTGAACTTCTCGTCGATCTATCTCCCGAAGGAGACCTCCCTCGTCGAGGCGGGCACGCTGGTGATCGACGGGCGGCGCCTCGCGTTCTGCGTGAAGGTCACCGACCGCGCGAAGCACAAGCCCCTCGCGTCCGAGAGCCTGATCTTCCTCGTGTACGCCAAGATCTCTGAGAAGGAGGGCGGCGGGGAGCACTTCGAAGTCGTCGCGCCCGTGACGGGCGGCGAGAAGGGGCGCCTGCGCGTCGGCAAGCGCGGCATCTTCATCGACAACAAGGGCACCGAGTGGGACTCCGAGATCGTCGAGGTGGTCGAGAACCCCATCTCGGTGCGCGAGGCCATGTTCGCGCCCTTCCGCCGCGCCTCGAAGTTCGTCAACGACAAGATCGAGGAGTGGGTGGGCTCCGCCGCCTCCGCGCAAGAGGAGGGCCTCCAGTCGGCCACCGCCGAGGCCACCACGCGCGCGCGCACCGAGGCCGAGCAGGCCGCCGCCCGCGCCGCAGCGCCCGCCGTGAGGTCCGGCACCGCGCCCGCCGCGCCCGCAGTCGCAGCGCCCGCAGCGCCCGCGTCTGAAGGGCTCAACGTCAACACCCTCATCCTCGGCGGAGGCATCGCGCTCGCGGGCGTCGGCGCCGTGCTCGCGTCGGTCTTCGCGATGCTCTCGTCGCTCAAGGGCTGGCTGTCGATCTTCGGCATCGTGGGCGCCGTGCTGGCCATCTCGGCCCTCAACGCGTGGCTCAAGCTCCGGCGCCGCGACATGAGCGTGCTGCTCGAGGCCAACGGGTGGGCGGTCAACGTCCACACGCGCATCACCGCGCGCATCGCGCAGGTGTTCGCGTTCACCCCCGAGCTCCCCAAGGACGCGAAGCTCGAGCACGCCGACATGCTCCCCGGTGTCGAGGAGGAGGGCGGCGCCGCGTGGCCGCTCATCGCGCTGCTGCTCCTCGGAACGGCCGTGGTCGTGGCCTGGTACGGGCACTTCAAGGCCCACTGGTTCTGACCGATTCGGCGCTTGCCATCGGCGAGCGCCGAGCACTACCCTGCGCCGCGATCACGGCCACCGTGACGGGCGAACAGGGCGGTCTCGACGCGGACGAACCGCGCCCCTCCCGAACTCCCGCCCCCAATGGCCGCGAGGCCGAACACCCAACTCCATTCGAGGGACTGCGATGCGCACGAAGGGACTCCTCTCACGGCTCACGCTGATCACGTGCCTGGCGTTTGGCGCCGCCACCGCCACGGGCTGTGACGACGAGAACGACCCCGCCACCCACGTCAAGAAGCTCGACGCGGACAACCGACGCCCGGCGGCGATGCGCAAGCTCCGCGAGATGTTCCAGTCGCGGCTCTCGACGGCGCGGCCGCCGGACAACGTCGACGACCCGCAGGTCAAGCAGTTCCTCGACGCCGTGCTGCCCGCCGTGGCGACGGCCTTCACGGCGCACCCCGAGGAGGTCTCGACGCGCAAGGAGGCCATCGAGATCCTCGCGGGCTCCCACGACCTCCGCGCCGTGCCCGCGCTCCTCTCCGCGCTCCAGTTCCACGTGGGCAACAGCGACTCCGAGCGCCTCGCGCTCCGCGCCGCGCAGGCCATCAAGGCGCTGCACCCCGCGAACAACCCCCAGGTCGTGCAGGGCCTCCTCGCGGCCATCGACCGCGCGAGCGCCAACTCGGGCAACAGCCCCGCGATCCGCGAGGCCGTCGTGGGCGCCCTCGGCCTCATCGGCGACCGCGCCGCCGTCGACTCGCTCAAGCGCCTCCTCCAGCGCCCCATCCGCGACCAGGAGATCCGCACGGCGCGAGCCTCCGCCGACGCCCTCGGGCTCATCGGCGACCCGAGCTCCGCCGACGCCCTCGTCTACGGCCTCTTCCTCAACATCCGCTCGGGCTCGTCGCGCGCCAACGCGTACAACAACTGCGCGCGCGGCCTCGTGCGCCTCGGCCCCGCCGCGTCGGTCCCGCGCCTCATCGCCACGGTCAACGGCGAGAACGTGCTCGTGAACGACCTCCTGCGCTCGTACGAGTCCGAGCCGGGCATGCCTCCGATGCCGCCGGGCTTCATGAAGGCCCAGGCCATCGACGTGCTCCGCAACTTCGCCGACCCGAGCGCCGTCGAGGCCCTCACCGCGCGCATGCGCGACCGCGCCGAGGTCGCCAACGTGCGCGCCGCCGCCGCCGAGACGCTGGCCTACACGGGCCTCAGCATCCCCCACGAAGACCCCCGCCGCGGCGCGATCTTCGACGCCATCGCGGCGGTCTTCAACGAGGCCCCCCCCGGCGACGAGCACGACATGGCCCCGTCGGTCTCGCCCGCGCTGGTGATCCTCGGAGACCCCCGCGCCCCCGCGCTCATCACCCGTCGCCTCAACGACCGGCTGCTCCAGCCCACGAACATGACCCTCGCGCGCATGGCCCTGCTCATGCCGCTCGCGAGCGCGATCCGTCACGCCGACTTCGCGGCCTTCGACCGCATCGCCGCGGCGACGCAGGCGCAGCTCGACGCGACGATCCACGGCGACCCCGGCGCCGAGGAGGAGGTGCGGCCGGTGATCAACCAGCTCGTCGCGATCCGCGCGGTGGCCTCGGTGGCGCGCGACTGCGAAGACGGCCAGATCGCGTGCTACCAGCAGAAGCTCACCGATCCGGACAAGAACGTGGTCCGCAAGGCCGCGTACATGATCGCGTGGACGGGCTTGGAAGACGCCTCCGCGCGCGCGGCGCTCCTGGCGCGGGCGGACATCCCCGACATGATGGTGCGCCGCTCGCTGCACACGGCGATCGACTCGCTCTCGCCGCACGGCTGCGCCGAGTGCGTCACCCGCCTCGAAGCGATCATCACCTCGGAGGCCGGACAGGAGAGCAAGTCCGTGATGCACCTCGAGGCGCAGATGCTCATCGCGCGGCTCCGCAACCGCCACTGATGCCTCCGCGGCGTCTCGTCGACGTCGCACATCGAGGCCCCGATCGGGCCGCTCCGGTATCACTAGCCCCACGACCCCGCGCCCTGTTAACGTGCGCGCCGTGATCCGTCTCGAGGTCGAACAGGGCGACGTACGCGGACATCTGTTCGAGCGAGAGGCTCACGAGGTCACCATCGGCCGCGCGCCGACGTCGGACCTCGTGCTCCCCGACTGGCACATCTCGGGCTCGCACGGCGCGCTCGTGGTGAACCTCGAGACGGGCGCGCTGCGCTTTCGCGACAACCGCAGCACCAACGGCTCGCGCGTGCGCCGCGGCACGTCGCTCCTCGCGGTCGACGCGTCGACGCAGTTCGAACTCGAGCTCGTGACGGGCGATCGGCTCCTGCTCGGGAGCCCCGACCACCCCGTCGTCGTGCGCGTCACGTACGTCTCGTCGGTGGTGCGTCCGCTCGGTCCCGGCGAGACCGCGCCCACGCTGCCGCCCGGTCACGCGGCGCTGCGCGTCCCGCTGCCAGTGCCTCCCGCGGTGACACCCGCGGTGACGCCCGCGGTGACACCCGCGGTCGCGCCGAAGGCCCCTGCGCCGCAAGCCCCTCCGCCTCCTCCGCCTCCTCCGCCTCCTCCGCAGCCCGCGCCTCCTCCTCCGCCTCCTCCTCCGCCGCCCCCAGAGCCCGAGGCGCGCGTCGTGGCGTTGCGTCCGGTGGCTTCGCTCAGCGAGGCCAACAAGACCGTCGAGGGAGACCCCGTCTCGCTCAAGAGCCTGCTCACGGCGCTGCGAGAGCTCTCGGGCGCGTTGGAGCTCGACGAGGTGCTCGACGCGATAGAGCGCGCGGTCTTCGAAGCGGTGCCGAGGGCGACGCACCTCACGGTGGTTCTGCGCGACGAGAGCGCCGAGAAGCCCGAGTACGTGCCCGTCACCACGAGGGTGCGCGGCAAGGGAGGGCCCTCGGTCGAGGCGATCCCCACGGCGCGGAGCGTGGTGCGCAAGGTCATCGAGCAGCGCGCCGCGGTGCTCGCGGCTGACGCGCTGCGCGAGGTCGGCGAGACGGCGAGCATCATGGGGGCGAAGATCCTCTCGACGATGGCCGTGCCCTTGTGGAAGGGCGACGACATCCTCGGGGTGCTCCAGGTCGACAACCGCGCGAGCGCGGGGATCTTCAAGGAGCGCGACCTCGACCTCCTGATGCTCGTGGGTCAGCAGGCGTCGCTCGGCGTGGCGAACGCGCGGCTCTACAAGCGCGTGCAGCTCGCCGAGGCCAGCGCGCGGAGCGAGAACAGCTTTCTCAAGCAGCGCGCGCAGAAGAAGTTCGAAGGGATCATCGGCGAGTCGTCGGCGATGCGTCACCTCTTCGAGAAGCTCTCGAAGGTGATCGACACGCGCGTGACCGTGCTCATCGAGGGCGAGACGGGCACGGGCAAGGAGCTCGTCGCCTCCGCGGTGCACTACCAGTCGCGCCGCAAAGAGAAGCTCTTCATCGCGCAGAACTGCGCGGCGCTGCCCGAGACGCTCCTCGAGAGCGAGCTCTTCGGTCACAAGAAGGGCTCGTTCACGGGCGCCACCGAGGACAAGAAGGGCCTCTTCGAACTGGCCGACGGAGGCACGCTCTTCCTCGACGAGATCGGCGAGATGCCCCTCGCGCTCCAGGCCAAGATCCTTCGCGTGTTGCAAGAAGGCGAGGTGCGGCCCGTGGGCTCGGGGGTCACCCGGCAGGTCGATGTGCGCATCGTGACGGCGACCAACCGCAACCTCGAGAACGAGGTCTCCGCGGGGCGCTTCAGGCAAGACCTCTACTACCGCCTCCAGGTGTTCCCCGTGCGCATCCCCGCGCTGCGGGAGCGCCGCGATGACATTCCCCTTCTGGCGCAGCACTTTCTCAAGCGCTACTCGCACGAGCTCGGCAAGCAGGTCGCGGGCTTCTCGCAGCAGTCGATGGAGCTGCTCATGAGCTACGAGTGGCCCGGCAACGTGCGCGAGCTCGAGAACGAGGTGCAGCGGCTCGTGATCCAGTGCGACCCCGGGGCGTACATCATGGCCGAGCACCTCTCGCCGCGGATCCGCAACATCGAGGGCCTGCTCGACCGCATCAAGCCGCCGCGGGGCACGCTCAAAGACCAGATCGAGCACATCGAGAAGTGGCTGCTCATCGAGGCGCTTCGAGAGCACGGCAACAACAAGAGCGCGACGGCCAAGACCCTCGGCATCACGCGCGAGGGACTCCACAAGAAGCTCAAGGGCTACGGCATCGGCTGACGCCCACGGGGCGCATCGGGCACTCAACAGGGAGATCGTTCATGGGACTCTTCGACGCGTTCGGCGTGGGAGGCGGGAGCCTCTCGGTGCAGGTTCAGTTTCCGCAGGTGCAGGCGGGCGGCGTGGTGCACGGCGTGGCCGTGTTTCAGGGCGGACGACGCGCGCAGCAGATCACCAACGTGACCGTGAAGCTCACGGTCTCGATGCAGGTGGCGCAGAACGGGCAGATGACGCAGCAGACGCGCGACCTCGCGCCGCCCGCGGTGGTGTCGGGCCCGTTCACCGCGCAGGCCGGTCAGTCGTACCAGTTCCCGTTTCAGTTCCAGGTGCCGCCCGATGCGTACGCGTCGGCGCAGAACCTCGTGAGCTACCGCGTGAGCGGCAACGCCGACATCGACGGCGAGATCGACCCCGGCGCGGGCGTCGAGCTCCAGGTGGCGGGGCAGTCGTATCAGCCGCAGGCGATGATCCCGATGGGCGCGCCCGGCGTCGCGGCCCCGTACGGCAAGGACTTCTCGCAGCAGAAGGGCGGCTACGCGCAGCCCCAGGCCGGGTTCGCGCAGCCGCAGAAGGGGGCGTACGAGCAGCCGCAGAAAGGCGCCTACGAGCAGCCCCAGAAGGGTGGCTACGCGCAGCCCCAGAAGGGCGGAGCGTTCGCGCCCGGAGCCTCTGTGACCGCCCAGTGGAGCGACGGCGGGTACTACCGCGCGACGGTCGCCGCGGTGAAGGGCGACCAGGTCCTCGTGCAGTGGGAAGACGGCTCCCCCGAGATGTGGCTCAACGCGAGCCAGGTCCAGGCGAAGTAGCCGCTCAGCCTCCGTCGACGCCCGCGTCGTACGACGTGCAGCGCAGCCCTCCATCACCCGCGCAGGTCGAGATCGTCGTCACGAGGAACGCGTCGAGCGTCGCGAGCGCCGTGTACGCGATGAAGGGCGCCGCGAGCATCCGCTCGGGGCAACGCCCATAGAACGAGCTGTTGAAGCTCCGCGACGCGCTCCCCGGTCCCGTGACCGTGAGCAGCATCTCGGGGAAGTCCGCGCCGCACACGAGCTCCGTCGTCGTGCGCAGCGAGGACATCTGCGAGGCCACCGCGGCGCGCGCCGTCGCGTCGAGCACCACCGTCACGTCGATCGGTCGGGTGTTGTAGCAGCCGCGATGGCGCAGCGTCCCCGTCGCGGCGGAGTACGTGTACGTGTGGTCGTTGGGCATGCAGTCGCCCGGCATGATGGGCGGCGGGAGACCTCCGCTCACGTGGAGCGTGAACCCCTCGCTCGCGCCCGCCCAGACGGCCGAGTCCGTCGTGCCCGTGGGAGTGACGTCGTCGGAGCAGCCGACGAACATCAGCGCGATCAGCGCAGACGCGGGGAGTCTCAAGTGGCTCAACATGGCTCGTCTCTCCTGCGAAAAGGTCTGGGAACGAAGGTCTCCGTGAAGGAGAGCAACGCGCACGCCAGAGCTGCAGAGGGGGAATGTCGGACGAGGGGAGGGAGACGAAGCGCGCGCTGCGATCAGCGGCGACGGCGGCGACGCGAGAGGGCCGCGAAGGCTCCCACGACGCCGAGCATCGCGTAGCGGCCGCTGTGTTCTGCGGACGATCCCGCGCGGCAGCCGCAGCCGTCGTCTTCGCCCGGAGGCGTGATGTCGAGGCTGCCATCGGAAGCATCGAGTCCGCCGTCGCGCGGGGCGCCGCTGTCGGTGCTCACGCTCGCGTCGGAGCCCGCGTCGCTCACGCCCCCATCGCCCACGGGGGGAAAGCACCGCCCGCCCATGCACGCGCCGCCGCCGGGGCACACGGCGCCCGCGCAGGCGTCGAGGCAGCGTCCGCCCATGCAGTACGAGCCCTGCGGACAGGTGACCGTGGCGCAGTCGTTCGCGCGGCAGGTCCCGTCGGTGAGGCACATCTCGCCCGCGCCGCAGCGGCGGCAGGGGCAGCGCGTCTGGCACACGCCCGCGACGCAGACCTGATCGCGGTCGCACGTGAGGCCGTTGCAGGGGTCGACGCAGCGGTCCAGGCGGCAGACCGTCCCGTGGGGGCAGGTGACGCCCTCGCACTGCGCGCGGCACACGCCGTTGCGGCACACGGAGCCCGCGGCGCAGGTGACCGTCGCGCACGACGACTCGACGCAGCTCCCGCGGGCGGTGCACACGTAGCCCGGGAGGCACCCGAGCTCTGCCATGCAGCGATCGACGCAGACGCCGCGGTCGCACACCTGTCGCGCGGGGCAGAGCGTGTCGCCCTCGTCGGTCATGCCGTTGCAGTTGTTGTCGATGCCGTCGCAGGTCTCCATCGTGGGGGTGATGGTCGACACGCAGGTGAGCTCGGCGTTGCGGCACTGGCGCGTGCCGTTGGCGCATGCGCCCATCGCGCCGGTGACGGTGCAGGGGTCGCCGCCGCCCGCGCAGGTGAGGTTGTCGACGAGGACGATGAGGTCGTTGAAGTCGTTGTCGTTGCCGCGGATGATGTCTTCCCACGCGAAGTAGAAGCCGCCCGCGGTCACGCGGCTGTCGTAGATGAGCGCGTAGAAGAAGCCCGGGACCTCCGTGGGCTGATACCGCCGCTCGGTGTAGTAGACGTGGTCCTGCACGGGGTTGTGGAGAAAGAACCCGATGTCGCCGCCCGCGTAGCGAGGGTCGGTGCCGATGTCGAGGTTGGCCACGAAGCCCACGCCGCCCGAGGCCGCGGGCGCGGTCATCCCCGCGGAGGGGACGATGATGTAGCGCTCGGCGAGCGGCGGCGGCGTGGTGCGGCCGGGGACGACGTTGTACCAGCCGAACTCGTCGGGGTGCCCCGCGTTGCGTGCGATGACACGGAACGAGATGCGACACCCGGGGCGGAAGGTCTGCGGGTCGGGGCGCGCGTTGGCTTGAGAGTCGAAGGGCGTGAGCGGCGGCGTGAGGTTGGTCTCACCGCGCATCCCGAGGATCGTCGCGACGTTGGGGCCGTCATCGCTCGTGCGCGTGGGGATGACCGTCCCGTCGGGCTGGCGCACCTGCGCAGACACCGAAACGGTCAAGGCCAGCGGGAGGAGGAAGGCCGCGAGGCGCAAGCACTGGATCTTCATGTGGCGTGTCTGAGCGATAAGAAAGAATCGTCGCGTTGTGAAGAAACTGCGGTGAGAAAAGACCCGCGCTCTGCCTCCGCGACGCTTTGCCGAAGGTGTTGCGATTCGTTCGAAGGAAAATTCCTACAGCATGGACATCGGGTCGACGTCGATCGCCATGCGCACGCCGTCGTGGGGGAGCGACTCGATCGCGTCGAGCAGCTTCGCGAGCACGCGGCGCAGGGGCGGACGCTCCGTCGAGCGCAGGAGGCTCTGCATGCGGAAGCGCCCACGGATGCGCTCGATGGGCGAGGGCGCGGGGCCGAGCACCTTCACCGTGCCCGCCGCGACCTCGGGGAGCGCGCGGAGAAACCCGTCGATGCGCGTGCACGCGTCGTGGAGTCGCTCCTCGTCGGGGCCGTCACACTTGAGCCCCGCGAGGCGGCCGAAGGGCGGATACCCGAGCTCCGCGCGCGCGGCGATTTCGTCTCCGAAGAAGCCCTCGTAGTCGTGGGTCTTCGCGCGGATGAGCACCGGGTGTTCGGGCTGCCAGGTCTGGATGAGCACGTGACCCGGGAGCTCCCTTCGCCCCGCGCGTCCGGCGACCTGCGAGAGGAGCTGGAACGTGCGCTCCGCGGAGCGGAAATCGGGGAAGGCCAGCGCGGCGTCGGCGTTGATCACACCGACCAGCGTCACGCGCGGGATGTCGTGGCCCTTGGTCACCATCTGCGTCCCGACGAGGATGTCGATGTCTCCGCGGCGGAGCTTGTCGAGCACCTCTTCGGAGCCGATTCCGCTCGCGACGTCGCGGTCGAGCCGGCCGACGCGCGCGCGCGGAAACGAGTTGATGAGCGCGGTCTCGAGCTTCTCGGTCCCGACGCCGATGAGGGTCACCTCGGAGCCGCCGCAGGTGATGCACGTGCCGTTGTAGGGCACGTTGAAATCGCAGTAGTGACAGCGCAGCGAGCCCTCGCGGCGGTGCATCACGAGGGCGACCGAGCACGACGGACACTCGATCGCGGAGTCACACTTCGCGCATCGCACGCTCGGCGCGAAGCCCCTTCTGTTGAGGAACAAGATCGCCTGCTCGTTGCGCTTGAGCGTCGCGTCGAGGGCCCTCACGAGCGGCAGCGAGAGCAGCTCGTGACCCGTCGGTCCGCGCGGCCCGAGGCGTCGCAGATCGATGATTTCGATGGAAGGGAGCGGCGCGCTCGTGGCGCGTCCCGGCAGGTGAAGCAGTCGGTAACGGCCCTCCTGCGCGGCGTGGTAGCTCTCGACGGAGGGCGTCGCGGAGCCGAGCACGCAGGGGATTCCGAGGCGGTGCGCGCGCAGGAGCGCGAGGTCGCGGCCGTGATAGCGGAAGTGGTCGTCCTGCTTGAACGACGGGTCGTGCTCCTCGTCGACGATGATGAGCCCGAGGTTGCGCACGGGCGCGAAGACCGCGCTGCGCGCGCCGATGGCGACGTGACACTCGCCGCGGTGGAGCTTCTTCCACATGGCGTGTCGGTCGTCGTTCTTGAGCCCCGAGTGGAGCACCGCGAGGTTGTCTCCGAAGCGCGCGCGGTAGCGCCCCACGAGCTGCGGCGTGAGCGCGATCTCGGGGAGCAGGAGCAGCGCGCCGTAGCCCGCCTTCTGCGCGGCCTCGATGGCGCGGAGGTACACCTCGGTCTTGCCCGAGCCCGTCACGCCGTAGAGCATGAAGGTCGCGCGCTCTTTGTGTGTCGCCGCGAGGGTGATGGCGTCGACCGCGTCGCGCTGCGCGTCGTTGAGCTCCGGCGGCGTGTCGCGGGGAACAGGCGCGCCGAAGAAGGGATCGTCGGGCACCTCCCTCACCTCGAGCACCGCGATGCCGCGGGCGCACATCCCCGACACGACCTCGCGCGCCGTCTTGATCTGCTGACGGAGCTCGGTCATCGAGACCTCGCCGCGCGACGCGAGGATCGCGTACACCTGCGCCTGACGGTCTCCGCGGAGCTTGGGCGGCGCCTCGGCCACGCCCGGCGCGAGCTTCACGTAGGTCTCTTCGTGGACGCGCTGCCATCGGGCCTTGAGTCCCGCGCGACGCTTCGCGGCGCTGCCCGTCACGAGCGCGCCGGGGGTGCCCGCCACCGAGGGGTCTTCATCGCCGCCGCGACGCTCGACCGCAGGCGCCGCCGCGCGGAGCACCTCACCGATGGGATGGAGGTAATAGTCCGCGGCCTCGCGCAGGAACTTCAAGAGGTCTTCGGGAAAGACCGGGTCGGCCTCGATGAGGTGAAAGAGGGCCTTGATCGACTCCGCGGGGATCGACGGCGGCGGACGCTCCGAGGTGCCGAGCACGTAGCCCACGAGGCGCTTGCCGTGTACGGGCACGATCACGCGGACGCCCGGCGAGACGTGGCGCACCATGCCCGCGGGGACGGCGTACGTCAGCGTCCCCCGCAGCGGCAGCGGCACGGCGACATCGCAGTAGAGCGACGGCGCCGCGGCGGGCGTCACGGCGAACAGTTCCGGTTGACGCAGACTCATGATCGGGTGTTGTACCCCCGTCACGCGCGCGCGTGAAAGTTCCGATGGACACGGTATGTCCATCACGGAGAGCCCTGTGGACACGTCGATCTGGAGCGACCCTTCGGCAGAAGCGCCGCGCGCGCTGCGCCACGAGGTCTCCGCGTGGGCGCTGAGCCCCGACGACCAGTGGATCGCGTGGGCCGACGCGGTTTCCGACGCGGCCGATCAGATGGGCGTCTTCTGCGCCGAAATCTCGACAGGGCGCGTCGTCTTCGAGAAGCGCGGGAGGCCGGTCAAATCCCTCGCGTTCACGTCCCCCGAGCAGCTCCTCGTGGTGCGCGAGGAGACGCGCGTGCGGGCTCGCGCGGTGCTCCACGCGGTGCCCGACGGCGGCGTGCTCGGCAGCCTCGCGCTCGACTCGCTCCCGGTGCTGCGCTGCAAGATCGAGGTGGCGCGGGGGGCTCCCGTCGCGCTCGTGGCGCCCGTCGTGTGGCACGCGCTCCCTCGCGAGCGAGAGCCCGCGCGACGCCTCGCGTACGTGCTCCGCACCGACCCGCTCGAGGTCATCGCCTCGTACGACCCTGATGAGTCCGCGGCGCTCCCTCGCATGCCCGAGGTGCGCAGGGCCGTCGCCTCGCTCTCGCCCGAAGGGCACCGCCTGCTCGTGTGGCAGGGCCCCACGCGCGTGAGCGTCCTCGGCGTCAAGGCCGGCGCCGTGCTCACCCACGACTGGACGAAGGGCCGCGACACGCTCGTGCTCTCCACGGCCGACAACGTGTGCGACGTCACGTGGATGGGCCCCGGCGTCGCGGCGCTCCGCTGCGCATCGGGCGACGAGCTCACGCAGCGCGGCGACCTCTACGTGGTCGACCTCTCGCTCGGCTGCGTGCGCTACGCCAGCGAAGGCGAAGACCAGCCCGACGGATGGATGAGCGGACGCTCCACGGTCGACGTACACCCCGACCGCGAGCGACTCGTGGTGACGGGGAGACTCGCCACGGGCGCGACGGGCGCGAAGGCGTGGCGATCGCTCCTGCGCGAGGTGTGGCCCGGCGAGTCGCGCGCTTCAAAGCCGCGCGAGGTGGCTTCGAACGCGGCCGTCGCGATGGGCGCGGTGTGGCTCCCCGAGGGCGACGGGCTCTGCGTGCTCCGCGCTCGCTCGCTGCGCGAGGGCGAGATCGTTCGGCTACGTACGATCGACGGAGACTGGGACGGCGCCACGGTCACCACGGTTCCCTTCGCGGGCCGCAAGGTCTCCGCGGGGAAGCTCTCTCGCAGCCCCGGCGGCTCGCTGCTCGTGGCGCGCTGGCACGTCGAGCCCGAGATCCCGTCGCACCTCAAGCGACGCGCCTCCACGACGCTCACGGGGCCGGTGAACTCCACGCGCCTCGCGCTCGTCGACGCCGCGCGCTTCCGTTGAGCCTCAGCCTCGCATCCGCTGTCGTCGCTCGCTGCGCGCGCGGGGGTCTCCCTCGTTCTCACGCTGCTCTCGCAGAGAGTCGTCTCGCGTGGGGCGCAGCGCGTCGAGGTAGCGCGCGCGACGCCACGCGAGCTCCAGCGCGCCGAGCGCGAGCGACATCGCCGTGAGCCTCCAGGCCACGCCCGAGAGAAGCTCCGTGAGCGCGCGGGTGAGCGTCGCGAGGTCGTGCGCCGCGAGGCCCACCGCGTGAGAGAGCGACCACGCCGAGACGCAGGCCGTGGCGATCAGCGCGACGACCCACAGCGCCGTCACGACGGCCTCGCCGGGCGCGACCTGTGGGGCATCGTCGCGTTCGGGCCACGTCACGAGAAAGCGCGTCTGGAGCGCGTGCGCGAGCGCGAGTCCGAGCGCCGTGGCCGCGAGCGTCGGGGCCATCGCAGAGAGCGCTCCCGTGACCGCGCGAAGGAGCGCCTCGCCCGGCGCGAGGGGTGACTCGCCCGCGGCCGCGCGCGTCGCGAGACCGAGACCCTCGTCGAAGATGTCGCGCGTGATGCGCAGGGTGGTCGTGAGGGCCGCGAGTCCGAAGGCGACGGAGACCGCGGCGGTGAGCCTGTGCGAGAGGGCGACCTCGCCGCGCGCCCGCGCTCGCCGGATGCGCTCGGGTGATGCCTCGGTCACCGACCCTCGACGGGGAGGCCGAACTCCTCGCGGCGCCGCTCGTCGCCGTTGTGATTGAGCTGCCAGTAGGGCATGCGCGCGGTGCGGAGGATGTGGGCCTCCTCGCCGTCGGAGTTGCGCCAGCCGAGCACGCGGTGGGGCTCCGCGGTCTCGACGTCGATGGTGCGGGAGACGTCTGCGTAGCGGACTTCGAAGCGGTTGACCTCGGCTCCGTCGACGGTCGTTCGGCTACGAACGATCGTGGCGTCGACGGGGCGCAGCGGGCGGTGCGCGCGGCGGGCGTTCCAGAGCGAGGGGACGATGGTGCCGCGCCAGTCGCGTCCGTTCGCGAAGGGCCCGTCGAGCTCGCGGAGCTGGATGAGCAGCGCGTCTTCGTAGAGCGCGCCCGCGGGGGTCACGGTCTCTTCGCGGCTCTCTCCCTCGCTCGCGAAGTACGAGAGGATGTGGGCGGTGAAGCGGTCTTCGCCGGGCCACACGGCGTGAAAGACGTGGCCGCACCACTCCTGCACCGAGAGGGTGATCTTCACGGGCGCGAAGGCTTCGGCGCGCCATCGGTCGACGGGCGAGAACACGCTCGTGAGCACCGAGTAGGGGTACACGCCGGTCTGGAACTTCAGCGACGCATTGAGCTTGATGACCCCGACGCGGTCGTCGCCCGCGGCGGCGTCGTCTTTGATCCACGCGCGGCGGCTCATGGGCTCGGTCACGTAGAGCAGCATGAGCTCCGCGGGGCGCAGCTCGCCGTAGCGGTTGACCGTGGCGCGGTAGCCCGAGAGCTCGGCGCGTCCGTCGCTCCAGCGTGTGTTGAAGGCGTCGCTCGCGCGCGCCGTGGGCCTCGCGGGAAAGCTCGGGAAGCGCGCCGTTTCGGTCGCGTGCGAGGGTGAGGGCGTGGCCGCGACGGGCCGCGTACACCCGTGGAGCGCGAGGAGCCCGGCGAGCGCGATGGAGGGCGCGCGGCGTGAGCTCACGGGTTTCTCCGCGCCTCGCGCAGCACCTCGCCGAGGCGCGCGACGGAGCTCGACGCGGGGACGGCGCCGCCACGCGCGTCGCACCACGCGCGCACGCCGACGGCGCGCATCTCGTCGAAGATCTCGACGAGGCCGCGCCCTGCCTTGGGGTTGCGGAACCAGTCTTCATCGAAGCGCGCGCGCAGCGTCTCGACCACCTTGGGCTCGACCCTCGCGCCGAGGGCCATCGCGCTCGCGTGGCCTCCCCAGAAGCCTCCCGGTTCGAACATCCACGCCGCGGCCCAGGGCGCCCACGCGGGGCCGGGCGAGGCCCCCCACGCGCGCATGAGCTCGTCGTGAAAGCGCGCGGCGGCCTCGGGACCTCGCGCGAGCACGTGCGCCGTGAAGCGCGAGCGGGCCACGTCGAAGCGCAGCCGCGCGAGCTCCGCGTGGGCCACCTCGAGCATCACGCGCTCCCTCGGCGCCGCGTCGATGCCCGCCTCTTTTTGGAGGAAGTGCCGCTCGCCGAGGAGCCTCCGCCCGAGCGCGTGCGCCACGCCGTCGACCGCGCGGTCGCAGCCTCGACGCACGCCCGCGAAGGGGCCGCGCGCGGTGACCGAGGCCGCCGCGAGCGTGACCGCGCCCACGACGCCCGCCGTGCCGTAGACCGACAGCGACGCGCGCCCCGCGACGATGGCGCGCTGGCCCGGGGCGTCGACGAGCGAGAAGATGCCGCGCGCGGTGTTTCCCGCGGGGCGGAGGTCGTCGACGAGGCCGCGGAGGGCGTCGTCGATGCCGAGGCGATCGAACATCCTCGCGCCGAGCGACGACCACGTCGCCGAAGGGATCGCGACGAGCGTCGCGGGGCCCTGGAGCGTTCGAAGCCTGTCGGCCCAGGTGAGCCTCGCGCGGTCGATCTCGTGGGCGCGGCACTGCCTCGCGTCGAGGTCGCCGAAGAGGTCGTCGGTGGCAGCGAGGAGGTCGTCGTGCGCGTCCTCTCCGACCGCGAGGGCCTTCACGAGCGTGGGATCGAGGGCGTCGAGCGCCGTGCGGATCGCGTCGATGACGGCGCGCGCGTCGCCGCGGCGCGTGGTGGCGACCTCGGCGGCGGCGGCGACGAGGGCCTCGCGTCGCGCGGCGTTGGGCTCGGTGATGAGCGAGTTCTCGATCGCGTCGAGGCGCATCGAGGTGCCGTCGTGTCGGAGGACGACGGGCGAGCGGGTGACGGCGTCGTTGAGCGAGCGCCACACGCGGCGTCGGGCGGCGGCGACGTGGGCGTCGGCGAAGAGGGCCGCGCGCCAGGGGTCGTCTTGCAGCGAGCGGAGCGCGTTCTGCGCCATGCCCGACGCGTCGGGGAAGGGGATCGCGTGCTCCGTCGGGGCGGCGTCGACGGCGCGGGTGCGGGTCTCATCGGCGTCGATGGCGAGGCAGCGCGCCGCGACGATCTCTCTCGCCTCGAGTGAACTCTCGGCTCTCATGGCTTGTGGTTCGTCTCTACGACCCTGACGTGACGGTCATCAAGCGGCGCTTGCGCGAGGGCACCACGCCGCTCGCTTCGAAGGCGCGCTTGTAATCCGCGAAGCGCCCGCCGGCCTTCACGGCGTCGTACACCGCGAGGCCCGCGCGCTCTCCGCCCTGGGCGAGCACCCACTCGACCCAGGCCCAGCGCGCGCTCGTGGGGCGCACGTCGGCCCTTCCGCGAAGCCCTTTTCGAAGACGGTCGAGGCGCCCCTCGACGACCTCGATGCCCGCGAAGGGGAGCTGGTCGAGGGGTGTGTTGCGCTTCGAAACGAAGGGCGCGATGCCGAGCGCGACGGGCACGGTCTCGCTGAGCTTCGACACGAAGGCGACGCACTCGTCGATGTCGTCGTCGGTCTCCGAGGGCAGGCCCACCATGAGGTAGAGCTTGAGGGTCTGCATCGCGTGGGCGCGTGCGAGCTCGGCGGCCTTCTCGATGTGCTTGACCTTCGCGTGGCGCTCGAGCGTGACGCGGAGGCGCTCGCTCGGGCCGTCCATGGCGGTGGTGAGCGTGCGGTAGCCGCCGCGCTTGAGGGCGCCGACGAAGCGGTCGGTGAGGCGGTCGGGACGCAGTGATGAGAGGCCCACGCCGACGCCGCGGTCGCAGAGGGCGTTGACGATGTCGACGATGCGGGGGTGATCGCTCACGGCGGCGCCCACGAGGCCGACCTTGCGCACGTCGTCGGGGATGCGTTCGAAGATGCGCTCCATCGAGGCGAGGCGCATGCCGCCGTTGGTGCTCTTGCGCATCACGCAGTAGGCGCAGCTCCGCGAGCAGCCGCGCTCGGTCTCGACGAGGAACATGTCCGACAGCTCCGTGTCGGGCGTGGTGATCTGCGCGTAGGCGGGGAGCTTCGTGGCGACATCGACGGCGGCCACCGAGGGGATGCCCTCGCCGTGGAGCGCGGGCACCCACACATGGGGGATGTCTGCGAGGGCCTTGAGGCGCGCGTCGCGGTCGCCGTGCGCGAGGAGCGCGTCGACGACGAGGTGGACGATCTCTTCGGCCTCACCGATGACCACGGCGTCGGCGAAGGCGCAGAGGGGCGTCGGGTTCGAGAAGGTGAGCGGTCCGCCCATCAGCACGAAGGGGTGCATGGCGCCGCCGCGGTCCTTGCGCAACGGGGGGATGCCCGAGAGCTCGAGGGTCTCGATGAGGTTGCCGAGCTCGTTCTCATACGCGACCGACACGGCCACGAGGGGAAAGTCCGCCACGGGGCGTCCCGACTCATAGGTGACGATGGTCTCTCGGAGTCGCCGCGTCTCGGCGGGGTCATCGGGCGCGAAGGCCCGCTCGGCGACGGTGTCGGGGCGCGCGTTGAGCTCGCGGTAGATGGTCTGGTATCCGAGCGACGACATCCCGACGCTGTAGGGCGACGGATAGAGCAGCGCGACGCGCGCGGGGGCGTCTTTGAAGATGGTGCCTCGCTCGCGCGAGAGCCTGTGCTGAATGGTGTCTCGGAGGGTCAACGTGGGGCGCGGAGTATCGTGGCGCTCGCCCTGCCACGCAACGCCTCCGATGGTGAACAGGGTCTCCGCGATGCCGCACGCTTCGTCGTAGGGGGTGGCGGGCCGCCACCCGATCGCCACCCGTCCGCCACCCGATCCGCCACCCCGCGTTTCGCAGATGCGCTTGAAAAATAGGGCTCTCGTCGCGCGGTACGGCGCGTGATGAGCGCGGTCCGTTCGCGACGACGCGGACGCTGGCGAGGTCTCTCATGGACGAACGGGGATGTGACGGCTCGCATCGCGTCGCGCGGTCTCATGCGTGTGGGGGCGGGGCGTGAGCGTGCGCGAGCGCTTCGACGCGCAGGGCAAGGACGCGCTCGTGGCGCTCCTCGACGACGTCGGCGTGGTGGAGCGCGGCGTCGAGACGGGGGCGGCGACGCAGCGGGTCGACGTGTGGTTTCACCCCGACGAGGAGCACCGCGCGGAGCGGCTTCGGCGCGGCCTCCTCGGCGCGATGGTGTGTGAAGACTGCGACCTCGAGCTGTTTCGCAACACGCCGAACGTGGACGCGGTTCGGGAGTGCGTCCGCAAGCTCTGGACGATGCACCACGTCCGCGAGCTCGAAGCGGCCAAGCGCGTTCCGCCCGAGGCGCTTCGCCTTCCGCGCGTGTGGGTGATCTCGACGGGACGCCCCGATGGTGCGTTGCGCGTCTTCTCCGCGCGGCGCACGGACCCGTGGCCCGAGGGCGTGTACGTGAGCGAGCGCGAGCTCGGTTTGGGCGTGGTGGTGATCCCCGAGCTCACGGAGACGCGCGACACGCTGGCGCTGCGGCTGCTCGGCAAGGGGCGGGTGCTCGAGCGAGCGTGCGGGGAGCTCGTGACGTTGCCGCGCGACGCGTGGGAGCGTCGGCTCATCGAGATTCTGGTACGTTGGCGCACGGAGATCCCGCGCGACCCGAGAGAGCGCACGCCCGAGGAGGAGGACTTCATGGCGACCACGAACACGGCATTCGAAGAGCTGCGCGCCGCCTGGATCAGCCGGGGCGTCGAGATGGGCCTCCACGAGGGCATCGAGAAGGGGATCGAGAAGGGCATCGAGAAGGGGATTGAGAAGGGCATCGCGCCGCTCGCGCGCCTGTTCTCTCGCAAGCTCGGTCGCCCGCTCGACGCGAAGGAGCGCGAGGTGCTGAGCGACCGGCTCGACTCGCTCGGCGCGGATCGGCTCGGCGATGTTGCGCTCGACCTCGACGGCCCGTCGCTCGCGACGTGGCTCGCGGACCCCAACGCGCGCTGACCGGAACACGTGTGCCGCCGGACCGGAAGCCGTGTTCCGGT
>JBPOHC010000443.1:0-12953 GCA_052035985.1 Myxococcota bacterium | reverse complement strand
GTCGCCGTCGCGACGCGCGCGCTCGATCCGATCATGAAGTTCCGCGCCAAGGCGAGGGCCACACGGAGCGTGGCGAACGACGATGACGGTGAAGACACGCCCGTCACCCCCGTCACGCCCGTCGCGGACCATGCGCAACCCGTCGCTCCGCCCAACACGCCTGCCGCCAACGACGGCGCCGCGCCCCGCCGCAACGTCGCGTAGCGACGCGGTGCTCCCTCAGCGCACCACGCGCAGACGCACCACGCCGTCGCCCGCGCGCACGCGCAACTGACACCCCAGGCGCGCCTCCGTCACCCCCGGAAACACCCGCTCCAGCACCCGTCGCTCGTCGTCGCTCGGGGGATCGCAGAGCGACATCCCCTCGACCACGAGCAGCCGACACACGCCGCAGTTGGCGTGCCTGCACGCGAAGGCCACGCCCGCCATGATGTGCTCTTCGCACACGTCGAGCACGCGCGCGCCGTCGGGCGCGTCGACCTCGTAGCGCGTCCGCTCGAAGATCAGCCGCGGCATCTCAGAGCCCGAGCGTCGCGCCCGTCGCGTCGCCGCCGAAGCCGCGCTCCAGCGGCGCTTCCATGTGGATGCGCTGGTTCCACACGCGGTCGTTGCCCTCGGGCGGAGACATCACCGACGTGCGGCGGTACGTGTCCGCGCCGTCGCCGTCGAGGAAGATGCCCACCGTGGGGCGCATGAGCCTCCCCATGTCGGTGAGCGTCTCGAGCGCGGCGTTGCCGAGCGTCAGCGCGCTCGCGGCCTCGTAGGTGTCGGCGCCGCCCTCGTCGGCGAAGATGCCCGCGCCGTTCGCGTTGCCCGCGCCGAGCGCGAGGTTGGGCACGCCGTACACATCATCATCGCGCCCGAGCGAGAGGAGGATCCCGAGCGAGAAGTCGTGGCCCGCGCCCGCGGTCATGTTCTGCCGCGTCGACGTCATGTTGTGAACATCGCGTCCGCCGCCGTCGACGAGGGCCGCGTAGGCGAAGTGCGCGGCGCCGCCCTGCGAGTACCAGCGTCCGTCGTAGCGGTCGTCACCCGCGCCGTCGAGGAGCAATCCCATGCCGCCCCAGTAGCCCGTCGCGGTGCCGAAGATGGCGGATGAATAGCGGTCGTTGCCCGCGCGATCGCGCAGCACGCCGAGACCGCCCGACATGTTCGTGCGATCGGGGGCTCCGTCGCCGCGGCGTCCGAAGCCCGCGCCTTGCGTGAAGCTCGAGTTCACGGTCATGTCTTGCGGCGAGCCGTAGAGCACCGGCGTGATCTTCGAATCGTAGACGTCGGCGCCGTCGCGGTCGTAGAGCACCGCCGCGCCGCGCACGTACGCGAAGCCTTCGGCGAAGGCCCACGCGCTGTATCGATCGTCGCCGCCCGCGTCGACGAGCGCCGCGACGCCAACGACGGCGGCGCCCTGCGAGCCCGCTTCGACGGCGTACTCGTCGGAGCCTCCGTCGTCGTAGAGGCCGCCCACGCCGTAGGAGGCGAAGCCCTGCGACATGCGCAGCGAGCGGTAGCGGTCGGCGCCGCCGCCGAGGTCGTAGAGCAGCGCCACGCCGAGCCGTGCGGAGCCCTGACGACCGACGTTCGAGACCGAGGGCGTGGCGGTTCCACCTGCGCGGGCGCGTCCGTCGCGGTCGCTCGGCAGCGTCTCGGGGCGGTCGAGCGGAGAGTCGACCTGGGGATATGCGTAGGTGTCGTCGCCGCCGAGGTCGACGAGCACGCTCACGGGGTTGTCGGGGTCGGCGTTCGCGGCGATGGGGTTCTCGTAGCGGTCGTCTCCGCCGAGGTCGATCACCACGAGCGTGCGGTCTTGATCGGTCGCCGTGTACGTGTGCGGCGCCGCGTCGCGCACGATCACGGCGCCCATCGGCGTGTCGAGGTTGAGCGTCGGTCCCATCACGCCGCGGAGCGGAGCCCAGTCGATCGACTCGATCGTGCGCGCGAGACGAAGCGCTTCGGGCACGGGGAGCGTCACGTCACCGAGGACGCTCCCGAGGTCGAAGGCCTGCGCGAAGTCAGGCCGCTCCGACGCGCGAACCGCGGGGAGGAACATGTGCGGTCCGATGTCGAAGAGGCGCTGCTTCTCATCGGGCGACGTGGCGAAGGGGAGTCCGCGGTCACGCGCGCGCGCAGCATCGAGCGACGCCGAGAGCACACGCGCGAGGGCGCTCACCAGCGCGGGAGGCCACGACGCCATCGCCTGCGACGCGCGCGTGCGATCGACGGTGGCGCCCGTGGCGACGAGTCCATCGAGGAGCGCGTTCATCGCATCCGAGGGAGCGGCGACGGCGTCGGGCGCGGTGATGCTGGTGGTGCTTCCATCGGCGCGGAGGCTCGCCATCGCGGCGAGCGAACCCGAGAGCGTGGTCGACGCGGTGTCGAGGGCCGGACCCATCTCGCGCGACCATCGAACGCCCGCGAGCCAGTCGCGGTGGATGCGATCGAACACAGGCAGACGGAAGCGATCGCGCGACACGTTGAGCGGAAACGCGTCGAGGTTCGGGATCGTGAAGTAGAGGTTGCAGCGCGTCCACGAGGGCGTTCCCTGTGCGAGCGCGCGGTCGAGGAGCGCATCTCGCGGGCCCGCGGCGCACGCGCAGTCGTCGGGGACGCAGCGCATTCCGCGTGATCCGAGCGAGAGGCATCGCGCGCCCGCGCCGCATTCGGTGTCGCCGGTACACGACGCAGTGCAGAAGCCGCGGGTGAGCGCGGGGTCGACGCCGGTCGCGCACTCGAGCGACGAGGGACACGCCGTCATCGCGTCGCAGGTCGCGCCGATTCCACGCGCGTTGACGGGCTTCAGGCCGCACGCGTCGGGGCCGAAGCGGTCGTCGGGGACGCACGCTCGCACGGGCGCTCCCTCGCGCGTTCGGATGGTCATGCAGCGGCGGAGTCCGTCTTCGCAGTCGGCGTCGCGCTCGCACGGAGGGAGGCACACCACGCCCGTGCGACCGTGTACGGCGTCGGCGTGCGTGAGGTCTGCGCACACGCTGTAGCGCCCGGTGCATCCGTCCGCGGGACACGCCTGCGCGCGTCGCGACGTCATCGGCGCGCAGGTGTCGTTGGGCGTGCAGACGAGGTCTCCGGTGGCCTCGTCTTCGCGGCACGTCGCGGGCACCGACGCATCACACGCAGCCCCTCGCTCGGCGCACGCCACGAGGCACTGGCGCACGCCCGGCTGGTTGGTCGGATCGAACGGAACGCAGTGTCCGCCAGGGCCGCATTCGCTGTCGTAGAGGCACGTTCCGCAGGTGTGCGGCGGGGGCGGCGCGACGTCGACGGGCGCGTCGGTCGAAGCCTCGGAGGCGACGTCAGACGGCGCGTCGGAGGGAGCGTCTTTCGAAGGCGCGTCGGAGGCTGCGTCGAGGGTGTCTCTCGCGGCGTCGGCGGGTGTCGATGAGGTGGTCCCGTCACACGCTGCGACGAGGGCGAAGAAGACCAGGAGCGTGCTCGATGGGCGCATCACTTCGGCGCGGAGCATACTCGCAGCGCACCGTCGGGTGACCGCCTCTACGCAGTAGCGCAGCGAGACCTTCGCCCGTATAGTCCGCGCCCCTTTTTCGCCCCCTCATCTTCATTCTCACTCCCCCGTTTGTTGGAGGCACCGTGAACCCCTCGCAGATCCCCGTCGGAGCCGATGCTCCGGCCTCGGGCGCCGCACTCGTCGACCGCGCAGTGGAGGCCCTCGAGGCCGCCGCCACGGCGAGCGAGAGAAGCGTGCGACCGTCCGGGATCATCGCGGTGCCCGCGGACGCCTACGCGCTCGTGGAGATCCCTCGCGTGCGGGCTTCGCTCGAGCGCGTGCTCATGGGCCGCGACCCCGAGGCGGGCCTCGACGCGCTGCTCGAGCTCGGCGCGCTCGATCTCCTTCTGCCCGAAGTGAAGGCCCTCGTGGGCTTCGGCGACGGCGAGTGGCGCCACAAGGACGTGTGGAAGCACACCAAGCAGGTGGTCCGTCAGGCCGTTCCGCGGACGGAGGTGCGGTGGGCCGCGCTGCTGCATGACATCGGCAAGGTGAAGACCCGTCGCATCGAGCCCAACGGCGAGGTTCACTTCTTCGGTCACGCCGAGGTGGGCGCGTCGATGTTCGACCGCATGCAGCGCCGCGTCGCGATCTTCAAGGGCCAGGAGAAGCTCTCGTCGCAGGTGCGCTTTCTGATCCTGCACCACCTCCGCGCGAGCCAGTACGACGGCTCGTGGACCGACAGCGCCGTGCGACGCTTCGCGAAGGAGATGGGCGGCGGCCTGTGCGACCTGCTCGACCTCTCGCGCGCGGACATCACCACCAAGCGCCCCGAGCGGAAGAAGAAGGGCCTCGACGCCATCAGCGAGCTCGCCCGACGCGTGCGCGAGATTCAAGAGATGGACGCGAAGATCCCGCCGCTGCCCAAGGGCGTCGGGACGGCCATCTCCGAGCGCTTCGGGATCGCTCCCTCGCCGCGCCTCGGCGAGCTGATGAAGGTGCTCAAGGCCGCGGTCGAAGAGGGCCGCCTCGATGCGCAGCGCGAGGCGTCGTACTACCTCGACTGGCTCGTGGCCGAGAAGCTGGTGTAGCCCTCTCCCTGCCCTCTCCCGCTTCGCGGGGGAGGGACGGGGAGGGAGCCTTCACGGCGCCACGCCGTCGAGCAACGCGTCGATCTGGTAGCGCCACGCGTTGATGCTCGCGCCGTGGCCGATGTACCGGATGCGCCCCGTCTGATCGAAGATGATGATCCCCGGCAGGGTGCCGCCTGCGAAGCGTCGCACGGCGCCCGTCGGGTCGATGGTCATGCGGTTGGTGAGGCGGTACCGATCGCGCCACGTGCGGCAAAACTCAGCCGTGCCCGTCGTGCGATCGGGGTTCTCGATGATCACCTGGATGAACCGCACCGGGCGACCGACGTACCGCTGATTGATGTCTCGTTCGAGTCTCCCGGACTCGGCCTGGCAGGTGCCTCACCACCCTGCCGCGAGCGATATCACCGTGACCTGGTTCGCGCAGAACTCGGGGTCGTCGTAGAGCGCGTAGGGCTCCTCGGTGGCGCAGTCGGTGAGCGAGGTGCGAGGGAAGGTCTGCCCGACCGTCATCCCGTAGGGGCGCTCGGGCACCGAGCAGGTGGGCACGTCGGGCGTCACGGCCGCGTCGGCCGCGCCGTTGACGTTGTCATTCCCCGCGGTGTCATCCGAGCAGGCCGAGAGAAGCATCCCCAGCAAGGCCACGCTTCGATGGTTCATCTCGGCTCCCTGTCACTCCTTCGCGCAACTCTTACGGGATCACACACAGAGTGCGCCCGTCAACGCGTATTCTCGCAACCGTGCGCGCCCATTCCGCTCCCCTGATCGTCGTCGCGTCGGCCCTCGCGGCCTGCGCTCACACCCTCAACGTCCCGCAGCCCGCGATGGGCGGACCGGGCGCTCCGTTGCCGCCACTGTCGGCGTCGCGTCTCGAGGTTCCGCTCGCTGCTGATGTGCGCGAGACGCTGCGCACGCTCGACGCGCAGGTGCCCGCGGTGATCGACACAGGCGGCGAGTTTCGCGCCCTCGGTCCGCTGCCCGTCTCGGTGCGCTACACGGTCCGTCGAGGGCCCTTTCACTTCGAAGCGCGCGACGGCGTGCTCCACGCGGAGTCGGTGCTCCAGCTCTCGGCCGAGGCGTGTCCGTCGGCGCCGCTCGGTCTGCCCATTCCCTTTCTCTCGGGCGGCGGCGGAGGGCTGTGTCAGGCGCTCGCGAGCTGCGGCGTCGGTGAAGCGCCGCGCCGCGTGGTCATCGCGACCAACACCTCACTGCGCCTCGATCCGTCGTGGAGGCTCGTCGCAGAGACCACGGCGGAGCCGCCGAGGGTGATCGACCCGTGTCAGCTCACGCCCCTCCGCGTCGACGTGTCGGGCTTCATCGCGGGCCTCGTCGGCGAGCAGGTCGCGCAGGCCACGCGACAGCTCGATCAGGACATCTCCTCTCGCGGCGATCTCAGGCCCACTGGCGAGCGCCTCTGGGCCGGTCTCAACGCGCCCATCGACCTCGGCGAAGGCTTCTGGATGACGCTCGATCCCGACGCGGTGTACGCCGGTCCGCTCGCGCTCGATCCCGCCGTCGTGCGCGCCTCGGTGGGCATCTCCGCGAGGCCCCACGTCGTCGCGGGTGCGCGTCCGCAAGAGGGCGCACGGCCGCTGCCTCCCCTCGCCCCGCAAGACGGCAACGGGGCTGGAGGCTTTCGCGTGACCTTCGACGCCTCGGTGGGCTTCGACGAGGTCACGCGGCTCGTCGCGCAGGAGTTCCGCGGTCGCACGATGACGCTCGAAGGACA
Source organism: Myxococcota bacterium (assembly GCA_052035985.1). Lineage (GTDB taxonomy): Bacteria > Myxococcota_A > Polyangia > Polyangiales > CAISKJ01. The sequence continues at coordinate 6,676 of JBPOHC010000443.1, read as the reverse complement.
TCGGGTGCTCGTGCGCGACATCCGCGTGTCGGGGAGCGGCGCGGCCCTTCTCTTTCTCGTCGACGTGCGCTTCGAAGACGGAGCCTTCGAAGGTCAAAGTGCGACGGTGCACCTCGCGGGTCTGCCCGACTACGACGCCGCGCGGGGAGAGCTCGTGGTGCGAGACCTCGACTACACGCTCGAGACGCGAAGCGCGCTCGTCGAGTTCGGCGAGTGGTTCCTCCGAAGCGGCTTGCGGAACGATCTCGCGCAGCACGCGAGGTTCCCGCTCGGTGATCGCATCGCGAGGCTTCGTACGAGTGCGGAACGAGCCCTCACCCGTGAGCTCGCCCCGGGCACGCGCATCGAGGGACACCTCTCCGCCGTCGCGCCGCAGGGCGCCGCGGTGACCGAGACGGGCGTGACCCTCCGCGTCGCCGCAGAGGGCACCGCGCGCATCACGCAAGACGTGAGCACCCTCAACCTCACGGGGCGCTGATCTCACCCCGAAGAGCCTCGCGCGATGACTGCGCGGGCTGATAGCTTCGCCCGCCATGACCATCGATCCCCGCACGCAGTGGAAGGAAATCATCGCCCCTGACGAGGAGACTCGCTTCAAGGGCTTCGCCGAGGAGCTCCGCGGGATGCAGGACCGCGCGGCGAAGGGCGCGAAGCCCGGTCGCGCGCTGCACCTCAAGGCTCACACGGGCGTGGCCGCGGAGCTCGCCGTGCGCGCGGATCTCCCCGAGGAGCTGCGCGTCGCGATCTTCGCGAAGGCGGGCGCCTCGAAGTGCTTCGTGCGCTTCTCGAACGGCGTCGGAAAGCGCCAGAAGGACGGCGTCCCCGACGTGCGCGGCCTCGCCCTCAAGGTGCTCGACGTGCCGGGGCCGAAGCTCATCCCGGGCCTCGAAGCGGCCACCACGCAGGACCTCCTCTTCATCACGGTCCCCACGTTCTCGATCGGGACGCCCGATGACTTTCTGAAGCTCCTCCGCGTGGTCGAGCGCGGACCGCTGCACCTCCTCCCGGGCCTCGTGAGCGCGCTCGGATGGGGTCGCGCGCTGCGCTTCATCAAGGAGCTCGTCACGCGTCCGCAGCCGTCGTCGCTCGCGACCGCGCACTTCTTCACCGCGGCGCCGCTGAAGCTCGGCGCGTTCGCTGCGAAGTTCTCGCTCGCGCCCACGGCGCAGGGCGGCAACATGGCGACGGGCCCCGACGGCTATCGCGACGACCTCGCGAAGCGCCTCAAGGAAGGCGCCATCACCTACAAGCTCCGCGCGCAGCTCTACGTCGACGACACGTCGACCCCCATCGAAGACGCCACCGTCGAGTGGAAGGAGTCGGTCTCTCCGTGGGTCGAGCTCGCGACGCTGACCATCCCCAAGGTCGACGTGACCACTGGCGATGGAGCGGCGACGGAGAAGGCCGTCGAGGAGATGTCCTTCGACCCGTGGCACGCCACGGAGGAGATGCGCCCCCTCGGCGCCGTGATGCGCGCGCGCAAGTTCGCCTACGGCCCCAGCGTCATCGCGCGCGGCGCCTCGGCCGAACCGGGAACGGCGAAGTAGCGCTCTTCACGCCTCGACGCGCGAGAAGTCGAGGTGACCTCTCGCGACGTCGGCGGCTTCGAGTCGCACCGTGAGGTGCTCGCCCACGTCGAGCCCCTCGGCCTTCGCGACGAGCTTTCCTTCGACCGCGGGACGGAAGGTACGCACCCACGTCCCGCGCGCCGTGACGCCCGACACCACCGCTTCGAAGCGCTGCCCCACACGGTCCGAGAGGAACAGCGCCGCCGCGCTCTTGGCGACCTGACGCTCGACGCGCGCCGCGTTGCCCGCCATCACGGTGCACCGATCGGCGATGTCCGCGAGCGTGCCGTCGTCGAGCGGCGCTTCATGACCCGCGCAGATCGCGTGCAGGAGCCGCTGGATCGCCACGTCGACATAGCGACGGTTCGGCGCCGTGGAGTGCGAGTAGGCGTCGGTGGCGAGGCCGAAGTGTCCGCCCGGTCGGTCTGAACCAGCCACGCGGAGCACGTATGAGGCGCGGCCCGAGAGCTTCATCACCGAGACCGCGATCTCTTCTGCGTCGGCGGGGCGCGTACGCGTGGCCCTCGCGAGAAAGGCTCCGAGCGCTCTCGCGTCGGGGTGATCGGGCAGCGCGTCACCCCAGCGCTCGGCCACCTCGCGCATGCGATCCCACCGCGGCGGCGGCGGAACCACGCGACGGATCGACGAGAAGCCGCGCCCTTCGAGCGTGCGCGCGACGGCCTCGTTCACCGCGATCATGAGGTCTTCGACGATGGCGCCCGCGCGGGTCTGGGTGCGCGCCACGATGTCGACGACGTGTCCGTCGGCGTCGCGCACGAGCTCGGTCTCGGGCAGATCGAAGCCCGCGCCACCACGGGCCACGCGCTGACCGCGGAGCCACTTCGCAGCGAGCTCCTGAAGGGCGACCTGCTCTTGAAGCACGGCGTCGTTGGCGAGCTCGGGCGGGAGCGGTCCTCCGTCGAGCCACGCGCTCACGGACTCGTACGTGAGCTTCCGTCGATTGCGGACCCACGCGGGGCAGTGCTTCGCGGCGATGACCCGCCCGTCGGGCGCGACGTCGATGGCGGTGACCATCGCGCGACGCACCTGTCCGTCGAGGAGCGACGTGGCGTCTTCGGAGAGCGTCACCGGGAGCATCGGGAAGATGCCGCCCGCCGTGTAGACCGTCGTGGTGTTGTGCATCGCGGCGCGGTCGAGGGCGCCGCCTGCGGGGGCGTACGAGGCCACCTCGGCGATGCCCACCATCACGCGCACGAAGCCGTCGTGGCGCTGCGCGTACTCGACCTGATCGAGGTCGCGCGAGAGGTCGTTGTCGATCGAGCTCCAGGGCAGGCCCGTGAGGTCTCGCAGCGCGCCGTCGGGCACCCGGTGCTCGAAGAGGGGCCGAGAGAGTTCCGCGGGAAAGTGCGTGCGAAACCCGCGTTCGGCGAGCGCGCGCTCGGCGATCTGTCGGAGGTCGTCGCGGTCGTCGCGTCCGTTGCTGTCGCGGTCGATGAGGGTCACAACGGACCGAGAGGGTCTCAACGGTTACGCCGCCCGCGCAAGGGGGCATCACGCTTGCGCGGGCTACGAAATGGAGTGAACCGCCAGGAGGATCAGTACGATCCGACGTTGGCCGCGGGGGTCGAGACCGCGCCGCTGGCGCCGGGGCAGGCCGTTCCGTTGAGGGTCGCGCAGTCGATGCGAACGCGGCCCACGGAGCCCGCGCCGCCCGTTCCAGATCCGCTCGTGTTCGAAGCGCCGCCCGCGGCCACCACGCGTCCCGCGGTGATGGTCACGGTGCGTCCGGCGAGGAAGATGGCTCCTCCCGCGCCGCCTGCGCCTGCGCCCTCGTAGCTCCCGCCGGTGCTTCCCTGTGCGCCCGACGAGAGGACGTTGCCCGTCACTGCGAGGGTCGTGGCCGAGAGGATGATGACGCCGCCGCCCGCGCCGCCGGGGCCCGACGCCACGTCGCAGTTGCCGCCTCCTCCGCCGCCGCCGGAGCCGGGATAGATGCGTGCGAGGGGCGCGTCGCCGTACGAGAGACCGCCAACACCGGCGCCCGATGCGCCCGTTCCGCTGGCGCCCGCGAGGCCGTGTCCACCGCCGCCCCCGCCCGGAGACTGGCCCGAGCCGGCGCAGCAGAACACGCCGCCGCCACCGCCGCCGCCGCCGCCGCCGTTGGTCGCCGTGGAGCGTCCCCCGGGACCGACCGCAGACTCGCCCTGAGCGCCCGGTCCGCACATGCGTCCGCCGCTGTCGCCCGCGCCTCCGCGGAAGCCCCTCGCCGTGGCCGAGAGGTCACCCGTGATGGTGGCCGTGCCCGACACGCGGATCGGGAGAACGCCGCCCGTGGAGCCGTTCCACGCGGGGGCCGAGAGCGTCTGCGAGGCGTTCACGGTGAGCGCGCTGTAGCGGAACACACGCACCACCTGGACGCGACCGGTGCCGCCCACGTACATGCTCGTGAGCCCCGTCGCGAGGGTGATGGAGTTGGGCGTCGTCGACGCGACGCGGCCGTACTCGTACTGCCCCGCGCTCACGCCCTGCATCCCGATGACGAGCACCTCGTTGCCCTCGGCGAAGCCCGTCGCCGAGATCACACGGAGCACCGTCGAACCCGCGGCCGTGTCGGATACGAGGGGCGTCGCCACGGGGGTGAGCGTGGTCGCGGTGCTCACGGTGAGCGTTCCGTCGGAGCCGTCGCCGCCGCGGTCACACACGCCCGCGGTGCAGCGTCCGGTGGTGCACACGCGGCCGCAGGCGCCGCACGCCTCGACGGTGGTGCGGGTGTCGGTCTCGCAGCCGTTGGCGGGGTTCGAATCGCAGTCGGCGAAGGCCGCGTTGCACGCGCCCATCGCGCAGGCGCCCGCGACGCAGCTCGCCGCTGCGTTGGCGAAGGAGCACGCGCGTCCGCACGTTCCGCAGTTCGAAGCGTTGATGCGCGTGTCGACCTCGCAGCCGTCGAGCGCGCTCATGTTGCAGTCGGCGAAGCCCGCGTTGCAGGCGCCCATCGCGCAGGTTCCCATCGCGCAGCTCGCCGCCGCGTTGGGGAACGAGCACGCCCGTCCGCACACGCCGCAGCTCGTGACGGTGCTTCGAAGGTCGACCTCGCAGCCGTTGGCGGCCATGTCGTCGCAGTCTCCGAAACCCGTCGCGCAGGTCGCGACCGCGCAGGCCGAGGCCACGCAAGCAGGGACGGCGTTGGTGAGCGAACACGCGCTCCCGCAGGCGCCGCAGTTCGTGGCGTCGGTGCGGGTGCTGATCTCGCAGCCGTCGCCCGAGCGCATGTTGCAGTCGGCGAAGCCCGCGTTGCAGCTCGCCACGGCGCACGATCCACCCGTGCACCCGGGCGTGGCGTTCGAGGTCACACACGCGTTGCCGCACACGCCGCAGCTCGCGACGGTGACGTTGAGGTCGGTCTCGCAGCCGTTCCCGCGATCGCCGTCGCAGTCGCCGCGTCCGGTGGCGCAGGCGGTGAGCTGACAGGCGCCTGCCACGCAGGCGGCGGAGCCTCCGGTGAAGCTGCACGCGTTGCCGCAGCGTCCGCAGTTCGAGGTGTTGGTGGCGAGCGCGACCTCGCAGCCGTTCGAGGGGCTCATGTCGCAGTCGGCGAAGCCCGCGTTGCACGCACCCATCACGCACGCGCCCGCCGCGCAGCTCGCCGCCGCGTTGGGAAAGGCGCACGCGCGTCCGCACGCGCCGCAGTTCGTGGCGCTCGTGGCGAGGGTGACCTCGCAGCCGTTCGTCGCGCTCATGTCGCAGTCGGCGAAGCCCGCGTTGCAGGTGTCGAGCGCGCACGCGCCCGCGGTGCAGCTCGCCGACGCGTTGGCGAAGGCGCACGCGCGTCCGCACATCCCGCAGGTCGACACCGACGTGCGGAGGTCGGCCTCGCAGCCGTTGGCGGGGTTCATGTCGCAGTCGGCGAATCCATCGCGACACGTACCGAGCGCGCAGGCGCCGCTGCGGCACACGGCCGTCGCGTTGGCGAAGGAGCACGACCGCGCGCACGTGCCGCAGTTGTCGGTCGTGGTGATCGCGGTCTCGCAGCCGTTGGCGGGGTTGGTGTCGCAGTCGGCGAAGCCCGCGTTGCACGTTCCCATCGCGCAGAGTCCCGCGGCGCAGGTCGCGGCGGCGTTGGCGAAGGAGCACGCGCGCCCGCACATACCGCAGTCAGTGGCGGTGACGCGGGTGTCGGTCTCGCAGCCGTTGGCGGGGTTGGTGTCGCAGTCGGCGAAGCCCGTGTTGCAGGCCGTGATCGCGCAGCTCCCCGACGCGCAGGCGCCCGTCGCGTTGGGGAACGTACACGCGCGTCCGCACATGCCGCAGTGCGTGCCGCTCATCGAGGTGTCGGTCTCGCAGCCGTTGGCGGCGTCGCCGTCGCAGTCGGCGAAGGGCGCGGTGCAGCGGGCCACGGCGCAGCGTCCGTCGGTGCAGGCGGGCGAGCCGTTGGTGATGGTGCAGGCGCGTCCGCAGGCGCCGCACGCGGCGACGTTCGACTGCGTGTCGACGCACGCGCCGTCGCAGCAGGTGGCGCTCCCCGCGCAGGGCCTCGTGGCGTTGCATCCGGCGACGCAGACGGCGCCGACGCAGAGCATCCCCGAGGGGCAGTTCTCATCGGCGCGGCACTGCACGCAGCGGTGCGCGGTCGTGTCGCAGACGCGCGCGGGGACGCCTCCGTCAGTGCCTCCATCGACGACGCCGCCGTCGCTCGCGGGCGCGGCGCAGCCGTCGTCGCTGCGGCATCCGTCGACGCAGACGAAGCTCATCGGATCGCAGTGCTGCGCGGCGGGGCAGGTGTCGGCGCTCGCGACGCAGCGCACGCAGCGCCCGCGCGCGGTGTCGCACACGGCGCCGCCAGGATCGCTCGCGCAGTCGGCGTTCGCGCGGCATCCGGTGGGGACATCGGAGGCGTCGGGTGTGTCCGTCACGTCGGGCGCGTCGGTGACGTCGGAGGCGTCGCCGATGTCGCTCACGTCGGAGGCGTCGGTGGTCGCGACGTCGGTACGTCCGCCGACCACGGGGTCGCCGGAGCACGCGCTGATCGACCACGCGGCGCAGAGCGCGGCGATGGCGGCGAGGCGCCGTTTCGAAGAGGGATCAAGCATGGGTGTGGGTCCCGTCCTTTCGGGGCCATCGCACCGTGCGGGGGAGCGCCGTGTCAAGCG
>JBPOHC010000819.1:0-3990 GCA_052035985.1 Myxococcota bacterium | reverse complement strand
AGGCCGCGGTGATGGAGACGGTCATCGCCGAGGACGCTCCGCCGAGGTCCGATCTCGTAGGGCTCGACATGAGCCTGCCCGTCGCGCTCTCGACGACGCAGCGCTTCCTGCGGCTGCGCTGGAGCGTCCATCGGGCGGGGGAGCCTGCGGAGTGTGCCTGCGCCGTCACGGTGTACCGGGGCGCCAATGACGCGGTCGAGGCGCTCGAATTTACGCCCGTCGCGGGTGACATCGTCGAGGCGATGGGCTCGCCGACCCGCGCGCTTGGCACGTGCATTCGCGAGGCGATTGAGCATCGCGGCGTCGTGGTGGACGCACGGTTCAACGGTGACCTCGCGGGGCTCCTCGGCGACCTCATCGAGCGGGGGCTGATCCTTGGAGGGGTCCGCGCCGACTGACGCTGCAGCGCTGGCGGTGGTCGCGTGTAACACGTCGTGCACGGAGGCGAAGAGTGCACATGAGACACCTCGCGCTGGCCCCGATCGACGCCGAGGCACGGCCTGCTGCGCAGCGCCGCTTCGAGCGCGTCGTCGTGCTGCTCAACCGCAACGCCGGATCGAGCCGCACGCTCGGCGCCTCCGAGGTCGCGCACGCTCCGCTGCGACGCCTCGGTGCTCGAGACCGTCGATGTCGAGGCCGCGCCCGCGGCGGCGCGCGCCGCGCGCGATGCGAACGCGGACCTCGTCGTCGCGATCGGCGGTGACGGCACGGTCACCACCGTGCTCTCGGCGCTCGCGGTCGCGTACGGGGCGCGGGCGCTCCCGGCTCTGTGCCTCGTCCCGGGCGGCACGATGAACGTGATCGCGCGCACCCTCGGCATGCGGAGCTCGCCGCGCGCGGCGCTCGTGATGCTCGGTGACGCGCTGCGCGGAGGCGCACCCCTCGTGCACGCGCGACGCACGACGATCCGCGCGGGTGAGCGCCTCGGGCTGCTCTGGGGTGTCGGGCTCTTCGCGAACTTCCTCGAGGAGTACCAGCTTCGGCGAGGCGGCCTCGGACGCGCGCTGCACCTTCTCTCGCGCGCGGCGTTCGGTGGCCTCGCGGGAGACCCGCTCATCGAGAGGCTCTTCGAGCCCTTTGCGGCGACCGTCACGGTAGACGGCGTGCGCTGGCCCGGTGAGCGGTGGACCAACCTCTCCGCGGGCGGCGTCGCGGGCCTCGGCTTCGGCTTCGAACCGTACACGCGCGCCGAGGAGAGGCCCGGGCACTTTCACATGATCGCCCACGCGCTCGGCCCGTTCGGCGCGCTACGCGAGCTCCCTCGCATTCGACGGGGCCTCGGGATGAAGCACGTCACGCAGGGCGTCGCGCGCAGCGTGCTCATCGAGGCGGATCGACCGCGTCGCTTCGGGCTCGACGGCGACGTGTACGAGTCGGCGACGCGCTTCGAGGTCGAGGCCGGCCCCACGCTCGAACTCGTGATCCCTCCGGCGCGGCGCTGAGCGCCGCCATGGCGCTCGCGACGCGCGTCACCGCCTCCTACGAAGCCTCGGGCTGCGAGCCCGTGCAGGTGCTCGACGTGCTCGTGGGAATCACGATGAAGACCCTGAGCAACTACACGAACCACATCGCCGAGACGCCGCTCGACCCCGCGTTCGCGCGGCGACGCTGGAATCCCTGAGCGAAGGCGTACGTGAGAGAATGAGCAGACCATGCCGACGATCGAAATCCTGTATGTGCCCGACTGCCCGAACCTCCCGGTCGCGCGCGATCAGGTGCGGCGCGCCCTCGACGCGCTCGGCCTTCCGGCGAGCTGGACCGAGCGGGATCTGAGCGCTGCCGACGTCCCGTCGCACGCGCGCGGCTTCGGCTCCCCCACGGTGCTCGTCGAGCGGCGCGACGTGATGGGCGCGCTCCCCTCCGAGGGTGTGAGCTGCAGGATCTACGCGGACAGCGAGCGGCGCGGCGCGCCGCCGGTGAGCGCGATCGTCGCGGCGCTCCGCGGCGCGTCGGCCCCGACGCGAGAGCGACCTCGTCGCGGGTGGAGCCTCCTCGCTGCGGTTCCTGGCGTGTTGCTCGCGGCGCTCCCCGTGCTGTCGTGCCCCGGCTGCTGGCCCGTGTACGCGGGGGTCCTGGGCGCCCTGGGCGTCCCGTTCCTCATGCGCGCCGCGTGGCTGTTGCCGCTCACCGCGGCGGCGCTGCTGGTTTCGCTCGGCGCCCTCGCGTTCCGGGCCTCGCGCCGTCGCGGGTACGGGCCGCTCGCGCTCGGCGCCGTCGCCTCGATCGGCGTGCTAGCAGGCAAGTTCGAGATGCACGCCGACGCCCTCGTGTACGCCTCGCTCGCGCTGCTCATCGCGGCCTCGGCGTGGAACAGCGTCCCGGTGCGACGCCCCTCGGGGGCGTGCGACGCCTGCGGCTGCGCGGTCTGAAGTGCCCTCCGAGAGGGTGAGCGCGCCCGCGACGACCTTCGGGGGTCGGCGCCGCGGGCGCCCCCGTCACAGCGCGCTTCGCACGTACGCGATGATGTTCCTGAGGTCCGCGGGCGGGAGCTCATCGGGCTCGAAGAAGGGCATCGGACCTGGCGTGCTGTCGGTCGTGTCCATGGTGCCCGACGGTGGCGGTCCCGAGGTGCGGACCTGCTGCGCGATGCGCCCCACCGAGAGCGAACGGAGCCCCGCGCGCGACGTCGCGCGGGCGGCGTTCACCGTCGTGCCGACGGCGTGGCAGGTGCCGCAGGTGCGGGCATAGAGCGGGGCGCCTGCCGCTGCGTCGCCGCCCGCGTATGTCGACTCGTACGCGGCCTCGTTCGCGAGCACCTCGGGGATCATCGTGTTGGGCGTCGTGAACTCAGGGCTCGAGATCGATCGCATGTACGTCTGGAGCGAGAGCCAGCGCGGGTCCGTCTCGGTGAGCGCGGTCCCGCCCATCCAGCCCGTGACGCACGCGTTCGTCGCCATGAGGAGCGTCGGGGCCATGCCTCCCTTGAAGCTGGTGTGGTACGCGATGTTGCGGAGGGTCTCGCCCGACCGGGGCGCACCGTCGTTGGAGTGACAGCTCTCGCACGTGGCGGTGTTGGTCGACGCTCCGAGCGCCGACGACGCGAGGCTCGAGTAGTACACGGACGCGTTGGTTGCAGGCGGGTCGGCGGCGTTGTCGCTGCAACCAGCGGCGAGGGCGCACGCGACGGCGGCGCCGAACATCGAGTTGATGGAACGGTTCATGAGTCCCTCCAGAGATGGGCGTGAGGCAGACCCACCGCTTTCGAGGCCGAGCGCGTTCCGTTACGCGATCGATGCCGCGAAGGATCTTCTCGCGCGGCGTGTAACGACGTAACGCCCGCGGCGAGGTGCCGACCGACGGGGCCTGGATCTGATCAACCGCGCCGCGTTCTGCGACACCGTCGCGAGCGCTCCCGGCGCGACGGCGACGCCGCTGCGGGCAACCGCTCCGTGTGGTCTGCTGGGGTTTGGGGTACGCCCCTGGAGCGCTCACGCGCTCCGGTGGGCCACGGGGAACGCGGGCATTGCGCGACGTTGTGCGGGTGGCCCTCGACGGGACCCTGGTATCGAATCGGGCTCAACGATCTCGTCGCCTTCGTCGTCTCGACGTACTCAACGTCTGACGGCGCGGTCGCACGCGAGCGAGGAGAGCACCTGAGGCGAGGCCGGGACGCGGACCCATGCGCGTCGATGGCACCGGCCGCAGTGCGTCGCGGCTCCGCGTCACTGCCCCCGCGCGTCGCCGAGGCGAGGCCTCACCTCGCCCGTCGCGCGGTAGACGCGCCCATCGAGCGTGTAGGTGGCGCGCGCTGCGCCTCGCACGAGGATCGTGCCCCGCTGGTCGGCGCTCGCGTTGCCGATCTCGCCGCCGACGGCGGTCACGAGGGCGTCGTTGCCCGCCACCGCGTGCAGGGTGTCGGTGGTGGGCGCGCGCGGCGGCTGATAGAACCCGCGGCCGTTGAAATGCAGCGTCGCGCCCTCCTGGCCCACGATGTAGACGCTCTGGTCGTGCTCGACCCACGCACCGTTCAGGCCAGGGAGACACTCAGCC
>JBPOHC010000717.1:0-35119 GCA_052035985.1 Myxococcota bacterium | reverse complement strand
GACCTCGGCGTGCGCATCGAGGCGCAGTTCACCGTCGGCGAGTACGACGTCGTGGTGCTCTCGGCCACGCAGTCGACGGGCCTCGAGACGTGGCTCCACCTCAACCACTACAACATCCCCACGGGCGCGGCGGAGTACATGGCCCCGTACGTCCGCGAGCAGTGGAAGTTCTTCGTCGCCAAGGTCGACATCGCGCGCGTGCAGCACCGCCCGGGCGGCGGCGCGAGGCTCTCGCCGCTGCGCTTCCACTACGACGCGCAGGACTTCAGATTGCCCGTGCGCCTCGGGCTCCTCAACGCGGGCGCCGCGCAGGATCTCATCGTCTACATCCTGCATCCGAACTCGCGCTTCGAAGTCGCCAACTACCGCAACGTCTTCATCCCCACGAACCTCGACGTCGCCAACAGCGCGCGCGACTCCTTCGGTCCGCTCTACGCGCGGCTCTTCGACTACACGATGGAGCAGGCGGGCGGACGCGCCGTGGTGACCGAGTACGCGTGGAGCACGAACTCGTGTGACCCGTGCCCGACGCCTCCGCTCGAGCAGAGCGACCTCTCGACGCTCGGCGCCGATGTGCTCGGTCAGGGGCGGCCCGGCTTCGACCAGAGCTATCACGTCTACAACATGACCGTGACGCGCATGCACACGCGCTACAGCCGCGCGACGCTCACGGAGGACCTCGTCTTCCGCGAGGCTCCCGCGGTGCAGGGCGGACGCGAGTTCATCACCGACCAGAGCGGACGCCCCGAGCAGGGAGCGCGCCCCGCGGAGTACGGCGGCAACCAGTTTCAAGCGCGCTACGCGATCCGCCATCCGTGGACGGGCCCCATGCGCTGCGCTCATCCCGTGCGCGGTCGTTGGGGAGGGCCCCCCGACGGACACCAGACCAGCACCGTCGCCGCGCGCGACCTCGCCGAGGTGAGCCGCCAGGGCGTGAACCTCTCGCGCGCGATCCGCTCGCCCATCCCCGCGCTCACGTATTCGAGCACGCCGGTCACGCCGCCCGCGGCCGCGCCCATCACGCCTCAGCCCGCCGCGACGCCGCCCGCACCGCCACCCCGCCGCACGCGTGGGAGGCCCCGCGCGTCGAACGATCACGCGCCGCAGACCGTGGGCCTCCTCGCCGGTCTCGCCGCGATGGTGGGCCTCGCGATCTCGCGCCGCCGCAAGGGCTGATCGCCCCTCACCGTGACACGGCCCCGTGGCCGCGCGCACACACGACGAAACACTGTAATCCATGTGATTTCCGCGCGGCACGCGGGCTGCGATGAGCGACCGTCATGATCGCTCTCATCGCCTTCAGCCTCATCCCCGCCGCGGTGTCGTGCGCCCTGCTCGGCGCGACGCTCTCGCTCGGTCGCAGGGCCTCATAGGCTCGCGCGGAGCGCCGTGAGCAGCGCGTCGTTCTCACGCTCGGTGCCCACGGTGATGCGCAGCCTCCGCGAGAGCCTTCCACCCGACGCGTGGAACGACCGCACCACGATCCCCTTCGAAAGCAGCGCCGCGTGGAGCTGCCCCGCGTCGACGGGAACCTCGACCCACAGGAAGTTCGACTCCGAGGGCGTGACCTTCACGCCGTCGAGCGCGGCGAGCGCGTCGGAGAGCTTCGTACGTTCACGCACGATCGCTGCGACGGAGCGCGCAAACTCGGGAGCGAGCTCTCCGAGGCACAGCTCCGCGGCGCGCTGCGAGAGGGCGTTGAGGTTGTAGGGCTGGCGCACCTTGTCGACGGCCGCCGCGACGGATTTGGGCAGCACGGCCCAACCCACACGCGCCGCCGCGAGCCCGAGCTTCGAGAGCGTCTGGAGCTGTCCGACGTGCGCGTTCGCGAGGCGCAGATCGCGGTAGCTCGTGGCGGTGAAGGGTCCGTAGGCCTCGTCGAGAATGACGAGCGCGTCGGGCGCGGCGGCGACGACCTTCTCGATGCGATCGCGCGAGAAGAGGTTGCCCGTGGGGTTGTTGGGCGAGGGGAGAAAGATGACGTTGGGGCGCTTCTCGTCGATGGCGCGGAGGGTGACGTCGACGTCGAGGTCCCACGCGTCGTCGAGGGCGACGCCGATGGGCTCCCACCCCTGCGACATCGCGCTCACGCGGAACATCACGAAGCTCGGATCGGGGAAGAGCGTCGCCGCACGCGTCTTCCCTTCGCGGGGTCGCGCGAGGGCCGTGAGGATCATCGCGATGACCTCGTCGCTCCCGCAGCCGATCACGAGCTCGTCGGGGTGCGCTCCGGCGCGCTCTGCGATGCGCTCACGGAGCCTCGTCGCGCGCACGTCGGGGTAGCGGTTGAGGTCGATCGACGAGAGCTCGCGCGCCACGAGCGCCGTCGCTTCGGCGGAGAGCCCGTGCGGAGACTCGTTCGCGTCGAGCCTGATGGCGTCGCCCGCGGGCACCGGGACGTAGGCCTTCATCGAAGCGAGCTCGGGCCGCAGGAGCGCGTCGTACCAGTCGTGGCTCATGGCGCGGGAATCTCTGCGACAGAGGCGCGCGAGGTCAACGTTTCGCGTGGTCTGCGCGTTGGCGGCCCCCCTCTCCTGCGCTTCCGCGCGCCCTCACCCCCGAGGATCGGGGGCAAGGGCTCCGCGAGTCGTGGGCGTGGTTTTTTGTGCTGCAAGGCTGTGGGTTCGATCTCGCCTCGTCGGACGTTGGAGCCCTTGCCCCCGATCCTCGGGGGTGAGGGCGCGCGGTAGCGCGGGAGAGGGGGGCCGCGATCGCGCAGCCCCCCCTGCCGATCGCCGAACGAGACAGGTCCCTTCATTCACTGGCCCCATCGCCGCACTCAAACGTCCAGTTTTGATGTGACGGCGGTATGAGCCCTCAGCGCCTTCGTCGCAGCGTCACGAGCGTGCCGAAGAGCAGCGCGACGCTGAACGTGAGCGCGCCCAACAGGCCCCAGAAATAGCCTGATCCGGCGGTCACCGTGATCGCGCCGAGGTGCGTCGCACGCATCGGAGGGAGCGGTCGCGGTGCACGTCGCGCGAAGACCACCGTCACGTCTTCAGGGCGCATCCCTTCGACCGCGCCCGAGATCAGCGCTCGGATGCGGGCATCATCAACGGGCGGCGTCGCGGTCGCGTGGAGGATCAGCGTCGAGGCAGTCGGACGTCGCGGCGCTTCCGTCGAGAGCTCGGGGTCGCTGCCGGGCGAGAGGTGAACGCGCGCGACGATCACACCGTCGATCGATTCGATGGAGCGCGAGAGCTCACCCGCGATGGCCTGCGCCGCGCGGGCTCGCTCCTCGGTGCGCGTGGTCACGAGCGAGCGGTCGCCCCACGACTCGGTGAAGCCAGGCTGATCGCGTCGAGGGAGCCCATCGTCGGAGAGCGCAGCCACCGCGCGGGCGACCTGCGCAGACGGGACGTGCACGCGATACGCGGGCTTTGTGTTGTTGGTGGTGCGTTCGAAGCGCGCAGACACGCCCGCGCGATCGAGCGTCGCGACGGCGCGGTGCGCGTCGGACTCGGTGACCGACGAGAGCACGTCGATGTCGGAGCAGCCCGCCAGCGCGAGCGCCGCGGCGACGGTCAGAACCCGAAGCCCCACGACAGCCCGATGCGAGGTCCGCCGAAGGAGCGCCACGAGAGCGAGCGGACGACGCCCGCCACGCAGCCCTTGAGGCCCGAGGAGCCGTTGACCACCGTGACGCCTGCGGCGCGACCGCTGCCGCCGATGGCGAGGCGGAGGGTGACGTTGCGCGCGCTGCCGTCGGAGAGGCAGCCCGCGAAGCGGCTGAGGTTCGACGTGAGCGGACGCGTGATCTCGGCGTCGGAGAGGGTGCCTCCGCTGGCGCCTCCCGCGGCGCCGAAGTTGAAGTCGATGGGGGCCGACATCGCGGCCTCGTACGAGGTGAAGCCGCCTCCGCCACCGCCGCCGCTGTGACGGTGCGCGCTCGGCGGGGGAGGGGGCAGGAGCGTCACGCTCTGCGTCTGCACGCGGAGCTCGCCGCGCTGCACGAGGTCATCGATCTCCGCGGCGCTGCGCTGCTTGTGAGCGCCGGGACCGAGCGTCTTGTAGAAGACCACGCCCACCATCACGAGGGCGAGCACCGAGGCGCTCGCGATCCAGAGCTTGCTGGCGCGCGCCACGCCCGACTCCGCGAGGGCCTCTTGCGTCGCTGCCTTGCGGGCCTCGTTGCGGCGCTTGTCGGCCGCGGTCTCTGCGAACTCGCGGTACTGGGGCCACTGCGAGAGAGACTTCTTCTCGCTGGTCTCCATGTTGGTGACCGCGTCGGTGTCGAGCACGTCGCCGTGCACGATCGCCGCGATCAGCTCGCGCGCCGTCATGGGTCCGTGATCGAGCCCCTCGTGCGCGAACATCCAGCGGTCGGAGTCGTTCTTCGTCGCGGCCTTGAGGAGCGAGCCGAGGTCCGCGTCGGCGGGCGGTGCCGAAGGGCGCTGCGGCTGCGGCGCGACGGGCTTCACCACGCGAGGCGCCACGGGTCCCGCGCCGGGCGCGATGGTGTTCGAATCGACGAGGAGCCCCGGGGGGAGCGTCTGCGGTCGCTCGTCGCCGGGGTCATCGAAGGCGCCGGGCGGGAGCGTGTACGACATCGTCGAGGGCCGCTCGGCGTGCTCGATGGGGATGTCGATGTCGACGTCGATGTCGTCGCGCACGATGTCTGCGAGCGGACCGAGGATCGACGCGAGGCCGCTCTTGAGCGCGAGGAGGTTGTCGAGGCGCTCGTGAGGCTGCGTCGCGAGGCACTCGTCGAGGAGCACGTCGAGCGTCGCGGGCGTTCCAGGGATGAGCGACGAGACGGGGACGTCGGGGTTCGCGGGCTGGCCCGTGAGGAGCTCGTAGAGCAGCGCGCCGACGGCGTAGATGTCGCTCTGGGCCGTCGGCTCCGAGCCCGCGCGCACCTCGGGCGCGAGCGCGTGCGGAGGGATCGCACCCGCGACGGCGAGGGGGACGAGCATCCCGAAGCCCGCGAGCCGGATGTGACCGCCGTCGAAGCGCACGGTGGCGGGCGCGATGGCGCCGTGCGCGAGGTTGGGGTGCACGTTGCCGTGCAGGATCTCGACGAGCTTCGCGATGTACGGAAAGGCTTGCGAGAGCGAGAACACGTGGCCCGCGGCGCGCTTCTGGTCGAGCACTTCGGCGAGCGAGGTGGAGGGCACGGGCTCCGTCGCGACGCAGAGGCCGCCGTCGGCCGTGACCGCGGAGCCGAAGGGGACGACGAGGTCTTTGTGCGCCACCGTGGCGGCGGTGCGGATGGACTTTCGCGCGGCCTCGACCTGCTCGGGGGAGAGCCCGTGGTTCGAGAACATCCAGAGGGCGGCGGTGCGCGCGACCTTCTTGTCCTTCGCGCTCCACACGGGGACAGGGCCGACCGTCGTGGCGAAGGCCTCGACCTCGAAGCGTCCGCTGATGAGCGTTCCCGGGGCGAGGCCCGCGCCCTGTCCCTGTGCCGTCGGCATGGTCATCGGAGCGGCACCTTACAAGCCCCCCGAAGGCCCGCACAAGACACATCCGTGGCCTCCGAGAAGCGCCTCCCGACGGCGGAGGATCTCGCGCGACGGCTTCCACCGTGGGCGGCGGTCTGGTAGGTGTGCGGCCCCCACTATGTCTCCCACGCTCCTCCTCGAAATCGGCTGCGAAGAACTCCCCACGTCGTTCCTCGACGGGGCCCTCGAGCAGCTCCGCACGCTGGTGTCTGACGAGCTCTCGAAGGCTCGCATCGAGCACGGCAACGTGCGCGTGCTCGGTACACCCCGTCGCCTCGCGGTGCTCGTCTCCTCGGTCGTTCCCGAGGTCGCCGCGCGCGAAGAGGAGGTGCTCGGACCCTCGGAGTCCGCCGCGAAGACCCCCGACGGCGGATGGTCCAAGGCCGCCGAGGGCTTCGCCAAGAAGAACAACGTCCTCACGGCCGACCTCTCGATCGCCGACACCGCGAAGGGACGCTACCTCCGCGCGGTGATCCGTCACCCCGGGTCGTACACGGCCTCGCTCCTGCCCGCGGTGCTCGCGGCGGTGTGCAAGCGCATCTCGTTCTCGAAGAGCATGCGCTGGGCCTCGGGCGAGACCGCCTTCGGTCGCCCCATCCAGTGGATCGTGGCCCTCTACGACACCGCGGTGATCCCCTTCGAGTTCGCGGGAATCCGCTCGGGCCCGGTCTCTCGCGGACACCGCTTTCTCGCGCCCGGCGACGTGGTGCTTCGCTCCGCCGAGGACTACGTCACGCAGCTCGGCGTGTCGTTCGTTCGCGTCGACGTCGACTCGCGCCGCGTCGCGATGCTCGCGGGCCTCGAGACCGCCGCCGCGCACGAGGGCGGAGAGCTCGTCCGCGACGCCTTTCTGGAGCGCGAGGTGCTCGGGCTCGTTGAAGAGCCCCACGTCGTCGTGGGCCGCTTCGAAGAGAAGTACCTCGCGCTGCCCGACGCGCTCATCGAGAGCGTGATGCGCGGTCACCAGCGCTACTTCGCCGTGGCGCGCAGGCGCCCCGAGCTCGGCCCCGACGGCGCGTGGCACGGCGATCACGCGCACACCGCGGGCGCGCATCAGAACCGGCTGCTCCCGGTCTTTCTCACGGTGGTGAACACCGCGAAGGACCCCGACACCATCCGCAAGGGCAACGAGCGCGTGATGCGCGCGCGCCTCTCGGACGCCTCGTTCTTCGTCGAGCAGGACCGGAAGAGCCGCCTCGACACGCGCGTCACGGCCCTCGACGCGGTGGCCTTTCACGCGAAGCTCGGGTCGTACGGAGACAAGGCCCGTCGCCTCGGCGCGCTGTCGTCATGGCTCTCTCAGTCCGTGGGCTGCGACGCCGACCACGCGGCGCGCGCGGGCGTGCTCTCGAAGGCTGACCTCGTGACGCTCACGGTGGGCGAGTTCCCCGAGCTTCAGGGGCTCATGGGGGCGTTCTATGCGGCCCACGACGGAGAGCACGCCGATGTGGTCGTCGCGGTGCGCGAGCACTACCAGCCGCGCGGCGCGGGTGATGACGTCGCCCCGTCGAAGCCCGGCGCCACGCTCGCCATCGCCGACCGCCTCGACACGCTGCTCGGGTGCCTCGCGGTGGGGCTGCGTCCCACGGGCAGCGAAGACCCCTTCGGACTCCGAAGGCTCGCGATCGGCATCCTCCGCACGCTGCTCCATCACAAGGTCCGCGTGTCGCTCGCCGACGCGGCGGGCCATGCGTGGGACGTCTACGCCGCCGAGAAGGGCCGCATGCTCGCGAGCGCCGAGGCCGCGAAGACCTCGCGCTCCGACGCCGTCGCCCTCGTGGTCGACTTCTGCGCCGAGCGACTCCGCGGAATGCTCGAAGAGCGCTTTCCGCGCGACGTGGTGGCCGCGTGCATGGCCGCGGGCAGAGACAACCCTGTCGACGTGCTCGAGCGCGTCGAGGCCCTCGCGGCCTTCTGGGAGACGCCCGCCGCGGCCGACCTCGCCGTGGCCTTCAAGCGCGTCTTCAACATCTCGCGCGAAGCCCCCGCGGGAGCGCTCTCCGACGCCGACCGCGCGCGCCTCACGCAGCCCGAGGCGAAGGAGCTCGCCGCCACCTTCGACGAGACCCGTACGCAGCTCGCGCCCCTCTTCGAAGCGCGTCGCTTCGTGGACGCGTTGGAGCTCGTCGCCCGCTCGCTCCGCGCCCCCGTCGACCGCTTCTTCACGGCGGTGATGGTCAACGCGAAGGACGACCCCGAAGGCACGGCCGCCCGTCAGCGCCTCCTCCGCTCGATCGCCGACTCGGTGGCAGGCTTCGCGCGCTTCGACGCGCTCGAATAGCGCCACGCGAACGCCCTTCGCCCGTTGTGGCCTCCGCGAGACTCCGCGATACTCGCCCGGTCCACCGCAACGCCTCATGGAGGGCTTCTTACGCATGTCGCCGCGCAGCCGCCTCGTACGAGTGCTCCCCTATGTCGTCGCCGCGATCGGGTGCAGCTCCGACAACACCGGCGCCTTCACCCCTTCGCCCCTCGACGGCGGCGGAGGAGACGCTTCGAGCGACCGCGCCGACGTGACGGGTGACCGCCGCGACGCCTCGGCCCCCGCGCCGGTGCTCGTGGGAGTCGTTCCCGATCACGGATCGTTCCTCGGGGGCACCGAGGTGACGCTGCGCGGATCGAACTTCACCGAAGACGCCGAGGTGCGCTTCGGCACGTCGCTCGTTCAGCCGCGCTTCACGCGCTTCGTCGACCGCAACCGCATCACGGTCACCACGCCCTCGGGCCACGCGGGCCTCGTCGACATCGAGGTGCGCGCGAGCGGACGCACCACCGTGCTCCCCCAGGGCTACCGCTACGATGCCTTCTACGTCGACCCGGGCCTCGGCCCGGTGACGGGCAACGCGCGCGTGCAGATCCACGGCCTCGGCACCGCCTTCGCCGACGGAATGACCGTCGAGTTCGATGGGATGCCCTGCACGATGGTGAGGGTCACGGGCCCCGAGCTCGCGTCGTGCCTCACGCCGGAGCACCCCGACGGGCGCGTCCCCGTGACGGTTCACTACGGCACCGAGACGATCACCGTGCCCGACGCGTACCAGTACGCGAACACCGCAGACAGCGTGGGCGGCGGGCTCTCGGGCGGAACCATTCAAGGCTCGCTCACGGTTACCGTGCTCAACTCGATGTCGGGTGGACCGGTGCCGGGCGCGTTCGTGTTCCTCAACAACGACCCCTCGGCGACGCCGCCGAGCGCGGGTCGCACGGGCGACACGGGACAGGCCACGCTCTCGCCTCCGACCATCACCCCGCCCGTCACGGTGACCGCGAGCGCGCGCTGCTTCACCACCACCACAATCCAGTCCTTCGATGCGCGCGCGGCGACGATCTACCTCACGCCCCTGATGATCCCGGGATGCGGCTCGCCGGGCATGCCCATGGGCGAGGCGCAGCGGCCCGTGTACCCGGGACGCGTGCGCGGAGAGCTCTTCTGGGCGGGCTCCAACGAGTTCGCGCCCAACCCCTGGAGCAACGTGCCCGAGGCCCGCGCGGGCGAGCGCCACGTGGCCTACGTCTACGCGACGCGGCCTGAGATCTTCACGCCCGACTACCCCGCGGCCACGGCGGCGCGCTTTCAGAATCGCCTGCTCGAGGTGGTGCCCGAGGGCTACGGCGGTCGCGGCTACGCGTTCGACATCTACACCCGCCCCGGCGCCATCGCCGTGTACGCGCTCGCGGGCATCGAGCGCAACACCACCGACGTCACGCAGCGACGCTTCGTGCCCTACATCATGGGCGTCGCGCGCGGCGTGCTCGCGTCGCCCGTGAACCCGATGACCCCCACCGAGGGCGTCGTCGACCACGTGGTGATCGACATGAACATCCCGCTCGACCACGAGACGCCCCTCGAGGTCGAGTCGTACCCGCTGCCCACGGGGCAGACGCAGCCCAACGTGTTCAACGCGAGCGCGTTCATCGACCTCGGCGGAGAGGGCGTGATCCCGCGTCCCGACCTCACGGTCACGGGCTCGCGCGGCGGGTCGTACCGCTTCTCGGGGCTCCCCGCGTTCTCGGGCGCGCTGGCCGATGCGCGGCTCAAGGTGCACGCGCGCTTCGCCTCGGGCACCGTCACCGGACCGCAGACCTTTCAAGACACGCCCGCGCCGTGCTCGGGGCTCATCCTCGGCGGCATCACCACGCCCGACGAGACGGTCAACGTCCGCGGGTGGATGGGCATCCCCGACATCATGTCGCCCATGACGGGGGGCGCGCTCCCGATGGACCGCACGGTGCGCTTCTCGGTGGATTCCGCGACGGCGCAGCCCGACCTCCTGATCCTCACGCTCCAGTGGGACACGGGCTCGTGGCAGCACCTCGCGCCCGGCGCCGAGCGGTCGATTCAGTACCCGAACCTCTCGTCGCTCATGGGCCTCTCG
Source organism: Myxococcota bacterium (assembly GCA_052035985.1). GTDB lineage: Bacteria > Myxococcota_A > Polyangia > Polyangiales > CAISKJ01. Next base: position 25,299 of record JBPOHC010000717.1, on the reverse strand, counting down.
GACCTCCCCGCGGGCTCGCTCCTCGGGCTCTCGCTCGTGGGCGTTCGCATCCCGGGCTTCGCCTTCAACCGCTTCACCTACGCGACGATCGGTCAGGCGTACTGGAGCGCCTACGCGGGCCGCGGCACCTACGTCACCCGCTGAAAGACTGGACCCACTCGTCGCATGAAGCACCCGCTCCGTCTCCTCCCTCTCGCGCTCGTGCTTGCGGCCTGCGGCACGCCCAACCGCGAGGCCGACGGCGGCCTCTCGGCGGACGTCATCGTGACCGACGCGCCGGTCGTCCCCGACGGCTCGTGGATCACCTGCCAGGTGGGCCAGCAGCGCTGCTACGAGAACATCCACCAGACCTGCCGCGCCTCGGGCGAGTTCACGCGCGTCGAGGCCGAAGACTGCGCCGCGCAGGGCCTCGTGTGCGTGCCCGACCGCTGGTGCTCGCTCTGTCGTCCGGGCGAGACGCGCTGCACCGAGAACAGCCTCTCCGTCGAGGTCTGCGCGCCCGACGGCCGCAGCTGGCAGCCCATGCGCGACTGCGACACGGCGCGCGGCGAGGCCTGCCGCGGCGGCCGCTGCGTGGTGCTCTGCACCGACGACTCGGTGCTGCACACCAACATCGGCTGCGAGTACTACGGCGTCGACCTCGACAACATCGTGGAGACGGGCGGTCGCTCGGCGGCCTCGCAGCAGTACGCGATCGTGGTCTCGAACCCCGACCCGGTGCTCACGACGCGCGTCGAGATCCACCGCAACAACGCGCCGCCGGGGATGCCCCCGCAGCTCGAGCGCGTGGCGACGGCGGTGATCCCTCCGCGCGACCTCGAGGTCTTCGAACTGGCCGCGCGCGAGGTCGACTGCTCGACGGTCGCGGGCCTCAACGACGGCACCGGGACGTGCCTCTCGTCGCGCGCGTACCGCGTGACGTCGACGTTCCCGGTGATCGCGTATCAGTTCAATCCGCTCGAGAACGTGAGCGTGTTTTCGAACGACGCGTCGCTGCTCGTGCCGACCAACTCGCTCGACGGCGCGTACCGCGTCGTGGGCTGGCCGCAGCAGTGGTCGGTGACCGACAACCCCGACACGAACGGCCGCGAAGAGATCCGCTCGTTCATGACCATCGTGGGGACGCAGCCCGGCACGCGCGTCACCGTCGACGCCACGGCGGACATCATCCCCGGCGGACCGCTCCGGACGCGTCAGCCCGCGCACATGCCCTTCGCGGTGACGCTCGGCCCCTTCGACGTGCTCAACCTCGAGACCGGCGCCTTCCTCGCGGACTTCACGGGCAGCCTCATCACGGCTGACAAGCCCATCGGCGTCTTCGCGGGGACGGAGTGCAGCGACGTGCCCTTCTGGCGCACCTCCGCGGAGCGCCAGGCCGCGTGCGATCACATCGAGGAGCAGCTCTTCCCCGCGTCGACGGTGGGTCAGCGCTACGTGGCCTCGCGCTCGGCGCCGCGCACCGTCGCGGTCACCAACGCGGGCGCGATGGTGGCGCAGGTCAACGAGCCCGAGTGGTTCCGCGTGATGAACCCCGGGTCGTCGCCCGTGCACGTCGAGACCACGCTCCCCGTCGACGTGAACGTCCCCGGCGGCCCCACCGTGGAGTTCGACCTCGAGGAGGGCGAGAGCTACGACATCCGCGCGCTCGCGGACTTCATCATCCGCGGCAACAACCGCATCTCCGTGGCGCAGTTCATGGGCTCGCAGAACACCACGGGCATCCCCCTCACGCTGCCGGGCGGCGACCCCTCGCTCATCATCGTCCCGCCCGTCGAGCAGTGGCGCTCGGAGTACGTCTTTCTCACGCCCAACAAGTACGCGTTCGACTTCGTGCAGATCGTCGCCCGCCCGAGCGCGGTGGTCTACCTGGGAGACGGCCTCAACGAGACCCCCGTGGCCGACTTCGCGGACTGCACGCGCACGCGCTCCGACGGCTGCGTCGAGACCGCGCGGCACATGTGCCCCGCTCCCGTCTACGTCACGTACCGCTGTCAGCTCTCGTTCCCTCGCATCGACAGCACGACGATGCCGCCCACGATCATGCCGGGGCGCCAGGGCGACGGGGTTCACACGGTCCGCGCCGAGCCTGCGAATCCGGGCGATCCCCCCGAGACCGTGATGGTGCTCGTCACGGGCTTCGACCGCTACGTCTCGTACGCCTACGCAGGCGGAACAAACCTCACCCCCATCCAGTGACCCGCGCCGCGGCGTAGTCTCCACCGCCCGCGCGCAGAAGCGCCGTTGCGCGGACGCCCGTTGCGCGTCCGAGGCCCCGCCTCGATACTCCTACCTCTACGCCTCCGACGATTCTTCACTGCTCACGGACCGAGGGTCACTCATGCGACGCACGCGATTCAGCCTGGCCCTTGGACTCCTTGCGGGGTGCGCGAGCGAGACGGGACGCTTCGCCGCCGAAGACGCCGCCCTCGACGCCGCGAGAGACGCCTCGACGGATGCGCCCGTCGACCGCCCCGTGGTGCGTGACGTCGTGCGCGACGTCGTGGTCAACACCACGCCCATCGTCGTCGGCGTGATCCCCGACCACGGCCCCTTCACGGGTGGAAACACCGTCGTCGTGCGAGGGACGAACTTCACCGAAGACGCCGTCGTGCGCTTCGGCGGCGCGCAGGTGCAGCCGCGCGACACGAGGCTCACCGACTCGCGAAGGCTCACGGTGCTTCCGCCCGCGGGCAGGCCCGGCCCGGCCGACGTCTCCGTCGAGATCGCGGGGCGCACGGCGGTGCTCCCGATGGGCTACCGCTACGACTCGATTCAGGTCGACCCCGACGAGGGATCGATCTCGGGCGGCACGCTCATCTACATCAACGGCCTCGGCACGCACTTCTCCGACGCGTCGGTCGTCACGCTCGACGGGATGCCCTGCGCGGTGGCTTCGGTGGAGGGCCCCGAGCGCCTCTCGTGCAGGACGCCCGCGCACCCCGAGGGCCTCGTCCCCATCACCGTCGAGACGGGCTCGGAGACCATCACCGTCCCCGACGCGTACCGCTTCACCGACGGCGCGGAGTCGACGCGCGGCGGCCTCGGCGGCGGGCAGATCCAGGGCACCGTGAGCGTCACCGTGCTCGCGGCTGGAACGGGCGACGCGATCCCCGGCGCGTACGTCTTCGTCGGCAACGACCCCTCCGTGGCGCCTCCGCGCTCGACGCGCACCGACGCCCGCGGGCGCGCGACGCTCTCGTATCCGGAGCTCCGTGGGCCCGTGACGCTCACGGTGAGCATGCGCTGCTTCAACAGCCACACGGTGCAGGTCTTCGACGCCCGCAACGTCGCGGTCTACCTCTACCCCCAGATGATCCCCGCGTGCGCGATGGGCGATCCCCCGGGCGGAGGCGGCGGTCGCGGCACCTACGGCACCCTGGTCTCCGGCGAGCTCATCTGGGACGGGCCCATGGAGTTCGCGCCCAACCCCTGGCGCAACATGCCGCTCCCGCGCGATGGCGAGCGTCGCATCGCGTTCGTGTACAGCACGCAGTCCGACATCCTCTACCCCGCGCCGACGCCCGGCGACGGGGGCACGGTGCTCGAGGTCGTGCAGCCCGGCTACGGCGGTCGCGGCTATCCCTTCTCGATCACCGGACGCCCTGCGGCCATGGCGATCTACGCGATCGCGGGCATCGAGAACACGCGCACGCAGCGCTTCACGCCGTACATCATGGGCGTCGCCCGCAACGTGCTCGGAGCTCCGCGCGCCGAGATCACGCGCGTGATGGTCAACATGAACATTCCGCTCGACCACCAGACGCAGGTCGTGGTCGAGGGACTGCCTCCGCCGACGCGGGGAGAGCCCGACAGGCTGCGCGTCGAGGGCTTCATCGACCTCGGCGGAGAGGGCGTGATCTCGCGCCCCGACATCACCCTCAACGCGCGCGACGGGTCCGAGCCCTTCTGGCTCGTGGCGCTCCCCGCGTTCACGGGAACGATCGCCGACGCGCGGCTCACGGTGCGAGGGATCTACGGCACGGGCCAGTACCTCAACTCCCCCTACGCCGCGGTGATCGCGTCGGGGATCACCACGCCCGACGACACGGTGCGCTTGCGAAACTGGGTGGGCATCCCCGACATCACGTCGCCCATCGACACGGGGACGCTCAGCCCCGATCGCACGGTGCGCTTCGACCTCGCGGGCTCGTCGCCCGACATGTGGTGGGTGAACCTCTCGGGCGACGTGCTCTACTGGCAGACCTTCGCGCCGGGCTCGGCGCGGTCCTTCGCGTTCCCCAACATCTCGTCGGTGATGGGCTTGAGCGACCTGCCCGAGGGGCAGCAGCTCTACATGAACGTGACGGGGTTTCGCACGCCGGGCTTCGACTACAACAACCTGCGGTACACGTGGCTGTCGCAGTACTACTGGACCGCCTACTCGGGCCGCACGCTGCTCTTCATGCGCTGACCTTCGAGGTCAGTGCGCGGCCTGCGCGTGGAAGGGCTCCTGATCGCGGCGCACCACGATGGTCGGCATGCGCTCGCGGGCCTCGAACTGCGCGCGGTACGTCGCCGCCTCGCGCTGCGTCGTGAACGGACCGATCCGAACGCGGTGCCACACGACGCCGTTGGGGGCCGTCGCGGGCGGTGCCACGAACGCGCGATGACCGCGCTCGCGGAGCCTCGCAGAGAACTGCTGCGCCGCCGTGATCGAGCGGAACGAGCTCACCTGCACCGAGAACGCCCCTTCGCTCCCTGCGGCCGCGGGCGCGCCGTTGGCGACGGGCGCCGCGAGCGGTGATGCCGCGAGGCCGCTCGGCGCCGAGAGCGGAGAGCCCGAGAGGCGAACCGTCATCGACGAGGGCGCGCCGACGCTCCCGAGGAGCACGGGCGATCCCTGCGCTGCGGGGGCGGTCGTCGGCGCGGTGATTCCCATCGACGGCGCAGCGACGGCAGGTGCGACGACCGCGTTCGAAGGCGCGACGGCAGAGGGCGCCGCGGGGCCCGTGAGCCGCTCGGGCCAGGTGATCTGCGCGGCGGCCTGGGGCTCCTGCTGCGCGAGCTGATCGAGGCGCGCGAGCGGGTCCTCGCGCGTCGTCGGACGTCCGTCGCCCGACTCGCGGCCGACCATCACGCCCACGGCGAAGAGGACGCACGCGGTCGCGAGCCCGCCCATCGCGAGCGACATCAGCCGTGACGACCCGCCAGCGTCGTCGTGCTCACGGATCTGATCGAGATCGCGCATCGTGCCCATCGCGTCCATTGCCTGACTCCTCGTTCGCGGCCGCTGCCCCGGTCGAACACCGATGCGGGCACCGCTCGATGCGAGGATGGCGCGCCCGCCGTGCACCGTCAGCTTTTCGACCATCGCCGCGCCAGCGCCGCCGAAGATTGGACAGGCGCGTCGCGATTCGAAAGCGCGCGCTCACCGCGCGGGCGATGAAGGCGAATTCACGCCGTGCGCCGGGCGCGAGGCTCGGCGAGGGAGCTCTTGAATCGCAGTGAAAATAGGCTTTTGCGCAAAACGATGCGCACGTGCACGCGCCTCACGCCCCTTGAGTCACGGAGGCGTTTGCGACGATGATGCGACCATGCGACTCACACTCTTTGCTCGCCTGATGACCGCCGCGACGATCCTCCTCGCGGCGTGCAGCGAGGACTCCCAGCCCGGCGTGATCGGGATCGACGCGACCGTCGATCGCGGCCCCGACATCATCACCGCGTACGACACGGGCAGCGAGGACGCGCGGCGCGGCTGCGGGCTCGTCACCTGCGAGTCCGCGGGCGCGACCTGCGGCCCCGTCGGCGACGGCTGCGGCGGGATCATCAACTGTGGCTCGTGTACGTCTCCGCAGACCTGCGGCGGCGGCGGGATGCCGAGCCGATGCGGCGGCACGTCGGGCTGCGTCCCGCGCACGTGCGCGATGGCGGGCGCGAACTGCGGGCCCGTGTCCGACGGATGCGGCGGGCTCCTCGAGTGCGGGTCCTGCGCGACGGGACAGAGCTGCGGCGGCGGCGGTCGTCCGAGCGTGTGCGGCGCGTCGACGGTGACCTTCGACGCGTCGACGATTTGCGTGCGTCGCACGTGCGCGATGGCGGGCGCGAACTGCGGCCCCGTCTCTGACGGCTGCGGCGGCGTGCTCGAGTGCGGCACCTGCGCGGCTCCGCAGACCTGCGGCGGCGGCGGAACTCCCGGCCAGTGTGGCGGCACCGCGCGCTGCGTCCCGCGTACGTGCGCGGGCCTCGGCGCGAACTGCGGCCCGGTCTCCGACGGATGCGGCGGACTGCTCATGTGCGGGGCGTGCCCTGCGGGTCAGACCTGCGGCGGCGGCGGACGCCCGAGTGAGTGCGGCGCGGGCGGCGCGACGACCTGCGTCCCGCGTACGTGCGCGGGCCTCGGCGCGAACTGCGGCCCCGTCTCCGATGGATGCGGCGGGCTGCTCATGTGCGGGACGTGCCCTGCGGGACAGACCTGCGGCGGCGGCGGCCGCGCGAGCGCGTGCGGCGCGGGTGGATCGCCCGAAGCAGGGACCGCGTGCGTGCGACGCACCTGCGCGGGCGTCGGCGCGAACTGCGGCCCCGTGGCCGACGGATGCGGCGGACTGCTCTCGTGCGGGACGTGCCCTGCGGGACAGACCTGCGGCGGCGGTGGTCGTCCGAGCGTGTGCGGCTCGGGCGGATCTCCCGACGCGGGGACCGTGTGTGTGCGTCGCACGTGCGCGGGCCTCGGCGCGAACTGCGGCCCGGTCTCGGATGGCTGCGGCGGACTGCTGATGTGCGGGGCCTGCCCTGCGGGACAGACATGCGGCGGCGGCGGCGTGGCGGCCGTGTGCGGTGCGCCGACGTGTCGTCCGCGGACGTGCGCTGCGGCGGGGGCCAACTGCGGCCCCGTGGCCGACGGCTGCGGCGGACTCCTCTCCTGCGGCACCTGCGCGCCGGGACAGACCTGCGGCGCCGTGATGCCGAGCGTGTGCGGCACGCCCGGCGGCGGAACGACCACGTGCACCAACCTCTGCCTCCGTCGCGCGACCTGCACGGGCACGGCGACCACGACCATCTCGGGCACCGTGGTGACGCCCGCGCTCACCGCGCCCGATCCGCTCTACAACGCCGTGGTGTACATCCCCAACGCGCCCGTGGCGCCCTTCGCGCCGGGCGTGTCGTGCGATCGCTGCGGCTCGCCCACGTCGGGCTCTCCCGTCGTGAGCGCGGTCACCGGCGCCGACGGGCGCTTCGTGCTCCGTGACGTGCCCGTGGGCGCGAACATCCCGCTGGTGATCCAGCTCGGTCGCTGGCGTCGCCAGGTGACCATCTCCAACGTCACGCCCTGCGTCGACAACCCGCTCTCGCAGGCGCTCACGCGACTGCCCCGCAACCGCACCGAGGGAGACATCCCCCTCATGGCGATGGTGACGGGCAACGTCGACGCGCTCGAGTGCGTGCTCCGCAAGATCGGCGTGTCTGACAGCGAGTTCACGATCCCGTCGGCGGGCGGACGCGTGCAGTTCTACGTGGCCAACGGCGCGACGATGGGGCGCACGACGCCCGCGGCCGCGACGCTCTACAACGACCCCGCGGCGCTCTCGCGCTACGACATGGTGCTCTTCGCGTGCGAGGGCAGCGAGATCAACAAGCCCACGGCGGCGCAGCGCAACGTGATCAACTACGCCAACGCGGGCGGGCGCGTCTTCGCGACGCACTACAGCTACACGTGGCTCTACAACATCGCGCCGTGGTCGGGCATCGCGACGTGGCGCGTGGGACAGGCCCGCCCGGGCAACCCCCTCACGGGGCTCATCGACACGTCGTTCCCGCGCGGCGCGGCCTTCGCGCAGTGGCTCCGAATCGTGGGCGCGTCGACGGGCACCAACCAGATCTCGATCGTCGACCCGAGGCACGACCTCAACGCGGTCGTGGCCCCCACGGCGCGCTGGATCTACTCCACCACGCCGTCGACGGTGCAGCACCTCACGTTCAACACCCCCGTGGGCGCGGCCTCTGACGCGCAGTGCGGCAGGGTGCTCTTCAGCGACTTCCACGTGAGCGGCGCGACGACGGGCGGGCGCACGTTCCCGACGGAGTGCTCGAACACGCCGCTCACCGCGCAGGAGAAGGTGCTGGAGTTCATGCTCTTCGACCTCGCGTCGTGCGTGGCTCCCGACATGCCGCGACCGCCGACGTGTACGCCTCGCACCTGCGCCGCCGCGGGCGCCACCTGCGGCCCCATCGGCGACGGCTGCGGCGGAATGCTCAACTGCGGCACCTGCGTGGCGCCGCTCACCTGCGGCGGCGGCGGCGTTCCGAGCACCTGCGGCACCACGACGTGCCGACCGCGCACCTGCATGGAGCAGGGCCTCTCGTGCGGCCCCGCGGGCGATGGCTGCGGCGGCACCCTCAGCTGCGGAACGTGCCCCGCTGGCATGACCTGCGGCGGCGGTGGGACCATCGGCGTGTGCGGCGCGCCCGCGTGTCGTCCGCAGACCTGCGCGTCGCAGATGCTCACCTGCGGTCCTGCGGGTGACGGCTGCGGCAACATGCTCGACTGCGGCTCGTGTCCTGCGGGCACGACCTGCGGCGGCGGCGGAACGCCCGGCGTCTGCGGCTCGCCCATGTGCCGCGCGCAGACCTGCATGGAGCAGGGGATCTCGTGCGGCCCCGCGGGCAACGGCTGCGGCGGCACCATCGACTGCGGGACCTGCCCCGCTGGAACCACCTGCGGCGGCGGCGGAACGCCCGGCGTCTGCGGCTCGCCGATGTGTCGCCCGCGCACCTGCATGGAGCAGGGCCTCTCGTGCGGCCCCGCGGGCGACGGCTGCGGCGGAACGCTCGACTGCGGCACCTGCGCGGCCCCGCTCACCTGCGGCGGCGGCGGAATGCCCGGCGTCTGCGGCGCGTCGTCGTGTCGGCCTCGCACCTGCGCCGAGCAGGGCCTCGCGTGCGGCCCCGCAGGCGACGGCTGCGGCGGACTCCTCGACTGCGGCACCTGCGCGACGGGAACGTCGTGTGGTGGCGGCGGGATGCCCGGCATCTGCGGCACGCCCTCGTGTCGCGCGCGCACCTGCGCCGAGCAGGGCCTCTCGTGCGGCCCCGCGGGCGACGGCTGCGGCAACCTCATCCAGTGCGGCAACTGCACGGCGCCGCTCACCTGCGGCGGCGGTGGAACGCCCGGCGTCTGCGGTCGCGGCCCGTGCACGCCTCGCTCGTGCGCCGACGCCAACGCCGAGTGCGGCGCGCTCGCCGACGGCTGCGGCGGCGTCCTCGACTGCGGCCAGTGCCCTGCGGGCCTCGCGTGCGGCGGCTCGGGCATCGCGAACCGCTGCGGCGCGCCCGGCTGATCTCGTCCGTCTCTGCGTCCTCCTGACGCGGGTCGCGGTATGGTCGCGACCCTTCGATGATCCCCCTCCCGATCGACGCCGTGCTCCCCGCGCTCGTGGCCGCCCTGCGCGACACGAGGAGCGCGGTGCTCGAAGCTCCTCCCGGCGCAGGCAAGACCACGCGCGCGCCGGGCGCCCTGCTCGACGCGGGGCTCCTCGGTGACCGCGAGGTGATCGTGCTCGAGCCGCGTCGCCTCGCGGCGCGACTCTCCGCCCGACGCGTGGCCGAGGAGCGCGGCGAGCGACTCGGCGAGCGTGTCGGCTATCAGGTGCGCTTCGAAGAGGTCGCGAGCGCGAAGACACGCATCCGCTTCGTGACCGAGGGCGTCCTCACGCGTCGGCTCCTCAGCGACCCGACGCTCTCGCGCGTGGGCGCGGTGCTGCTCGACGAGTTTCACGAGCGGCACCTCCAGGGCGACATCGCGCTCGCGATGTTGCGTCGGCTTCAGAAGACCACGCGGCCCGACCTCTGCCTCGCGGTGATGTCCGCGACGCTCGACCCGGGACCGATCGCGCGCTTCCTCGGAGATGCTCCGCGCGTCCGCTCCGAGGGTCGGCGCTTCGACGTCGCCATCGAGCACATGCCGCAGCCCGACGAGCGTCCGCTCCAGACGCTGGTCGCCGACGCGCTTCGAAAGCTCGTGCGCGAGGGGCTCGACGGCGACGTGCTCGTGTTCCTCCCCGGCGCGGCGGAGATCCGTCGCTGCATGAGCGCGTGCGAGCCCATCGCGTCGAGCGCCGATCTGCTCATCCTCCCGCTCCACGGCGACCTCTCGCCCGCCGAGCAGGATCGCGCGGTGAACCCCGCTTCGAAGCGCAAGGTGATCCTCTCGACCAACGTGGCCGAGACGAGCGTCACCATCGACGGCGTCGTGGCCGTGATCGACAGCGGCCTCGCGCGCATCGCGTCGCACGCGCCGTGGTCGGGGCTCCCGGTGCTCCGCGTCGGTCGCATCAGCAGAGCGTCCGCGGCGCAGCGCGCAGGACGCGCGGGACGCACGCGTCCGGGGCGCTGTATTCGACTCTACACGCGCCACGACCACGACACGCGACCGGAGCACGACGCGCCCGAGGTCAAGCGCCTCGACCTCGCGGAGACCGCGCTGGAGCTCCACGCCGCGGGCGTGCGCGACCTCTCGCGCTTCGAGTGGTTCGAAGCGCCCGGCGCGCAGTCGCTCGAGGCCGCCGAGACGCTGCTCCGCATGCTCGACGCCGTCGACGACGCGGGCGCCCTCACGGAGCGCGGTCGTCGCATGGTGAAGCTCCCGCTGCACCCGCGCGTGTCTCGCATGCTCATCGAGGCCGAGTCGCGCGGCGTGACCGACGCGGCCTGCGCGACGGCGGCGATCCTCGGGGAGCGAGACATCGTCGCGGCGCGCAGGGGCGCGGGGCTCTCACGCGACGGCGGGCGCGGGGTGGTGGCGCGCGACGAGCGCGGCGACTCCGACGTGACGACCTCGCTCGCGCGCTTCGAAGAGGCGCGGCGCTTCGAGTTCGACGCGGGGATCGTGCGAGACCTCGGCCTCGACGTGGGCGCGGTGCTCGCGGTCGATCGCGTTCGAAAGCAGCTCGCGCGGCTCCTCGGGCGAGAGCGCACGGAGCGCGACGGCCCGCTGCTCGCGACGGGAGACCCCGACGAGGCGCTGCGCGTGTCGCTGCTCGCGGCGTATCCCGACCGCGTCGCGCGGAGGCTCCGCGGCAACGACTTCACGCTCGTGGGCGGAGGCACGGCGACGCTCTCGGAGTCGAGCGAGGTGCGCGACGCGGAGTTCATCGTCGCGGTCGACGCCGAGGAGCGCGTCGACGGGCGCGCGAAGGGCGTGGTCGTGCGCGCCGCGAGCGCGGTGGAGCCCGAGTGGATGCTCGAGCTCTTTCCCGACGCGATCCGAGAGACCGTCGAGGCACGGTGGAACGCCGACGCCGAGCGCGCCGACGTGGTGTCGCGGCTCATGTACCGCTCGCTCGTGCTCGATGAGACGCGGTCTCCGCGCAACGAGGCCGCCGACCGCGCGGCCTCCGCGCTCCTCGCCGAGCGCGCTGTGGCGAAGGGTGTTCGCAGCTTCGCGGGAGACCCCGACGCGCTCGATCGCTGGCTCGCGCGCGCGGCCTTCGTGGCGACGCACGCGCCCGAGCTCAAGATGCCCGTGATGGGCGAGTCGCACGCCGTCGAGGCCCTCCGCGCGATGTGCGAGGGGCGCCGCAGCTTCGACGACCTCCGCGGCGCCTCGGTGCTCGACGCGCTCCGCGATCGACTCGACGGACCGCAGCGACGCGCGATGGAGACGCACGCCCCCGAGCGCGTGACGCTCCCCGGCGGACGCGGCGTGAAGGTCAACTACGAGCCCTCGAAGACCCCGTGGATCGAGTCGCGACTGCAAGACTTCTTCGGCATGGGCGTGGGCCCCTCGGTCGCGATGGGGAGGGTCCCGCTTGTGCTGCACCTCCTCGCGCCAAACCACCGCGCCGTGCAGGTGACCACCGACCTCGCTGGCTTCTGGGAGCGGCACTACCCTGGCATTCGAAAAGAGCTCTGCCGCAAGTATCCTCGGCACTCGTGGCCCGACGACGGACGCACCGCCGCGCCGCCCGAACCTCGTCGCCGCTGAGCGCTTCTTCGTCACCGACGCCCCGCGGCGCGCATCCCATCACCACATCGTTCACTTCACGGAGACCTCGTTGCGAACCCGTCCTCTCGTCGCGGCCCTCAGCCTCTCGCTCGCCGCGTGCTCCTCTACGCTCATGGCGGTCCCCGAAGACGGCCGCGCGCCCGACGCGATCGCAACGGATGCGTCCACGCGCGACGTGCTCGCACCCGATGCATCGCTCGTCGACACACTTTCTCCCGACGTGATCGCGCCCGACGTCACCGCGCCCGACGTTCAATCACCCGACGTCGTCACGCCCGATGTCGTCACGCCCGATGTCGTCGCGCCCGACGCCGACGAGCCCGATGTCGTCGCGCCCGACGTCGTCGAGCCGCCCGACGCGTCGACGCGCGATCTGTCGTCGATGGGCCCTCACCGCGTGGCCCTCTGGACGGGTGCGATCACGGGCACCGAGGGCGGCGCGCGCGTGTTCTACCCGATGACCGCGGGCGCAGAGCGCTTTCCGCTCGTGGCCTTCGCGCACGGCTTCCAGCTCGCGGTGAACAACTACGACCGGCTGCTCGCGCACATCGCCTCGTGGGGCTACGTGGTCGCGTCGGTGAACTACCCGGGCTCGCTGCTCTCGGTCGATCACCGCAACGTCGGCGCGGCTCTCTCCGCGACGCGACGCGCGTTCGCGGGAGGCGGCCCGATGGGCTTCCCCGCGTCCGCGAGCGTCGACGCCGCGCGCGCCGTCGCGATGGGGCACTCGCTCGGCGGAAAGGGCGCGATCATGGCCCTCCTCGACGACGCGTCCTTCGTGGCGGGCCTCGCGCTCGACCCTGTCGACGACAACCCCTCGCCGCTCGGACGCATCACCGACGCGACCCCGTCGCTCGCCCCCGAGCGGATGCCCATGCTCCGACGTCCCCTCGGGCTCTTCGGCGCCACTCAGTCGCGCTGCGTGAACTTCGGGACGGCCTGCGCGCCCGAGTCCGGTGACTACCGACAGTTCGCCGCGGCGGCGCCTGACGGGGCCACGCTCGCGATCTGGCCCCTCCGTGACTTCGGGCACATGAACTTCGTCGACCCGGGCTGCGGGCTGATCTGCAACACCTGCGCGAACGGCGCGTCGCCGCTCGACTCGAGGCTCGCCGCGCTGAGGGAGCTCAGCGTGTCGTTCCTCGAGCGCTTCACGCGCGGCGACACCTCCGTCGACGGCGCGATCCGCGGCGCGCGGCGCGACGCCCTCGTGCGCGCGGGCGTGCTCTGGGACGGCACCGCGGCCACGCTGCCCGCGTGCCGCTGATCGGCGCTGCGCAGCGAGAGACGATTCGTGTACGGTGCCGATCCCCTTCGGCGTCGCCACGCCGACCACAACCCACGAGGAGCGCAGAGGAGCACATGAGCCAGGACACGACCGGAATCGAGCGACGGACCTTTCTCTGCGTGATGGGCGCCGCGAGCGCGGCGGGCGTCGCGGGCTGCGGAGACTCGAGCGCGCAGCCCTCGGGCGTCTTCGTCGTCGGCACGGTGAGCGAGATCGCCGTCGGGAGCTGGAAGCGCCTCGCCGACAAGAAGCTCATCGTCGGCCGCGACGCGCAGGGCTTCTACGCCTTCAGCATCATCTGCCCCCACGAGGGCTTCGACGTCGACTTCAACGGCAGCGCGTGCCCCGTGTCGCCCACCAACAGCACCAGCACCACGGGCAACCTCACGTGCTGCTCGGGCCACGGCGGGACCTTCAACGGTCAGGGCGTCGTCACGCACGGACCGCCCACCTCGAACCTCACGCACTATCTGGTCACCGTCGCGTCGTCGACGGTCTCGGTGAACACCGCCACGACCGTCGCCGTGACCGCGCGCACCCCCGCGTGATCCCGCGTTCGCGCGCCGTTGCCCGTTGACGCCGCGGCGCCGCGCCGTCGACCATCGCACCCACCATGACCCGCCGCGCGACCTTCGTCGCTGCCCTGCTGACAGGCGCCTCTCTCTCCGCGTGCACCCCGCAGACCGGAGAGATCAGCGGCGATCCGTTCCCCGACCCCGACGCGACTCCGCCCGACGATCGTTCGGTATCGAACGACATGCCTGCGTCCGTCGACACGAGCGCACCCCTCGACGCGACGACGCCCTCGGACGCGCCCGCGCCCATCGACGCCGCCTCCGATGTCGCGTCGCCGCCACCCCCGCCACCCCCGCCTCCACCACCACCGCCTCCTCCGCCGCCTCCTCCGGGGTCGCGTCTCTGCCAGTCATGCACGACGAACGAGGAGTGCGGCGCGGACTCGTACTGCCTCACCAATCAACGCACCGGAGAGCGCATCTGCGGCGCTCCCTGCGGATCGGGATGCCCCACCAGCTACATCTGCGCGATGATCATGATCGCTGGCGCGGGCGCAGTGCAGCAGTGCGTCCCCGCGTCAGGATCATGCGCGACGCCACCACCGCCACCACCACCGCCACCACCACCGCCACCGCCACCGCCACCGCCGCCTCCACCGCCGCCTCCGCCACCACCGGGTGACGCGGGCACGGTCGACGTCCCCGTGGGGCCCGCGCTCACGCCTGGAACGCGCACCGTCGCGGTCGGATCGCGGCAGACGATCGTGTACGTCCCCGCGGGCTTTCACGCGGGATCACCGGGGCTCGTGGCGCTCCACGGCAACGGCGACACGGCGATGAACTTCCTGCTCACGAGCGGGCTGCGTGAGGTCGCCGATGCGCAGGGCGTGGCCGTCGCGTTCCCCGTGGCGATCTCGGGCAGCGGACCGATGGGCGTCGACTGGGACGCCTACACCACCCCGTCGACTTCGAACCGCGACGTGGTGCTCGCGCTCGGCGCGCGCGACTACCTCGTCTCCGGCGGAGCCTCCGCGAGGAACACCTTCCTCCTCGGGTACAGCCAGGGCGGCTACCTCGCGTACCACGTCGCGATGGCGGGCTCTGACCGCTTCGGCGCGGCGAGCGTCATCTCCGCGGGCGACCCGCTCCCCGGCGCGAACCTCGCTCGACTCGCCGTGCGACGCATCCCGATCAGCTTCCTCATCGGCTCCGGCGACTTCGGCATCGCCAACACCCGAAGCTCGCGCGCCGCGCTCATGGCCCTCGGCTTCGAGGTCCGCTACACCGAGCTCCCCGGCGTCGGCCACTGCTGCCCGCTGCGCGGACGCGCCGCCGACGAGTGGAGCTGGCTCTCGTCTCGACCGCTCCCGTAACCGTTCTCAGCGCGGCCTTCGCACCATCACCGTCGTCGTCGATCCGCCGACGCGCACGGCGCCGTCACGCGTCCCCCAGACGGCGCGCATCGAGGCATCCACGCCGATCGACTCCGCGTTCCACACGCGGTCGTCTCTTCGGAGCACGCTCGACCCCGCGAGCCACACGGCGTCAGCGCCCGCCCACACGCCGCGCGCGTCGTAGCCCGCGGGGAGCCCCGCCGTGTCGACGCGAATCGCGACGCCGTCCCAATGCAGCGCCCACGCGCGCGACGGAGACTCGCTGCGCCCGATCATCCACACGTCGCTCGCGCCTCTTCCGTTCACCCTCGACACGTCGATCATCGAGGGGAGCGCGACCCTCCTCCACGCAGCGCCGTCCCAGCGGAGCGCCGCGTTGTTTCCCACGGCCCACGCGTCGTCGCGCGAGCGGCTCCACACGTCGCGCAGGTCGCTCGTCACGCCCATCTCGACGCGCGTCCACGCGGCGCCGTCGAAGCGCCACGCGGCGCCGCCGTCACCGACGGCCCACACGTCATCGCTCGCGCGCGCGGTGATGGCGCGCAACGGCGTCGGCGCGTCGAGCACGTCGCGCTCTCCGTCGACGCGGTTCCATCGCGAGGCTCTGCCCGAATCGCGCGCGCCTGTTCGCACGAGGCCCGCGAGCCATGTGTCGGTCGCGCCCTGCGGCCACACGCCGTGGAGCTCGTAATAGCGCGTCGGCGCGATCGCTTCGAACCACGCCACACCGTCGAAGCCCATCACCGTCGCGACCGTGATCGCACGCAGCGTGGCCGCGTCGTCGCCCGCGATGCGCGTCACGTCGAAGCGAGGACGCGTGCGCGTCACAGCCTCCCACGCTCCCCCCATCAACCGCTGCATCACGCCGTCAGAGCGTCCCGCCCACACGTCGCTCGGCGCGCCTCCCGCGGCCGTCACGAGCAGCGTGTCGCTCTCGACAGACCACGCGCCGTCGGCGTCTCTGCGTCGCACGCTGAGCCCGTCGCTGAACCACGTGTCCTCGCCATCCGACCACACGACGCAGCGCTGCGAGGTCGGCACGCGGTCGACCACCTCGCGCATCCACACCGCGCCGTTCCAGTGAAACACCGCGCCGTCGTCGCAGGCCCAGGCGTCTTCGGGGCCGCTCACCCAGAGCCCGCGCGCGCTCGACGGGAGCATCCCCACCTCGCGCCATCGACCGTCGCGCCACCGAGAGACGAGCCCGTCTCCATCGAGCGACCACGGCGCTGCGGCGAAGCCCGTGAGCTCCTTGAGGTTCACGCCGACGGTGAGCGCGCGTCGCGTCCACCCGGTGCCGTCGAAGTGGAGCATGTCGCCTTGCGGACCGCCGACCCAGATGTCGCGCGGCGACGATCCCCACACGAGGTCGGGCTCGTTGAAGCCGTTGTAGAAGCGGGCGCGCGTGAAGACGCGGCCGTCCCATCGCACGAGCGAACCGCCGATCGAGACCCACACCTCCGAGGCGCCCCCGCTCCACACGCGACCGCGGCCGAGCGTGAGGTCGAAGGGGTGCACGCGCATCGCTTCGAGGCGCCCGCCCCACGCGTGAAGGAGCATCCCATCGGTGGTGAGCGCCCAGCCGTCATCGGTCTCGCTCGACGAGATCGAGACGACCTCACCGCCCGCGGGCGAGGGGCTCTCCCAGCACCATCCCGCGCCATTGCAGAGCGGCGACGGAGCGCCCGTCTCCCACGCTTCAAAGCGCGGCGTCAGGAGGTCGTTCGCATCCGAACGATCGGTCTCTGGTGCGTCGTACGAGGCGTCGGTGGGGGGAGCGTCTGCGGTCGCGTCGGAGGGAGGCTGCGCGGTGCTCGTGCAGCCCGCGAGGAGCGCGGCGACGAGGGCGCGGCGGAGGCGCATGGGCGGCGCCTCAGGGCGCGAGCGCGCGGCGGCCGATGAACGTGCAGAGCACCGTGGCGAGCAGCATCGGGAGGCCGTGCGCGGCGAGCGCGTGCGCGATGTGGGTGGCGCACGAGAGCTGGAGCGCGGCGGCGGCGGCGAGGCCCGCGGAGGCTCCCACCACGGCGCCCATGCTGCCCGACGAGACGGGCACCGTGCGGCGCGACGACCAGAGAAGTCCCACGGCAACCACGGCCGCGAAGATGAGGCTCGTGCTCGCGCAGGCGCCGAGGTTCTGCATCGGGCCGAGGGTGCTGTCGTGCGTGACCGAGACCGCGTTCACGGCGGAGACGCCGACGTGGTCCGCGAGGGTCTTGGTGGTGGAGAGGGTGCGGGGGATGATGCGGGTGGTGGCGAGGGTCGAGAGCACGAAGAGGGCGCCTGATCCGGCGAGCCATGCGCGTCGTCTACTCACCGGCGCGCCGAGCCCTGAAGGGCCTCTTCGGAGCACCAGCGCGGCCCCGAGGCCCGCCCAGGTGAGCATCGCGAGCGAGGCCAGCCACGGGAGCGCGGTGGTCGCGACAGGGCGACCGAGGAGCGTCGCGCCGGAGACCATCACGGCGAGGAGCGCGCCGAAGGGGAGCACCGCGCGACGCAACGCGCTGCGGTGGTGGACCGGGGTCATGTCGCGGTCGAGGGCCGCGAGGAGGGCGGCGCCTTGTCGGATCGGAGCTGAGGAGGGGTAGGAGAGCGCGCGGTCGACGGAGACGAGCTGACGACAGGAGAGGCAGCCGTCGAGGTGGGGAGAGGAGAGGAGCTGCGCTTCGGAGGGAGACGTCCTGGTCAGGGCGTCGACGATGGCGTCACAGTCGCTCACGGGGGCCTCGTCGTGTGCTTCGGGGTCTTGGGTTGCGGGACCTTGGGAACACCCATCGCCGCGCGCAGCGCCTCGTAGGCGCGAAACGCTCGGACCTTGACGGCCGTCACCGAGGCGCCGGTGATCTCGGCGACCTGCTTGAGCGAGAGCCCCTCGACCTTGAGGAGCATGAGGGCCTCGCGCTGCGTGGCGGGGAGGGCGTCGATGGTGCTCTGAATGCGTTGCTGGTCTTCGTCGGAGAGCGCTTCGAAGGCGCCCGTGTCGACGGTGCGGGAGTCGCGTCCGGGCTCCGGGACGATGCCCTCTTCGGTGAGCATCTCGTGGCGGCGGAGCACGCGGTTCTTGCGGTACGCGTCGATGTAGACGTTGCGCGCGATGGCCATCACCCAGGAGAAGACCTTCGACCCGGGGACGTAGGTGTCTCTCGCGCGGTGAACCTTCAGGAAGGTCACCTGGGTGAGCTCCTCGGCGAGCTCGCGGTTGCGGGAGAGCCGAAGCAACAAGATGTTCACCTTGGGGGCGAGGCGCGCGAAGAGCTCGTCGAAGGCCCGGCGGTCGCCGCGGGTGCAGTACGCGTCCATCAGGTCTTCGAGGGACCGCTCTGACGGAGACCCGGGGTCTCCTGGGCTCCCGTCGGAAGGGTCCACTGGGGGAAGGACGCCCGGTGGCTTCATGATGTTACTTGGGAACCCAATCTAAATGGTCGGTCAGGGGTTCGGCGCCTGAAGCGTCGGGGCCTGGAGCGTGGGTGCTCCGCGGTCGAGGAGCGGCGCCGTGGGGATGTTGATCCCGCCCGGCGTGCCGAGCTCGGGGAGCCCGCCCTGCTGCCGCGCACCACCGAAGAGCCCGCCGAGGGGGTTCATCCGCGACGCTTCGGACATGATCTCACCGAAGGCCGTCACGCCCTGCTGCACCGAGGTCACCTGGGCCTGCGTGGCCGTGAGCGCGATCACCGCGTCGCTGCCCTCGGCGCGGCAATGCACCTGCGCGATCAGCGCCTCGAGCACCGTGGCCGCGTCGTCGACCTTGCGGAAGCGCTCCGTCATCCCTTCGAGCGACCCCAGCGTGAGCCTCAAGAACTGCTGGCTCTGCCGCGCGTCACGCAGCGCCCCGCTGGCCTCTCCGCGGTGCTGCTCGATGACGGCTTCGAGGGCGCGCGCGACGGACTGCGCGTTGGCCGCCGTGGGCTCCTCGACGCGCACCATCGCGGCGAGCGAGCCGTTGAGCACCGCGAGCGAGGCGCCGCCGATGCGGGCCTGACGCAGCAGCGCGAGGTCGGGGGCCTGCGGGTGCGCGCGCACGAGGTCGTCGATGGCGCCGTCGACCGTTCGCTGCTGCCGCGAGCGGAGCAGCGCGAGGTCCGCCGACGAGGCGAGAAAGACGCCCTGACCGAGGCGTCCGAGCATGGTCGTGAGGGGCGCGTCGGCGGCGAGCGAGGGCGAGTCTCCGTCGATCACGGCGAGGGCGCGCTGCGTGTACGACTGCTCGGTCACCATCACCGAGCCGGGGAGCAGGGTCATCTGCGTCGAGCGCGCCGTGGGCTGCTCGCCCGCGCGGAGCGGCGTGAGCACCGTGTGGCGGTTGACCTGCGTCGAGGTGAGCGTGCGCTGGTCGCGGCTCGCGAGGTAGCGCAGGCAGCGCTCGACCTCGGGCTGCGTGAAGGTGCCGTCGATGAGGCCCGTGACCGCAGACTGGTTCTGGCCCTCGATGAGCGAGCGCTCGACGCCCACGGTCACCGCGTCGGTCTTGGCCCACGGGTCGAAGCCGCAGTTCTGCTGGACCTCGGTGTAGCGGCGCGCGAGATCGCGCTGCGCCTCAGTGGCGTCGCTGGCGGGCCGCGCGAGCATGTCGTGGACGCGCGTGGCGGGCTCCCACGACCTCACGTTGCGAAAGTCGGCGACGACGACCACGGCCGCGTCGCGCGAGATGCGCCCCGCCACGCCGCCGCCGGTCTTCGGACGCTTCAGGATCTTCCACGCGGCGAAGGCGACGAGCGCGCCGCAGACGATGACGACCACACCGATCAGACCGAAGAGTGCCTTGTTCTTCACGAGGGTCGCGCCGCTCCTTCTTTCACAGCCGCCCGTCGCGGCGCGCGGATGGTACACGCGCGCCTCGACGGGTGCCAATGCAGCGTCACCGCATCGACGCGTGGAGCACCGCGATCGCGTCGAGGTCGAATCCCGTCGACGGCGGCGCGAGCCCCTGCGTGCGCAGGTCTCTCACGCGGACGAAGCGCGCGCGGGTGACGCCGACGCGCGCGAGGTCGAAGGGATCGCCCCCCGACACGCGCGGGTCCGTCGCGCAGGTGCCCGACGCGTCGCGCGACGCGTACACGACGCTCCAGCCCGCGCAGCCCGTGTGGGGGCGCGCGCCCGCGGGGTCGCACGCGAAGGTCGTCCAGGTGACCCCGTCGAGGCTCACCGAGACCTCGCCGAGCTCCTCCCAGTACTGATCGCTCGTGCCCGGTACGGCGAAGGGGTTTTCGAAGACCGTGAAGTCGTCGCCGGGGCCGTCGACGATGTCGACGTCGAAGCCGATCACGACCTCGCCGCCCGCGCCGAGCGACACCACGTCGGTGCCTCCGCGAAAATCGCCGCCGCCGACCGGAGGACCGAGCACCACGCCCGGCATTCGATCCGCGCCGAAGGTCGCGCCATCGCCCGGGGTGAACGACACCACGCGCGACGCGTAGCGGCCTCCCACGGTGCGTCCGTCGGGCGACGTCGTGACGTCACCCTGCTCGCATACCGTCCCTGCGCCATGGTCCGCGCGCGCGTCGAGGTCGTCGTCTGCGGGAGCTCCGCACGCCGACGCCATCACCGCCGCGACGAGCCACGAGCCCACGCGCGTGGCGGCCCTCTCGGGACGTACGCGATCCCATACGGAGCGTACGTCCCCGTCGCCAGGGGCGTGGACGTGAGCTCCATGCCGAGGTTGTTGTAGACCCTCGCGCCGACGCTCCCCATCGAGCGATCGAGCACCCAGACGTTGCCCGACGGGTCGCGCGCGATCGCCGCGATCTCGCCCGTCGACATGATCGTGCGACCGACGCGCATGCCGTCGACCGCGTCGAGGTTCACCTCGATGACGCGCGAGCTCATCGCCGTGGCCGTGCGCTGCGTGACGACCACCCACGCGCGGCCCTCGTCGAGCATCGTGAAGGTCGCGATGTCTCCGCCGAGCTGCGCCTCGGTCACGAGGAGCCCCGAGGTGCGCAGCGTCGCGGGGTCGATGAACTCGATGCCGCCGTCGAGCATCTGCGGCGGCGCGAAGGTCACCACGCCCGACTCGGCCACGACGAGGCGTCCGCCGCGGGTGACGGCGATCGCCGCGGGGTTGCGGCCCGAGAGGCGCAGCGCGTCGAGCGTGGGCGTCGTCGTGTCGGCGTCGACGAGGGCGTCGGTGCTCGGATCGATCACGGCCATCGTGCCGTTGGTCACGGGCATGAAGGCGTTGAGGTTCTGCATCGCGACGAAGACGTAGCGGCCCGCGCGCACGACCCCCATCGCCTCCATCGAGCCCGACGTGTCGCGGTCTTCGGGCTGGCGCAGCGGCGAGAGGTCGATGCTTCGAAGGAGCCCGTCGACGCCGTCGCGGGTGGGGTTCACCACCGCGACGCGCGGCACCGCGTACTGCGCGACGTAGGCCTTCTCCGGCGAGTACGTGAACACGTCGTAGGGGTTGACCTGGTAGGGCGCGCTGGAGTCGGTCCCCATGCGCAGCGGGATGCGCCGCGCGATGGTGGGGAGGTTCATCGGGTCGAGCACCGCGAGGGCGTCGTTGCCGCGCAGGAGGTTGTAGACCACGCAGCCGCTCTGCACGGGGACGCTGTCCTGGTCGGGCGACATCGCGCCGCTCGGGACGAGGGACGGCGTCGGCGCGAAGCGTCCGAGCGCGTACCCGCCGTTCGTGTAGTCGCTCGTGGTGACGAGCACGCGCTCGAGCGGGCAGCCCGAAGACATCGCGTCGGTGACGTCGCTCGCGTCGGCCGCGTCGTCGGCGTCGGTGGCGTCGTCGCTCGCGTCGGCGACGTCGGAGGCGTCGAACACGTCGGCGGTGACGTCAGAGACCACGTCGTTGCGCACCACGTCGACGCGCGCGTCGGGCACGTCGGGGGGATTGACCGGAACGTCGACGGCGCCGATGTCGCCCGTCGGGGGGCGGAGCTTCGCGTCGTCGAAGCACCCCGTCGCCGCTGCGGCGGTCGCGAAGAAGAAGGCAATGCTGCGGGAGTTCATGAGGAGGCCGGTGATCCTTCCGCGCGCACCCGCGCGGTGGTGGTGGAGACCCCGACTCGTCTGTCGACGACTCGTGGGCTCGCAGCGAAGCAACGCTGGTCTCCTGGCTCCCAGATCGCTCTCCCGCGGCGCCTTCCCCGTGAAGGTGGCGTCTTGCCGCGTTCGTCCCTGGTTACAGTGGCGGGGGCCGCGCCGGTGTCACACCGGACTTCCCATAGGCTGCTGCTGCGTCGTGAAACTGTTCGATCCGCCGGGCAGAGGGAGTTGATGCTCCACCCGCACGGCGCGCGGACCGTACGCGAACGCTCTCTCGGC
Source organism: Myxococcota bacterium (assembly GCA_052035985.1). GTDB lineage: Bacteria > Myxococcota_A > Polyangia > Polyangiales > CAISKJ01. The sequence goes on along the minus strand of JBPOHC010000717.1, from coordinate 2,883 downwards.
GGTCAAGCGGCGGCGGGACTACGTCGCGTCGGGCGCGTGCGCCGCGTCATGCGTCGCGGCGTCCGCTGCGGCTCCTGCGTCGGAGGGCGGCGGGAGGATCATCGGTGTGCCCGTGATCGCGGTGATCGTCGGCGCGTCGGAGCGCTGCGAGCGGCTCAGGCGCAGCACGTAGTGCTCGGCCCACGGGGCCCTCGCCACTTCGACGGTGTCGGCCGCGTCGTCGAGGTCGAAGCGCCCCGCGACCCGCTGCGCGGAGGGCATCTCGGGCGCATGGAGCGCGGGGTCGGCGGCGCGCAATCCAGCGCGCGACCCCGGCAGCACCATGAACGACGCGGTCTCCCAGTCGTGCTCGACGATCGCGTCGCCGATGCCGTCGGCGTTGACGTCTCGCACGACCACGCGCGCGGGCCAACGGCCCACGGAGAAGCGCCCGCGACGCGTCCACTGGCGGCCGACGTGAGAGAACCACGCGAGGTCTCCCTGCGGCAGCGTGGCGAGGTAGGGGTTGCCCGTGTGCGCGATGAGCAGCTCCTCGCGTCCGTCGCCGGTCACGTCGGCGACCGCCACCGCGCCGCATCCGTCGAGGCGGTCGAGCTCCACGAAAGACCCGTAGCGTCCGTCGCCGCGGTTGGTGACGTAGCGGGTCACGCCTCCGCGGCCGCCGCCGCGCTCGGTGGTGAAGTGCTCGCACGCGATGACGTCGCGTCGCCCGTCGCCGTCCATGTCGAAGACCGCGGGCGGACCGAACGCGCCTTCGAGCTGCGCGGGCGCACTCGTGACGACGCGGAGCCGCTCGGTGAGCGTCCCCTCGGTGAGCGCGAGCACGTGCAGGCTATCGGCGCACTGCACGACGATCTCGTCTCGCGCGTCGCCTTCGAGGTCCGCGACGACGATCGACCAGACCGGAGCGCACGGCGACTCGACCTCCGCGAGCATCGCGGGATCACCCGGTGGCGCAGCCGCATCGACCGCGTCAACGGCGTCATCTCCGTCACTCGCGTCATCTCCGTCACTCGCGTCACTCGCGTCGCTCACGTCGCTCGCGTCACTCGCGTCACTCGCGTCACTCGCGTCACTCACGTCGTTCGCAACACTCACATCGCTCGCGTCGCTCACGTCGGTCGAAGCGTCGCGGACAGCGAGGGTCGCTGCGTCGCGGAGTCCTGCGTCGCGGAGCCCTGCGTCTGTGGTGCTCGGGTCGAGCGCGTGACCGAGCGCGCGCGCGGCGCTCGTGGCGGGCCTCGGGGCGGCGGGATACCGCGCGGCGATGCCTTCGAGCGCGCGTGAGACGGGACCCTTCGCGCTGAGGGGAAGCGCGACGAGCGTGACGATCGCGCAGAGACCCGCGACGCCGGGGAGCACGCCGAGGAACGTGGTCGACGCGTCGAGCTTGCGGAACGCGGGCGTGAGGAGCTGCGCGAGCGCGAGGGGCGCGAGCACGCTCGTGAGCACCACGGCGACGACGGCCGCGGCGCGCGAGAGCGCGTGCTCGATGACGACGAACACCAGCAGCGCGGCGAGCGCGTAGAGGAGCGCTCCGACGACGAGCTTGATCGCCGTCCAGAGCCACGAGGAGCGCCGCACGGGCGCAGGCGGAGGTGCTTCGGTTCTTGGCGCGTTGCCCGGTCGGGCCATCGCCGGGATGTGACGCGCAGACCTCGCGAAAGGTCAAGCGCGACGGACAGGCAGCCTCACCGGGCGCCGCACGCGAGCCACTCGCCGAGGCGCTGACGCTCGGCCGTGGTGGGCGCCGGGGTGCCCTCGGGCATCGCGGTGTTCGTCGCCGACGCGCCGGCGGCGGCTTCGGCGTCGATCGCGGTCGAGTTCGCGCGGATCGTAGCGAGGGAGTTCATCACCGGCGCCGTGCGAGAGCCGTGGCAGCGGTCGCAGTAGCTGGCGAAGAACTGTCGGCCGAAGTTCTCATACGTGAGCGTGCTGCCCGTCGGGCACGTGGCCCCCGAACCTCCGCCGCAGCCCATCAGGAACAGGAGACCAAGCAACATCGCCTTGCGCATGAGACACCTCGTTGGAATTGAAAGTCGACGAGCGATAGTCGTCCGGAGGGCCCCCTGAACTTCATGAAAAAGACGTCAACGCTCGTTCATCGAGCGGGCGCTTCGGGTTCCTCGTACGCGCCTCTTTGCGGTGCGCCTGAAATCAGCGACCGGTATCGTCGCCGCAATGACGCTCTCGATTCGGGTGGTCGGTGTCGGCGACGCCTTCACCGCCCGCTACTACAACACCTGCCTGCTGGTCGAAGCCGACGGCACGCGGCTCCTCCTCGACGCGCCTCCCGCCCTGGCGCGCGCGCTCGGTGACCTCGGCGAGCGAGGCGGCGCGCGCGTCGGCCTCGACGACATCGACCTCGTGCTCATCACGCACCTCCACGGCGATCACATGGGGGGTCTCGAACAGCTCCTCTTCTGGCGTCGCTTCGTGACGCGCCGTCGCTGCGCCGTGTACGCGATCCCCGCGGTGCTCGCGGGCCTCTGGGACGAGCGCCTCCGCGGCGGCATGCGCGACCTCCTCAGCGTCGACGGCGCGACGCGCTCGCTCACGCTCGACGACTACTGCGACGTGCGCCCGCTCCCCGCGACGCCAGGCGAGCCGATGGCGATCGGTCCGCTCACGATCGCGTGGAGGCCGACGATTCATCACATCCCGACCTCTGCGCTGCGCGTGTCGCTCGGGCGGAGCTCGTTTGGGTACAGCGCGGATACGGCCTTCGATCCGTCGCTCATCGCGTGGCTCGCGGAGGGTGACATGGTGGTGCACGAGACGAACCTCGGCGTGCACACGCCGATCGAGAAGCTCGCGGGCCTCGACGCGTCGGTGCGCGCGCGGATGAAGCTCATCCACTACACCGACAGCTTCGACGTCGAC
>JBPOHC010000312.1:0-16297 GCA_052035985.1 Myxococcota bacterium | reverse complement strand
CCGTCGCCGTGACGCACCGAGAGAAGGTCGTACTCGCGCATGACGTGGTCGCTCCCCGACGCGGCGCCGCAGAGTCCCCCCTGCGGCGTCGCGCGATGTGTTGAGGTACAGCCTGTTTTGTAGGCGTTGCGCGCGCGGACGACGATGTTCCCGCGCGCCAGAACGGTTGTCCGCGGGCGACGCGCTCCCACTCCCCGACGCCCCGTCAACGCCGTTCTCTCGCTTGACGCCGTGGCGCTTCGCGAGGCCCCATCGCGTGTCGTGACCTCGCTCCGCGCGCTCCTCGTGGCCTCGCTCCTCTTCGCGGCGTGTGATGCGCCGACCCCTGCGCGCACGCCCGACGCGGCCGTCGATCGCGTCGAGGTCGACGTCGCGCCCGCGGAGCGCGAACTCCCTCCGTCACCGAAGGCGCTCGCCGACCTCGCGGGGTTCTCGCTGCCCTACCGCGATCTCCCGACGGCCTCCGATGCAGCGTCCGTGGCGCGTCGGCGGTGGGCGCTTCGAACCGTTCGCGCGATGGGCCTCCGTCGCATTCGCAGAGAGATCTTCTGGACCGACGTCGAGCCCACGCAGGGGAGCCTTCGCTTCGACGCCTACGACGCGATCGTGCAGGAGTGCGCCGACGCGCAGATCGAGCTCCTCGGCGTGCTCGCGTACGGAAACCCCTGGGCCAGCTCGGCCCCCGGCGCCGACGCGTACTTTCCGCCCGACGACCCCGCGACCTTCGCGCGCTTCGCCGCAGCGACCGTGCGCCGCTACCGCGACCGCGTCCGCGACTGGGAGATCTGGAACGAGCCCAACGCGGGCTTTCGCTTCTGGCGCCCCAACCTCCGCGGCGATCCCGCGGCCTTTGGCGCGCTCGTCGACGCCGCGCGTACGGCCATCGCGGTCGAAGACCCCGCGGCGCGCGTCGCCTACGGAGGCACCGTGTTTCTCCCGCAGGTGCTCACCGGCGGCGTCGACTTCGCGCGCGAATCGTTCGACGCGAACCGCGGGCTCTCTCGCGCGCTCACGGCCTTCGCGATGCACGCCTACACGCTCTATCCGCCGCGCTCCTCGCCCGAGCGCGACGCGTGGCCCGAGGTCGCCCACACGCGCAAGGTCGCGCAGATGGCCGCGATGCTCGACGCCGAGGGCTTCTCGCTCGAACGCCCGATCTGGATCTCCGAGATGGGCTGGGCCGTTACGACCACCGTGACCGAGTCGCTGCAAGCCGCGTGGCTCGTGCGCGCGGTGCTTCTATCAGCGCTCGCGGGCGTCGACGGCGTGTGGATCTATCAGCTCGGAGATGGTCCGTCGGCCAACGACCTCGTGCCCGAAGATCGCTTCGGAATCTTTCGCTACGACGCCAACACCGGCGACGCGATCGACCCCGTCGAGAAGCCCTCGGCGACGGCGCTGCGCGTTCTCTTCACGCGCTTCGGACGCTACCGGGTGACGGGACGCGAGGCCCTCGCGGGGGCTCCGAGTGATGTGTACGCGCTCGCGTTGAGAGACCCCGACGGGCGTCGCGCGCTCGCCGTGTGGCGCGCGGAGGACGACGCCGGACCGTGGCGATGGACGCCGCCCGCGGGGTCGACGGTGACCGACGCGCGGGGTGACGCGGTGACGGTCGGCGCCGAGGGGGTGACGGTGACCGGGGCGCCCGTGTTCGTGGCGATGTGACGCCGCGCTGAGGCTTGACACGGAGGGTTGCGGCCTTCTAGGTTCCGCGGCCTGCGGCGAACGTCGCCGCCCGATCCCCAGGGTCGAGCTCTTTCTCCCAGAACAACCCGCGTCCGCCCGCACAGCACACGCCCGCGAGACATTCCTCCGCGACGGCGCCACTCACCGCATCGACATCCCAGGCGCGCTCCGCGCACCAGCACTCGTAAAGCCCCGAAAGCCATAGGACCGAACCGCGTGATGAACCATCGCGATGCCACGGACGATGCACGGTCTCTCCAGCGGAGAGCGTCGCGTCGGGCCGTGGGCGCTGGGCGCGGTTCACGGCGTCGCGGGGCGCACTCCCACCAACCCGTCGGAGCGCAACGCGCCGACGACTGACCGAGAGACCAGATGGAAGCGATCAACCTCCGAGACCTCAAGCAGAAGCCGATGCCCGAACTGGTGCAGATGGCGAAGGACCTCAACATCGAGAACGCCGCGGGACTCCGCAAGCAGGAGCTGATCTTCGCGCTCCTGCAGGCGCACTCGGCCAAGAAGGGCGAGGTCGCCGCCGAGGGTGTTCTCGAGTGCCTCCCTGACGGCTTCGGCTTCCTCCGGGCGACGGATTACAACTACCTCCCCGGCCCCGACGACATCTACGTCTCCCCCTCTCAGATCCGCCGCTTCAGCCTCCGCACCGGCGACATGGTGCAGGGCACCGTGCGCCCGCCGCGCGACAACGAGCGGTACTTCGCGCTCCTCAAGGTCGACAAGATCAACTACGAGGCCCCCGAGGTCGCGCGCGACAAGATCCTCTTCGACAACCTCACGCCGCTCTATCCCAACCGCAAGTTCAACCTCGAGTTCGAGCGCAAGAACAACTCCACGCGCATCATCGACCTCCTGGTTCCCATCGGGATGGGCCAGCGCTGCCTCATCGTCTCGCCCCCGCGCGCGGGCAAGACCGTGCTCCTCCAGAACATCGCCAACGCGATCAGCACGAACCACCCCAACGCCGACCTCATGGTGCTCCTCATCGACGAGCGCCCCGAGGAGGTCACCGACATGCAGCGCTCGGTGAAGGGTGAAGTGATCTCGTCCACGTTCGACGAGCCCGCCACGCGCCACGTCCAGGTCGCCGAGATGGTGATCGAGAAGGCCAAGCGCATGGTCGAGCACAAGCGCGACGTGATCATCCTCCTCGACAGCATCACGCGCCTCGCCCGCGCCTACAACACGGTGGTCCCGCCGTCGGGCAAGATCCTCTCGGGCGGCGTCGACTCCAACGCGCTCCACAAGCCGAAGCGCTTCTTCGGCGCGGCGCGCAACCTCGAGGAGGGCGGCTCGCTCACGATCATCGCCACGGCCCTGGTCGACACCGGGTCGCGCATGGACGAAGTGATCTTCGAAGAGTTCAAGGGCACGGGCAACAGCGAGATCCACCTCGACCGCAAGCTCATGGAGAAGCGGATCTTCCCCTGCCTCGACATCAACAAGTCGGCGACGCGCAAGGAGGAGCTGTTGCTCCCCGAGTTCACGCTCCAGCGCGTGTGGCTGCTCCGTCAGCTCCTGCACCCCCTCAACGTCATCGACTCGATGGAGTTCCTCCTCGACAAGGTCACGCGCACCGAGACGAACCGCGAGTTCCTCGAGTCGATGAACCAGTGACCTGAGGGGCGCCCCCGCCGCCTCGCGCTCTCTCATTCCCCACAAAAACAAGCATCGCGACGCAGCCACGGCTTGACGCCGCGGACGCATCCGCACGACCCTCGTCCGATGCCCCGCAACGTGGTCTTCGTCGCGCCGTCGCCCACCGAGGCCACGCTGCGCTTCGCCCGCGCTCTCTCGAAGCTCGACGACGTGCGCCTCCTCGGCGTGGTGCGCGCGCCCTTCGGCGAGCACGCGTCGCTCTTTCACGACGCCGCGCGCCTCGAAGACCCCATCGACGCGAGCGACGTCATCGCCGCCATCGAGACGCTCCGCGCGCGACACGGTGAACCCCACCGCATCGTGGGCGTGCTCGAAGAGCTCATGGTCCCCCTCGCCGTCACGCGCGAGCACTTCGGTGTGAAGGGAACCGGCGTCCACACGGCGACGCTCTTCCGCGAGAAGGCGCGCATGAAGGACGCGCTCCGCGCCGCGGGCCTCCCCGTCGCGCGGCACAGGCTCATCACGAGCGCCGACGATGCGCGCGAATTCGCTTCGAGCGTGGGCTTTCCGATGATCGTGAAGCCGCCCGCGGGCGTGGGCGCGAGGGCGACCTACCGCGTCCGCACGCTCGACGAGCTGCGCGACGCGATCACCCGGGCGAGGGTGTCACCGGACCATCCCGTGCTCGCCGAAGAGATGCTCGTGGGCCGAGAGCACAGCTTCGAAACCATCACGCTCGGCGGCGTCCCTCGGGTGACGTCGTTCTCGACCTACCTCCCGGGCTGTCTGGAGGTGCTCGAGAACCCCTGGATTCAATGGGCCTGCGTGCTCCCGCGCGAGGTCGACAGCGAGCTCCACACGCGCGCGAGAGAGATGGGCGTCGCGGCCGTGCGCGCGCTCGGTCTCGAAGACGGAATGACCCACATGGAGTGGTTCGAACGCGCCGACGGCTCCCTCGCGATCGGCGAGATCGCGGCGCGCCCGCCGGGACCGCAGCTCTGTCAGATGACGGGCCTCGTGAACGGCGTCGACATCTACCGCGCGTGGGCGAGGGCCACCGTCGACGGAGCGCTCGACGCCCCGTGGGAGCGCCGCTACGCCGCGGGCTGCGCGTTCATTCGAGGCGTGGGTCGCGGTCGCGTGACGGCGGTGCGAGGCGTGCGAGAGACGCATGATGCGCTCGGCGACGCGTTCATCGAGGCGAAGCTCCCGACGATCGGCGCGATGAAGAACGAGAGCTACGAGGGCGACGGCTACGTGGTGATCCGCGACCGGAGCACGGCGCGCGTCAGGGAGCTCATCACGACCATCGTCGAGACGATGAAGGTCTACTACGAGGGGTGATCAGCGCACGTGGTAGAGGCGCACCGGCGCGACGTTGCCGCAAGACGTGTCAGACGTGTCGTTGGTGCCCACGAGCGCGCCGTCGGGCGTGAGCCGGAGGTCGTAGCGCGTGGTCTCGCAGAACGACGTGCCGTTGCGCGGCTGCACGTTGAAGAGCTGCGTGTCGCGCGCGACGAGCGTGCCTGACGAGGCGTCCCAGGTGCCCTCGATGGTCGCGTCGACGGAGCCCGAGCTCGGCGCCGCGGCCGAGATGATCCCCTGCACCGTGCGGCAGTCGTCGAGGATCTGAAAGTACGCCGTCGCGGTGGAGCCCGGCGTCGACCAGATGCTCCCCTGCCATGTGCCCGCGACGGCCGCGCAGCGAGGATCGCTCGTCGCGACCTGCATCGTGCCGATCACCGGCGCCGACGACATCGACACCACGACGTGAAAGGGCACCGAGATCACCTGGCCGTTCACGTTGAGCATCGCCGTCCCGTCGGCCACGCCCTGCGGAAGCGCCACTGCGATGCGTCCGCCCGCGGCGGCGTACACCTGACCGCTGCCCGCGCTGAACTGCCGCCCGTCGCTGCTCTGCACCACGACGCTCTGCACCGCGCTCGCGGGCATGTTGCTCGCGGGGAGGTAGAGGTACTGCCCCGACGACGCGCTCGCGACGCCTTCGCCGCCCGACGTCGTCGCGACCTGCACCATCGAGGTCTGCTGCTGATCCATGCAACCCGCGCCGAGCGCGCCGCACAGCGCCGCCGCTCCGATCGCCCACCGTTGACGCTTCATGTGTACGCTCCGTCGGTCTCTTGCCGCGGCGATGCTACGCCCCTTCGGCGCGACGGGGGATGTGCGCGCTACCAGTATCGTCCGAGCAGCAGCGCGTAACGCTCGCGGAGCGCGGGGGTGAGCGCCGAGGGCTTCGTGAGCACCGCGTACTGAAGCGCGCCCGCCGCGGGGCTGTCCGTCGGATCGGGCAGCGTCGAGGCCAGCGCGCGCACGACGTCTTGCGCGCGTGAGACGTTGGCGTGGAGCACCGCGAGGATGTCGTTCACGTCGACCTCCTCGTGCGGACGCCAGCAGTCGTAGTCCGTCGAGAGCGCCATCGTCGCGTAGGGCAGCTCGGCCTCGCGCGCGAGAAAGGCCTCGGGGACGTTGGTCATCCCGATCACCGTCGCGCCCCACTGACGGAAGAGGTGACTCTCCGCGCGCGTCGAGAAGCGCGGGCCCTCGATGCACACGTAGGTGCCGCCCACGTGCACCGTCGCGCCCGTCGTCTTCGCGGCTGCGGCGAGCGCGGCGGCGAGGCGCGGGCACACCGGGTCGGCCATCGAGACGTGGGCCACCACGCCGTCGTCGAAGAAGGTCGAGACGCGCCCCGCGGTGCGGTCGATGAACTGATCGGGCACCACGACGTGACCCGGGGCGACCTCCTCGCGGAGCGATCCGACGGCGGAGACCGAGAGCACGTGCGTCGCGCCGAGCGACTTCAGCGCCCAGATGTTCGCGCGGTAGTTCACCTTCGAAGGCGAGTGCTGGTGCAGCCGCCCGTGGCGCGGGAGAAAGAGCAGCGTCGTGTCGCCGAGGTGCCCTCGCACGATCGCGTCGGAGGGCGCGCCGAAGGGGGTCTCGACGCGCACGTCTTCGACGCCCGTGAGTCCGGGCATCTGGTAGAGGCCGCTTCCGCCGATCACGCCAAGCACTGCGCTCATGTCTCGGGTCACTCCCTTCTCGCTGCGAGGAGCCGAAGGAGTATCACGGCGCGCGCCGTCGCCCGTTGCCGAAGTGGCGCGCGTGACGTACGAGCCGCCGAGACGAATGCCCTTCACCGTCGACGTCATCATCCCCGCGCGCGACGAGGCCGAGACCATCGCCTCGGTGGTGCGCGCCGTCCCCCGCGCGCTCGTGCGGCACATCGTGGTGGCCGACAACGGCTCCCGCGACGGCACCGCGGAGCGCGCCCGCGAGGCCGGAGCCCTCACCGTCCGCGAAGATTCCCCGGGGTATGGCGCGGCCTGCCTCGCGGCCCTCGCGTCGCTCCCCGACGACGGAGACGCCGTGGTCTTTCTCGTCGCCGACGGCAGCGACGACCCCGCGGAGCTCGACCGCGTGCTCGCGCCGCTCCGTGAGAACCGCGCCGACATGGTCATCGGGACGCGCATGCGCGGTCACATCGAGCCCGGCGCGATGCCCTTGTTTCAACGCGTCGGCAACCACGTCGCCTCCGCGGGGCTCACCCTCCGCTTCGGTCATCGCGTGACCGACATGGGACCCTTTCGCGCCATCCGTCGCGACGCCCTCCGCGCCCTCGCGATGCGCGATCGCACCTGGGGGTGGACCCTCGAAATGCAGGTGAAGGCCGCGCGTCAGGGCCTCCGCGTCGTCGAGGTCCCGGTCTCGTGGCGCAACCGTCGCGGCGGAACGCCCAAGATCGGCGGAACGCTCCGCGGCTCGCTCGCGGCGTCGCGTGTGATCCTCTCGTGGCTGCGCGGCGCGATGCTCGGCCCGGAGTACGACCCGCGGTGAAGGGCCCCCTGCGTCCGCTCGCGGTCTTGATGCTCGTCGCGACGGTCGCGGTGTACGCGGTCGCGGCGCTGCCCGCAGGACACCGCGCGACGCCGTACCTCGCGATTCACTCGGTGATGTTCGCGCTGATGCTCGCGGGGTGGAGGCTCGCGAAGACCCACGAAGACACAGCCTTCGCGGTGCGCGTGGGGATCGCCTCACGCGTGGCCCTCCTCGCGGCGCCGACCTTCACCACCACCGACGTCACCCGCTACCTCTGGGACGGCGCCGTCGCTCTCTCGGGACGCGACCCGTACCTGCTCTCACCCGATTCGCCGCTGCTCGCGACGCTCCACGCGCGACTCCCGAGCGACCACCTCGACGTGGCGACGTGTTACCCGCCCGCGGCCGTCGCGCTCTTCATGCTCGCGGCGCTCACGGGCCCCTCGCTCGCGTGGTGGACGTGGAAGCTCCTCGTCGTCGCGGCCTCCTCCGCCACCTCGATCCTCGCGTGGAATCACCTCAAAAATAAGCCCAACGAGAGTGATGCCGTGCTCGCCGCGTGGTGCCCGGTGCTGATCCTCGAGTCGGGCGTCGGCGCGCACCTCGATGCTTTCACCGCCCTCGCCGTGGTCGCCGGCGTGACCCTCGTCGCGCGCAAACGAGAGGGAGCCGCCGCGCTCGCGCTCGGCTGCGGCGTGGCCGTGAAGCTCCTGCCCGCTGTGGCCCTTCTCGCGCTCGTGGGGAGCGTGCGGAGGCCCGTGTGGTTCCTCGCGCGTGCGATGGCGCCGCTGGCGTTGAGCTTCGCGGTGGCCGAGTGGCTCGGATGTTCGCTGCCGGGCTCGCTGCCCTTCGTCGCCGAGAACTGGTCCTTCGCGGCGCCCCTGTGGACGCTGCTCTACTCGCTGATGCCCACCGACGACGACATCACGCGCCGTGCGCTCGCGCTCTCGCTCATCGCCGCGGTGATGTTGATCTCGATGCGACGCGACCCCGCCCGCGCCGCGCGCGACGGGCTCACCGCGCAGCTCGTGGCGAGCCCCGTGGCCTACCCATGGTATGGCAGCGGACTCGCGGCGGTGAGCGCGATGGCGCCGTCGTGGCTGAGCCTCGCGGCCGTGGCGGCGCTCCCCTTCAGCTACGAGGTGCTCGACGGATACCAGGGCCGCGGCGCGTGGACGCCCGCGTGGTGGCCCGTGGCCCTCAACGCGGCGGTGTTGGTGGGGGGCCTGGGCGCAGAGGCCGTCGCGGCGGCACAGAGGTTTCGCAGGGCGTTGCGAGGGTTGCGGAGGTAACGCACCAGGGATCGTGGCGTCAGAAGCCGCGCGACCGGGAGCGTCCGTTACGTCCAGACGCGCGTGGCGCGGAGGGTCGCGAGGCGGGCGTCGAGCTGGTCCGCGTTGGCGCGATCGATCCACGCGCGGCGGTCGTCGTCGATGACGATGCCCACGGCTTCGCAGAAGGCCGTGACGGCGACGCGCAGGCCCTCTTCGCGGCCCTCTTCGCGGCCCTCTTCGCGGCCTTTGTTGAGCCACTTCTTCCGCGCTCGGGCTTCGGCTCGCGCCTCGGCTCGCGCCTCGAGCTGTTCGGTCCAGGCGCGGTGCGCGGCGTGGGTCTGTGCGATGAACTCCTTGCCGTCCATGGAAAACTCCTCGTCGCGCGCGCGAATGCGACCGATCCGCTCGATGTGGCGGATCGCGATGATGCGTTCTTCTGCGTCGTCGGGCAACGCCTCGACCTCGGCGACGGCGCGACGAAGCACGGCGCCCGCCCCCATGAGCCGAAGCAACAACGTGTCGGCGCTCACCGCCAGCTCTCGCACGAGCACCAGCCGCAGGTTGCTCTGCGGAGGGCCCGCGTAGAAGCCCCGAGGCCAACGCCTCATCGCGTTGAACGTAAGCGCGCGTAGCAGACGCCTCGGCGTGCCCGCGCAGATCAGCCACAAGGGCGCCTGCGACGGCGGTCGACGGCCCTGCGCCTTCGCGTGCGTGACCCGCATCCGGTGCCACGCGCGACCCTTCTCGATGCAGGTCACCGCGGCGAGGAAGTCGGGGGCTCGGTGGGCGAACTCCCAGAGCGACGCGATACGCGCCATGCGGTCGACGAGGTCGCGTGGGCGCTTCGGGAGCAGCCGCCGGTCGGGCTCCCACGCGAGGTCGGCGTAGAGGGCGTCGCGCGCGAGCTCGCACTCGGTCTCGGCGTGGCCGAAGTACCCCTGGCGGTCGACCACGAGCGACTTGGCGAACTCGTCGAAGGGGTTGTGCGTCATGGCGCGACGGCGCGAAGCGAGCGCGATGCCATCGCGCGAAGTGCCTTGTTCGATGACATTTCGAAGAACGGGGGGTGGCGGAAGAGGTGGCGGATGGGGTGGCGAGGGGGTGGCGGGCCGCCACCCGCGAAGGGGGGCCGCTCCGCGCGTGACGGAGCGGGTCGGTTCGGGGTACGAATCGCTCCGCTGCGATGAAGCTCAGCGCGTGCGTATTCGGCCGATCGTTCACCTTCGGCTCCGTCAAGGAGGTGATGAACAAGGCCAACGAGCTCCGCTCGGGCGACGTGCAGGCGGGCCTCTCGGCGTCGAGCGACCGCGAGCGCGTGGCCGCCAAGCGCGTGCTCTCACAGCTCACCCTCGACGACCTCTTCGAACACCCCAGCGTCGCCTACGAGCGCGACGAGGTCACGCGGCTCTGCGTCGACGCGTGCGACGCCTCCGCGCGCAGGAGGCTTAAAAACAAGTCGCTCGCCGAGGTGCGCGAGTGGCTCCTCGACGTGCGCACCACGGGCGAAGAGATCCTCCGCGTGTCGCCGGGGCTCACCCCCGAGATGGTGGCCGCCGTCACCAAGCTCATGTCGAACATGGACCTCGTCGCCGCCGCGCGAAAGATCCGTGTGACCGTGCGCTGCAACAACACGCTCGGGCTCTCGGGGCGCATCTCGTCGCGGCTCCAGCCCAACCATCCCAGAGACTCCGTCGAGGGGATCCTCGCGGTGGTGCTCGAAGGACTCTCGTACGGCAACGGCGACGCGGTGATCGGGGTGAATCCCTCCACCGAGACCGTCGAGTCGACGGCGGAGATCCTCACGCGCACCAGGGCGCTGATGAACACGCTCGGCGTCCCGACGCAGAACTGCGTGCTCTCGCACGTCACCGTGCAGATGGAGGCCATGCGCAAGGGCGCGCCCCTCGACCTGTGCTTCCAGTCGATCGCGGGCTCCGAGGGGGCGAACCGCAATTTCGGGGTCTCCGTGGCCGTGCTCGACGAGGCCTACGCCATGACGCGCGAGCTCGGCACCGCCGAGGGCCCCAACGTCATGTACTTCGAAACGGGGCAGGGGACGGCCCTCTCGGCCAACGCCCACCACGACACCGACCAGCTCACGATGGAGGCCCGCGCCTACGGCCTCGCGCGGCGATACCAGCCCTTTCTCGTGAACTCCGTCGTGGGCTTCATCGGCCCCGAGTACCTCTACGACGGCAAGCAGATCATCCGCGCGGGCCTCGAAGATCACTTCATGGGCAAGCTCTCGGGCATCTCGATGGGCTGCGACGCGTGCTTCACCAACCACGCCGAGTGCGACCAGAACGACGTCGAGAACCTCGAGATGCTCCTCGCCGCGGCGGGCGTGAACTACCTCATGGGCATCCCCGTCGGCGACGACGTGATGCTCAACTACGAGACCACGTCGTTCCACAACAACGCGACGCTGCGAGAGATCCACGGCCTGCGCCCCGCGCCCGAGTTCGAAGCGTGGATGGAGCGCATCGGCCTCTGGTCTCAGGGCGCCCTCACCGACAAGGCCGGTGATCCGTCGCAGTTCCTTCGGCGAGACGAGGCGCGCGAGGTGGTCTTCGGCGACGCGCGGAGGATCGCGTGAAGCTCGACGACGCCACGCTTCAGTCCATCGTCGACGCCGTCGTGCGGCAGCTCGCGGCCGAGGCGCCCGTTGCGCAACAGCCCTTCTCCGCGACCTGCGGCGGCGAGAGCGGACACGCGTGTACGGCCGATCCGAGGCCCGTTCATTCGGTCGAGCGTCCCGTGTACGAGGCGATGCTCCCGAGGCTCGTGGCGCTCACGCCGTCGGGGGTCGCGGTGGGGCGCGCGGGCAATCGCTTTCGCACCGACCTCTACCTCCGCACGCGCGAAGGACAGGCCGACGCGCGCGACGCGGTGCACTCCGAGGTGCCCGACGACTGGCCCGCGAAGCACGGGCTCATCGCGCTCCAGACGCGGTGCCGCGACAGGCACGAGTACCTGCTCTTTCCCAACCACGGGAGGCGCCTCGACGACCTCTCGCGCGCCACCGTCGAGGCGTATCGGAGCACGCGCCCCGACGTGCAGATCATCGTCGGTGACGGTCTCTCGCCCAACGCGGTGATGCAGAACGGCGAGGCCACGCTCACAGCCCTCGAAAGGGCGCTCTCCGCGGGCGGACTGCGCCGCGGCGTGAACTTCTACGTGAAGTTCGCGCGCATCGGCGTGGCCGACGAGATCGGCGTTCTCACAAACGCGCGCGCCTCGGTGATCCTCGTGGGCGAGCGTCCGGGGCTCGGCGCCGGAGACTCGCTCTCGGCGTACATCGCCATCGCGCCGAAGCTCGATCAGGACAACGCCGAGAAGAACTGCATCTCGAACGTGCGACCCATCGGGATCAAACCCCACGAGGCCGCGGAGCAGACGGTGACCATCGTGAAGCGCGGACTCGAACGCGGCGTCGGCGGCGTCGCACTCGGACTCGGCTGGGGGCGGCAATGAGTTCCCTCACGCGCATCCCTGCGACGCTGCTCTCGTGCAGGAGGCTCCCGCACGCCGACGCGAGGCTCTGCGCGGCGCTCGGGCTCCCTCCGACCGCGGGCGGACGCTCCCTCGCGCTCATGACCTGCGATCAGGACGACACCCTCTATGCGGCCCTCGACCACGCGACGAAGATCGCCGACGTCGAGGTGATCTACGCGCGGTCTTTCTACGCGGGCAGCGCGCACGCGTCGGGCCCGCTGTCGGGTGAGATCCTCGGCGTGCTCGCGGCAGACGAGCCCGAGAGCGTCGAGCAGGGCGTCCGCGCGGTGGAGTTCGCCCTCGAACACCTCTTCGCGTTCTACAAGGTGAACGAGAGCGGCGTGACCGTGTTCCCCACGGTGATCGGGAGCGTCGGACGGTACCTCTCTGCGCAGGCGAAGGTCGCGCCGGGTACCCCCTTCGGATACTTCATCGCGCCGCCCGTCGAGGCGATGGTGGGACTCGACGCGGCGCTCAAAGCCGCCGACGTGAACCTCGCGAGGTTCTTCGGTCCGCCGAGCGAGACGAACTTCGCGGGGGCCTACGTGACGGGCGCGCTCGACGCCGTCGAGGCTTCTGCGAAGGCGTTCTCAGACGCCGTGGCCGACGTCGTCGCCGCCCCGCGAAGGGCGTAGCCCGCTGTGAGCGGTGAGTTGGAGCCTCGCGCCGCGCTCCCTCGCACGCTCGGCCCGGTGCGCCTCTGGGCCATCGCCGTGGGCATGGTCATCTCGGGCGACTACTTCGGCTGGAACTACGGCCTCTCGCACGGCGGCCCCGTGGGCATGGGCATCGCGACCGTGATGGTCACCGTGCTCTATGTCTGCTTCATCTTCAGCTACACCGAGCTCTCGACGGCGATTCCCCACGCGGGCGGACCCTTCGCGTTCGCGAAGCGCGCCTTCGGGCCGTGGGGCGCGTACCTCGCGGGCGCCTCGACGCTGTTGGAGTTCCTCTTCGCGCCGCCCGCCATCGCGCGCGCGATCGGGTCGTACGTGCATTTCCGTGTGCCGTCCGCTTCGGTCAACGTCGTCGCCGTGGGGGCCTTCGTGCTCTTCGGGCTCATCAACGCGCTCGGCGTCTCGATCGCGGCGACCTTCGAACTCGTGGTCACGGTGCTCGCGACCTTCGAACTCGGTCTGTTCTTCTTCCTCACGGGCCCGCACGTCACGCTCGCGCGCATCACGGCGGCGCCGATGTTCCCCGAGGGAGCGAGCGGCGTGTTCGCGGCGATCCCCTTCGCGATCTGGTTCTACCTCGGGCTCGAAGGCGTCGCGATGAGCGCCGAGGAGGTCGTGAACCCCAGGCGAGACATTCCCCGCGGCTACCTCGCGGGCATCGTGACGCTGGTCACGCTCGCGCTCGGAACCCTCGTCTGCACCTCGGGCGTGATGCCGTGGCAGCAGCTCGTGCAAGACGACTCGCCGCTCCCTCGCGCGCTCTCGCACGTGCTCTCGCCCGGTCACCCGATGACGCACCTCATGGTGTACCTGGGCCTCCTCGGGCTCATCGCGTCGTTCCACGGCATCGTGATGGGATGCTCGCGTCAGGTGTTCGCCCTCGCGCGTGAGGGCATCCTCCCGCGCGCGCTCTCGGAGCTTCACGTCCGCTTTCGCACGCCGACGCCTGCGATCGCGGCGGGTGTGCTCGTAGGCATCCTCGCGACGCTCTCGGGCAAGACCGACGCGCTCATCACGCTCTCGGTGCTCGGCGCGCTCGGGGTCTACACCGTGAGCATGGCCGCGGTGATCAAGCTGCGTCGCGCGGAGCCCTCGTTGGAGCGCCCGTTTCGCGCGCCGCTCGTGCCGCTCCTGCCGATCGTGGCGATCGTGCTGTCGGTGATTTCGTTCGCGGCGGTGGGGGTGGGGTCGCCCGAGATCGTGGCGGTGTTCGTCGGGGTGCTGTGCGCGGGCGCGCTCTGGACGCGTCAGCGCGCGAAGCGCGCGTCGCAGTAGCCCAGGGTCTCGTCGCCCGAGCGGAACTGCGAGCTCCCCTCGTGGTGGAAGTACCACCGTCCGCGCGCCGGGCTCACCGCGAAGGAGCACATGTCCGAGAGGTTCGAGAACGACGCGACGACGCGCACCTCACCGGTCACGAGGTTCTGCCGCACGACGGAGTTCGCGTCTCGCACGTAGGCCACCCACGGCGCGCCTTCGAAGAACTCCGCCACGCCCCAGTGCGCCCACGACTCGCAGCGCTGGTGCGCGCCGATGGGCGCGATGGCGAGCTCGGTCACCGTCGCCGAGGTGCCCTCGATGATCCACGCGCGCGCGTCGGCGGCGATGATGACGCGGTCGACGCCCGCGTAGATCCCGACGTCTTCGGCGAGCGTCGTGCGGTCGAGGAAGATCGGCGTCGACAGGGGCAGCAGCGGCGTCCCCACGGTGACCGCGGCGCTCACGCCGAGGACGGTGTCGATGATCGACGTGCGCTCGTCGAGGGGCGCGCGGTTCGACCCCAGGGTGAACGAGAGGCCCGCGATCGAGACGCCGAAGATGCCGTCGAGGCGCTGCGTTCCGCGCGCCGTGGGGGCGAGCGTGTCGAGGTCGAAGGCGACCGTGCGCTCGTCGCCCGTGTAGAAGACCTGACCGTTTCCGACGGCGATTCCGCCGCGGTCGTCGCCGGTCGCGGTGTTGTGCTCCGTCGCGCGGCAGTTGCTCGCCGTGAGCGCCTGGATCAGAAAGGGCGTCCCCGACATCGGCGTCGAGGAGCACGCGCCCGCGACGCAGCGCTGACCCGCGCGACACGTGAGCCCGCAGCGCCCGCAGTTCACCGGGTCGCTCGCGAGGCTCGCGCACGTCGACCCGCAGCGCGTCGTCGGCGGAGGGCACCGCGGGGCCTCGCAGCGGCCGGCCAGGCACACGCCGCCCGCAGGACACACGCGCCCGCACGCGCCGCAGTTGTTGAAGTCCGTCGAGACGTCGACGCAGAGGTCGCCACAGAGCGTGGTCGGCGGAGGGCAATCGGGCGTGACCGCGCAGAGGCCGTCGAAGCACGCGCCGCCCGGCGGGCACTGGAGGCCGCAACCGCCGCAGTGGCGCGTGTCGTTCCGCGTGTCGACGCACTCGCCCCGGCAGAGGGTGAGGCCGTCGACGCACACGCTGACCGAGCAGACGCCGTTGAAGCACGACGCGCCGGGGCCCATGCACCGCGTCCCGCAGCCGCCGCAGTTGAGCACGTCGACGCGGGTGTCGACGCAGGCGCCGTTGCAGACGACGAGGCCGCCGGGGCACGCGAAGCCCACACAGGCGCCGCGCTGACACATGACGCTCGACCCGATGCAGCGGGCGTTGCAACCGCCGCAGTTGTTCACGTCGTTCAAGAGGTCGACGCAGTTCCCCGAGCAGAAGGCGAGGCCCGGGGGGCAGACCGGAGGCACGTCGGGCACATCGGGCCGGATGGGCACGTCGGGCGTGATGGGCACATCGGGCGTGATGGGCACATCGGGCGTGATGGGGACGTCTCCAGCGTCGATGCGATAGTCGTCGGCGACGGTCCTCGCGCCGCAGCCCGAGAGCAGCGTCAGGCAGGCGGCGAAGGCAAGGGAACGCGTGTGCAGCATGGCGATCGAGTCCTTCTCTTGCGCGGGGTGGCGCAGCGGCGGCGCGCATCGTGTCACAAACGCCTCCATTCTCGCGAGAACGATGCCATCATGGAGTCCCCCTACGGAGACCTATCGCATGACGACCCCGCACCTCGCCGCGAAGCCCGGCGACATCGCCGACATCGTGCTTCTGCCCGGTGATCCCCTGCGCGCGAAGCTGATCGCAGAGCGCTTCTTCGAGAGCCCTCGCTGCTACAACGAGGTGCGCGGGATGTACGGCTTCACGGGCACCTACAAGGGCCGCCGCGTCTCCGTGCAGGGCACCGGGATGGGCATCCCCTCGACGATGATCTACGCCCACGAGCTCATGGCGAGCTTCGGGGTGAAGACGCTCATCCGCGTGGGCACCTGCGGCTCGCTCCAGAGCCACGTGGGGCTGCGAGAGCTCGTGCTGGCGCAGAGCGCATCCACGGACTCGTCGGTGATCGCGACGCGCTTCAAGGGCATGGCCTTCGCGCCCACGGCGGACTTCGAACTCCTGCGCCGCGCGTGGCAGTCGGCGACGACGCGGGGCTTCACCGTGCACGTCGGCAACATCCTCTCGACGGACACCTTCTATGACGAAGAGCCCGACGCGTGGAAGCTCTGGGCTCGCTACAACGTGCTCGCCGCCGAGATGGAGGCCGCGGGTCTCTACACGCTGGCCTCGCGACACGGCGCGCGCGCGCTCGCGGCGCTGATGGTGAGCGACAGCCTGGTGACCCGTCAGTCGCTGAGCCCCGAAGACCGGCAGACGGGCTTCGTCGAGATGGTCACCGTCGCGCTCGACGCCGCCATCACGGAGTGACGC
>JBPOHC010001040.1:0-3344 GCA_052035985.1 Myxococcota bacterium | reverse complement strand
TCGCACGATGCCTGAGTAGATGCTGGTCGAGTGCTCGACTTCGAAGGCCGCGACCACGTTGCGATCGGACCTGTCGAGCCAGAGCACGTCGAACAGTCGCACCGCGTCGGCCCCCGGCACCTCGCCGACGTGCGGCGGTAGCGCGTCGAGGCAGCCATCGCCCAGCTTGCCGCCCGCGTAGGCCCGCGAGCGGTCGTTGGAGGCGATCCACACGGCGTAGCCGAGGGCGAGGCCGAGGTCGCGCAGCCAGCCCTGCACCTCGGTGTGCGTCCGGTCGTCGCGCGAGGAGCCGCTCGCTGCGCTCTTCGCGGCGTCTGCGCGGACCCGCTCCAGGTCTTCGCGCCAGCGCGCGAGGGCCTCCTCGTCGCCGTCTCGCGGAGGAGGCGCATACCGTCCCGCGCCGAGGTCGAAGAGAAAGCCCGCGACCGCGCCCAGATCGTTCGAGAGGAGCGCGCGCCAGGTCTCGGTCAGGCGGAGCATGCCCGAGCGCAACGCGAGGTATTCGTTCCACCGTCCGAGGCGCACCTTCGCGCCGGTGAGGGCGTTGTAGCCGTTGACGATGGCGGTGTTGAACGGCGGCATCTCCGTGGGGTGGAGGAAGTACATCAGGTTCGCGACGGCGGGGCCGAGGCCCTTGATCGCCCGCTGATCGAGCTGGTGGACCGCGGCGACGAGCGCGGCCTCGCCCTGGCTGCACGCGCAGGTCTCGAGGAAGCGTCCGAACGCGAGCTGGTGATCGGGGTTCTCGTAGATGTCCGGGATGCGCAGCTTCGGCTTCCACAGGAACGCGTGGTCGGCGCCCTTGAAGATCTGCCGCTGCTCGGCGATCGAGTGCACGACGGTCTCGAGCGAGGAGCCGCGGTACTGCGTCCCGAAGGTCTTCGCCTCGATCTCCGCGGCGACGCGCTGGATGCCTCGACGGATCGAGCGAAAGTTCTTGAGACGCTCCTCCCAGAGGAACCAGGTGCGGTAGGTCCCTCCCGCGTCATCTCGCCATTTCACGAGCAGGTCGCGGGTCGCCACGGTCGCGTCGGTCTCCTCCGAGGGGCGCATGCGCGCGACGCTATCACGCCTCGCGCGGGTCCCTCGATCGGGGCTCTCTCCCACGTCGAGCGGGGGGAGCGCATCGGAGCGGATCTCTGGAGGTTGCTGCGCGGCGCCGACAGCGACCCGGTTCGTGTCGCGCCGCGCTCTCGCGCAACGCCCGACATGCGAGACGCGAAACGCCCGCGTCCACGGCTCTGTCTGCGACGCCGCACGGTGCCCCCGACCGTCTCCGCCGCAGGCCTTTGGGAGAGCCCTTTGAGCGTCGCGCAAGCCCGAGGCTCAGCGGACGACGAAATGAATGAGCGTCTCGGCGGCTTTGTGGATCTGGTGGTCGAGCAGCAGCGCGATGGCCGCGAGCGCGACGAGCGCCCCGACGGCCGAGGGCAAGGCTCGCGTGTGCGTTGTGGGCACGCACAGGGCCTCGACCCTCGCATCGAGCGAGGCGGGCACGCAGTTCATCCCGCCGTCGTGATCCTGGAGACGCGCCACGTCGAGCAGCGCCTGAGCGACGATGAGCGGGTCGGCGACGGCCTCGCACGCGCGCTCGTCGCACGTCTGCTCGATCGCAAGGTCGAGCGCCGAGAGGAGCGCGCGACCCGTACCGGGCAGGTGCGCCGAGGCGAGCAGGCGAGCCAACCCGCGGAGCCACACGTCCCCGCGGAGGCGGTGCTCGTCCTCGTGGGCCGCCACGGCGCGCACCGCGTCGGAGCCGAGGTCGCGCGCGAGGTCTTCGCCGATGCACACGACCGCGTCGGGCCAGCCCAGGACGAACGCGCCCGCCCCGGGCACGCGCCACACGCCGTCGGAGCCCATCGAAGCGACAGTGCGCAGGCGGGCCCGGGCGCGCCGCGCGAGGTACGCCCCGCGCCCGCTTCGCACCGCCTGCCGGACGACGGGGAGCGTCACGACGGCCGAGAGCAGCCAGGCGGCGGCGCCCGCGCTCGCCGGCAGGAGCAGGCAGAACGCGCAGCCCGCGCCGGTGACACCGCGACAGTCGTCATCGAGCCCGACGAGCAACGGGACGACGCAGTGCCCGAGCGCGAGGGCGAGCGCGATCGCGCCCGCGCCGAGGGGCGACGCGATCGCACCGAAGAGCCAGCGGATGCGCGGGCGCGGCGCGAGCCGCCCGAGCGCGTCGAGGAGAGGGCCTCGGGCGAGGCTCATCACGAGCGCGACGGCGAGCGCCACTGACGCCACGAAGAGGACCGCGGCGGGGAGCACTAGCTCCGCTCCTTGCGCTGCGCGCGGGCGGCGGCGACGAGCTCCGCGAGCTGGTCGAGCTTGCGCGTGTCGGCGCGCGCCACGAGGTCGACGAAGGCAGCGAGCACGCCCGCGGCGTCAGCGCCCTTGAGGTCACCGCCCGCCGAGGCCATCGCCCGCGCGCGGAACTCGGCGCGCGAGAGGGCCGGCGCATAGCGATAGGCGTGGCCCACCCGCTCGCGGATCAGGAGGCGCTTGCGGTGGAGTCGTTCGAGCGTGCTCTGGATCGTGCTGAGCGTGATATCGCGCGGCTCGCCGATCACGCGGTGCACGTCCTTCGCGTCCACGGTGCCGTGCGCCCACAGGTGCTCGAGGACCGACATCTCAAGGTCACCGAGAAGGGGGATCTCCATGAAGCACCGACGTTAGCCGCGAGAAAAACCGACTGTCAATCTGTAGTTGCAGTGGGCTGCCTCGCGAGAGAGCGCGCTCCGTCCGAGCCATCGTACACGTCTGATCCTCTTCGATAGCGAGTGTCGCGAGGCGCACAGGCGACACGCGTGAAGCCTCAACACCGATTGACAATCGGTGTTGAGCGGGTACGCTCCCGGCGGGATGACGCCCCGACTCTGGCGATGTGCTGTGGCGGGGATCGCCCTCTCGCTCGTGGACTGTGCGCACGTGCCCACCGAGCTTCGCCCCCGCGCTCCCGACGAGGGATTGCCGCCGCACGCCCGAGGGCGCGTGGTCGAACGCGCGACGCCCTCGGGCCTCCCCGGACGGACGACAGAGGCGCCGCCGACCGCGGAGGTCTCCCTGCCCGCGGTGCTCACGTGGGCCGACCGGCACTCGCCCCTCCTGCTCGTCGCACGCGCGACCCGCTCGCGGGTCGAAGCCGCCCGCGTCGCGGCCTCCGTCCTCCAACCTACGAACCCCGAGGTGACCTTCGCCGTGGGCCCTCGTTTCGGCATCTCGGGGACAGGCGTCGACGTCGAAGCGGGGATCTCGCAGCAACTTCAGCTCGCGGGCGAGCGCGGGATGCGCCTCCGTGCGGCCGCGCGCCTCGGCGAGCTCACCGACGCCGAGATCGAGCAGAT
>JBPOHC010000747.1:0-33742 GCA_052035985.1 Myxococcota bacterium | reverse complement strand
GGCTCGGCGCGGGGCTCCGAAAGGCCCTCTACAACTACATGCACGGCCTCGGGCTCGACGCCGACGTGCGGACCTGGTTCGAAGACGACGCGCGCCCGACGCGCAGGTTCGCAGGACGCAACGCCCGCCGCGCGCCGCCGCCTCGCGCGCGCACGGTGCCGGCGACTCAGGTCGCGCCTGACCTGATCGCGAAGGCGCTCCAGGGCGAGCCGGGGAGAGCGCGCCCGAGACGCTGACGGGGATTCAAAGCCAGAGGGCGGAGACGGGTTCGAGGCGGTGAGAGGTCGTCCCGTTGCCGAGCTGTCCGCTGCTGTTGTAGCCAGTGCACATCACCATGCCCTGAGCGGTTCTCACGCACGCGTGCTGGAATCCGACGGCGACCTCGACGACGCCCGTGGCTGACATGGTGACAGGCGACGAGGTGGAGGCGCCTCTCCCGTCGCCGAGCTCCCCGTGCGAGCCTTGTCCCCAGCAGCGCACGGTGCCGTCTGTTCTTCGCGCGCATGTGAAATCTCCGCCGCACCCTGCGAGCTGTGTCACGGAGTCGAGGCCGGTCACGCGCACGGGCGTGGGGCTCTCAGTGTCCGTCCCATCGCCGAGACGCCCCGCGCCGCCCGCGCCCCAACAGCGGACGGTCCCGTCCATCAAGCGTGCGCAGGTGAAGTCGGAGCCGAGCGAGACCTCCACTGCGGCGGAGATCCCCATGACATCGACGACGGTGGAGCGCTCGCTGGTGGTCATGTCGCCGAGCTGTCCGAAGCCGTTGCGGCCCGTACACCGAAGGCCCCCGCCGGAGCGCACGACGCAGGTGTGGGCGCCGCTCGTGCGCACCATCACGGCGTCGCTCACGCCAGACATCACCACCGGTTCGGTGCGCGTGGTGGTGGTGCCGTCACCGAGGCCGCCGTAGAGGTTGTGGCCCCAGCACACGACGGTGTTGTCGCTCCTGCGCGCGCAGGAGATGTCATCTCCCGCGGCGATTTCCACCGCGTTGGTGAGCCCCGTGACCGCCGTGGGATTGCGGCGATTCGTGCTGGTGCCGTCGCCGAGCTGGCCCCAGATGTTCTCGCCCCAGCACACCACGGTGCCGCCCGAGAGCCGCGCGCACGTGTGGTCCGCCCCCGCAGCGAGCTGGACGACTCCGGTGAGTCCGGCGACTGCGGCGGGCGTGTTCCGCGCGGTGAGGGTCCCGTCACCGAGCTGCCCGGAGTCGTTGCCCCCCCAGCAGCGCGCGGTGCCGTCGCTCATGCGGACGCAGGTGTGCCGGAGTCCCGCGACGAGTCCGTCGCCCGTCGCGCACGCGCCCGCGTTGCAGAGGCAGCTCCGTCCGCACGCGCCGCAGTGGGCGTTGCTGGTCCGCGTGTCGACGCAGGCGCCGCCGCAGAGCGTGGTGCCCGTCGCGCACGCGCAGGCCCCGGCCACGCACGATTGCCCTGTCGCACAGACGTTTCCGCACGCGCCGCAGTTCGATGCGCTCGTGTTCGTGTCGGCGCAGGCGCCGCCGCAGACCGACTGCCCCGAGGCGCAGCACATCCCCAGCACGCAAGACTGCCCTGCCCCGCAAGCGATTCCGCACGCGCTGCAGTGCGACGCGCTCGTTCGGACGTTGGTCTCGCAGCCCGTGGAGAGCATCCCGTCGCAGTCGCCGAAGCCCGCGGCGCAGGCGTTTCCGCACGCGCCGCTCGCGCAGGCGGGAGAGGCGTTGGCCCTTGTAGGGCAGGCGTTTCCGCACGCGCCACAGTTCGAGACGCTGGTGTTCGCGTCGACGCAGACGCCGCCGCACGCGGTCTGTCCCGCGGGGCAGCAGACTCCCGAGGAGCAGGTCTGTCCCGCGGGGCAGCAGGTCGATCCGCAGGTGACGCCGACGGCGCACTGACAGGCGCCCGCGGAGCACGTCTGCGAGGCGGGGCACGCGTTGCCGCAGCGTCCGCAGTGTGAGGAGCTCGTCGCGGTGGTGGTCTCGCACCCGTTGGCCGCGACGCCGTCGCAGTCGCCCAGGCCCGCGGGGCACATGATGCTCACGTCACAGAGGCCCGACCTGCACACCGCCATCGCGCCCACGGGAGGGAGCGGACACCGGGTTCCGCACGCGCCGCAGTTGTTGGTGTCGCCCGAGGTCGCGCGGAGCTCGGTCTCGCAGCCGTCGGAGGGCGTCGCGTTGCAGTCTCCGTAGCCCGACTCGCAGGCGGCACGCACGCACACGCCCGCGCTGCACGTCGCCCCCGCGTGGGGGAACGCGCAGCGTCGATCACACGCGCCGCAGTTCGTCACATCGGTCGCGAGGTCACGGCATACGCCCGCGCATACGCCCTGCCCCGCGGGACACGTCAACACATCGGTCACGTCGCGAACGTCAGTCACGTCGGTCGCATCGGTGACGTCGACCACGTCGGTGATGTCGGTCACATCGGAGACGTCGGTCACATCGGAGACGTCCGTCACATCCGAGACGTCCATCACATCCGAGACGTCGATCACATCCGAGACGTCCATCACATCCGAGACGTCGATCACGTCGGAGACGTCACCGCCGTCACCGCCCGCGTCGATGCGGTAGAGGCGCACGTCGGGGACGCACCCCGCAGCGAGCGCCGAGGCCAGGAGCCACGTCCGTGCAATGCCGCGCCACATCGGGGATAGGCATATCTCTCCGAGGCCACGGAAAACAAGCGCTCTGCTGGAGATCCACCGTTGCGAACGAGCTGCGCGAGTGGTGCTCAGCGCGCGCGCTGCATCGACGGGAGCAGCACACCCACGCCGGTCGCGCAGGCCGCGAAGGTCGCGAGCGACGAGACCATCACGGCGAGCTCCCAGGCGCTCGGAGGGACCGCGCGAGAGAGGGGCTCCCACGAGGCCACGAGCGTCACGCCGATCACGCCGAGCGGCGCGAGGTACCGCAGCGCCACGGTGGTGAGCAGCGTCGGGTGCGCCGCTCCGACGCGGGGCGCGAGCGCGCGCGCCAGGGCCACGAGCCCCCAGGTCTTCGCCATCAGCAGCAACGCGCCGAGCATCTGGAAGCCCACGGCGGACTCCTGCGAGGAGAGCTCGACGCCGGGCACGCGCGCGCCGCCGAGGAGCAGCACGGAGGCCAGCGCCGAACGCGCCACGAGGAGCGCCCAGGTCGCGGCGCGGAGCCCTCGCGAAGACTGCGCGCGGGCCTCGGGCGCGAACATCATCAGCGAGCCGAGGTGCGCCACGCCGAGCGCGAGGAGCGCGGGGTTGCGGAAGAGGTTCCAACCCCAGGGAGCGCCGCTCTGCGAGGTCATCACGCCGACGACGCGGAGCTCGCCCGAGAGGAGCACCGTCGCGACGACTGCGCAGAGCGCGGGGAGTTCCATGAGGAGCCGCCGCCCGACGGCGCGCGCAGTGAGAGCGGTCGTCGGGTTCGGAGACGCCGCGCGCGCCGTGAGCGCCGAGAGCGCGACCGTGGCGAGGAGGTTGGTGAGGTGCGCGAGCGACACGTCGGGGTCGAGCGCGAAGATCGCCTGGCCGAAGGGCACCACGAGCGCCGTCGTCGCCACCGCGGCGAAGGTCAGCATCGAGCGCTCCATGTCGCCCGCGAAGACCTCTCGAAGCCCATCGCTGAAGCGCTTCAGGCGCGACGGCGCCGACGACTGCGGGAGCGACCCAACGGTCGGCGCGAAGCGCGACGCGGCCCACCCCAGGAGCCCGCGGCGGGGAGACATTCCGAAGGCCACGACGGCGAGCGCCGCGAGCAGCGCGACGGCGGTCGCCACCACGTCGAGGGGAACACCACGCGTGAGCGCTCCAACGTGAACGGGACGATCTTCGACGGCGTCACCGCGACGCACCGAGATCACCGCGAGCTCGGCGCCCGGCGACGGACGAAAATCGCTCACACCCAGGAGCGTCGCGCCATCGAGCCTCTCAACGATGTCTCCGTCGACGAGACCCGCTTCATCGCCCGGTGATCCAGGCGTGACGTGCTCGATCTGGAGCCCTCCCTCGGCGGGGTGCACCGCGGCGAGACGGAGGCCCATGAACGACAGCGCGCGGTCGGCCTCGGCCCTCGCCGTACGCTCCGCGTCGAGGGTGCGCCCCCACGGAGAGAGCACGTCGACGCGCGGTCCGCGGAGGGCTCTCGCGGAGGCCAGCGTGGTGCCCTGCATCGTCTCGACCTCGATCGACACGCCCGCCCGCGGCCCCGTGAGCGCCACGGTGGAGTGCGGCGCCACCACGCGCGAACGCTCTCCCGGGCAGGTCGTGAGCGCGCGGAGCACCTCTTCGGTGACCGTGAACTCGATGCGGTTGCCGCCCTCGACGCGGAGCGTGTGAATCGACGCGGCCGCGTAGAGCGACTCGTGCTCGACGCCCGTGATGGGGTCGATGACCGATCCGGTCTCGGCGGGGTCTGAAATCGTGAGGCTGACGGGCCTCGGGCACTGGGGGAGCCCCGGGCGAGAGAGCACCCCCGAGAGGCGGAGGCTCACCCTTCGGATGTCTGCTGCAAGGGGAAACCCGCTCCCCTGCACCACGATGCGATCGCCGACCTCGACCTGCCTGGGCGTAAGGTCGGTGAGCGAGATCACCTCGTGCGTGGGCTGCGTCTCGCAGGCCGAGACAAGCGCCGAGAGGGCGAGCAGGGTGCGCGGGGCGGCGCGTCGAAATGCGTCTCGAAACATCGGCTCGGGCGACCCTCAACCAGGGCGGCGGCGAAGGCAACAAAGCCGCGGGTGTTCCCTCCCGCGTGGGCGCCGTGATAGACGCAACGGCGCCGCGAGGAGAGCGATGAAGAAGGTCTACACGGTCATCATGGCGGGGGGATCGGGCACGCGCTTCTGGCCCCTCTCGCGCAAGCTGCACCCCAAGCAGTTTCTGCCGCTCGCGGGCGACGGGAGCACGGCGCTCATCACGGCCACCGCGCGCCGCGTGGCCACGCTCTCGCCCATCGAGAACGTCTTCGTGGTGACCCGCGCCGACCTCGCCGACGCGGCGAAAGAAGCGCTTCCGGAGCTCCCCGTCGAGAACCTCATGCTCGAGCCCGCGGGGCGAAACACGGGCCCCTGCGTGGCCTGGGCCACGGCGATGATCCAGCGCCGCGACCGCGAGGCCGTGGTGGTGGTGCTCGCCGCCGACGCGTACATCGCCGACGAGGCCGCGTTCGTCGCGAGCCTCCAGACCGCGTGCGACGCCGCCGCGACGGGCTCCATCGTGACCCTCGGGATCAAGCCCACGCGCCCCGAGACGGGCTACGGGTACCTCCACGTCGGCGAGGCGATGAAGGGCGCGCCCGCGGGCGTTCAGCGCGTGCGGGCCTTCGTCGAGAAGCCCGACGCGGCGAGGGCGCAGCGCTTCTTCTACGACGGCGAGCACCTCTGGAACGCGGGGATCTTCGTGTTCCGCGCCGACGTGATGCGCGAGGCCGTGGCGAAGCACATGCCCGAGGTCTCGGAGGCCGTCGCGGTCTTCGACGCCGTGGCGCAGAAGGGCGGCGACGAGCGCGCCGAGATCGAGCACCGGTTTCCGCGACTGCCCGCGGTCTCGATCGATTACGGCGTGATGGAGAAGGTCGCCGAGGTCGCCGTGGTGCCCGTCGACTGCGGCTGGAGCGACGTCGGGAGCTGGCAGGCCGCGTGGGAGCTCGGCGCCCGCGACGCCGCTGGCAACGTCGTTCGCGCCGACGGCGCGGTGCTCTGCGACGCCGAGGGGAACATGGTGGTAGCGCCGCACGGCAAGGTCGTGGCGCTCGTGGGCGTGCGCGACCTCGTGGTGGTCGACACGCCCGACGCGCTGCTCGTGGTTCCCCGCGAGCGCGCTCAAGACGTGAAGAAGGCCGTCGACGCGCTCGGGCCCAAGGGCCGCGGCGACGTGCTCTGAGCCTTGCGATGACGGAGCAGCGATGAACACCCAGATCTTTCGTGAGTACGACATCCGCGGCCGCGCAGACCGCGACCTCGACGACGACCTCATTCGCGACCTCGGACGCGCCCTCGGCACGGTGATGGCCTCGCGCGGCAAGCGCAGGATCATGGTCGGCCACGACTGCCGCGTCTCTTCGAAGCGGCTTCGAAAGGCCCTCGTCGAGGGACTCGTCGAGACGGGCCGACACGTCGTGCAGATCGAGGAGGGCCCGACGCCGCTCCTCTACTTCGCGGTGAACCACCTCGACGCCGACGGCGGGATCATGGTCACCGGGAGCCACAACCCCCCGGAGGACAACGGCTTCAAGATCCTCATCGGCAAGGGGACCGTGCACGGCGAGGAGATCCGCGCGCTCGCCGATCGCATCGAGCGCCGCGAGTTCATCCGCGAGCCCGGCGGACACGTCGAAGACGTCGAGGTGGGCCCGCGCTACGTGGCGTGGATGAAGGGCAACATCCGTCTCGGTTCGAAGCCCCTCAAGGTCGTGGTCGACGCGGGCAACGGCGCTGGCGGTCCCCTCGCCCTCGCGGCGATGCGCGCCGTGGGCATCGAGCCCGAGGCGCTCTACTGCGACATGGACGGGCGCTTTCCGAACCACCACCCCGACCCGACGCTGCCCGAGAACGTGGCCGAGCTCATCGAGCGCGTGCGCGCCTCGGGGGCCGACGTGGGGATCGCCTACGACGGCGACGCCGACCGCCTCGGCGCCGTCGACGCGAAGGGCGAGATCATCTGGGGCGACAAGCTCCTCGTGGCCTTCGGGCGCGCGGTGCTCGCGCGGCATCCGGGCGCGGCGATCCTGGGCGAGGTGAAGTGCTCGCAGACGCTCTACGACGACATCGCGAAGCACGGCGGCCGCCCCATCATGTGGAAGACCGGCCACTCGCTCATCAAGGCCAAGATGAAGGAGGAGCACGCGCTCCTCGCGGGCGAGATGTCGGGGCACCTCTTCTTCGCGGACCGCTACTTCGGCTACGACGACGCGATCTACGCCTCGCTGCGCCTCCTCGAGATCCTCTCGTCGTCGGAGCAGGGCCTCGGCGAGATGCTCGCCGACCTGCCGCCGACCTTCGTGACGCCCGAGATCAGGGTTCCGTGCCCCGACGAGCTGAAGTTCAAGGTGGTCGCCGCGGTGCTCGCGCACTACCAGCCGACGCACGCGGTGGCCGACGTCGACGGCGCGCGGGTGAACTTCGGCGACGGCTGGGGCCTCGTGCGCGCGTCGAACACCCAGGCCGTCCTCGTGCTGCGCTTCGAAGCCGTGAGCGAGGCGCGCCGAGACGAGCTCCGCCGCGAGGTCGAAGACGTGGTGCGAAGGGCGCGAGAGGGCGCGTGAGCGTCGTCGGCATCGACCTCGGCGGAACGGGGCTGCGCGCGGGCGTGGTGGCGCCCAACGGCGCGGTGTCGTCGCTGCGCGCGTTCGAGCACGGCGGGCTGCGCAAGCCTGTCGATGCGATCGACGCGGTGGTGCGCTCCGTCGAGGCGGTGTCGGGTGGAGCGCCTGTGGACGCCGTGGGCGTCGGCGTCGCGGCGTGGGTCGAGAAGGGCACGGGGTTCATCGCGAGGGCGCCCAACCTGGGCTGGATCGACGTGCCCTTCGGTGAGCTCCTCGAGCGCAGGCTCGGCGTGCCCGTGGTGGTCTACAACGACCTCAAGGCCATCGCGTGGGGCGAGTACCGCTTCGGCGCGGGCGTCGGGGCCGACACGCTGCTGGTGGTGTTCCTCGGGGCGGGGGTCGGCTCGGCGATCATCGCGGGCGGCACGCTCTGGACGGGCGCGCGCGGCTTCGGCGGCGAGATCGGCCACGTGAAGAGCGGCCCCAACGACGGTCCCCTCTGCGGCTGCGGTCGCCGCGGTTGCCTTGAAGCCTACGTGGGCGGCGCGGCGCTGGCGCGCAGGGCGAGCGAGGTCCGCGCGCAGGGCGGCCTGAAGCTCCTCCCCGCGGAGGCGTACCCCGAGGTCACGGCGCTCGACCTGGAGCGCGCCGCGCGCAAGGGCGACCCCGACGCGCGGGTGCTTCTCGAACAGGGCGGAGACCTCCTCGGTCGCTCGCTCGGCGCGGTGATCAACGTGCTCAACCCCGACGTGCTCCTCATGGGCGGCGGCGTGTGGTTCGCGAGCGACTACGTCAAAGACGCCGTGCGCGAGGGGATCGACTACGCCAGTCACCCCGACCTTCGAAAGTCGGTTCGCATCGTCGAGAGCGCGCTCGGCGCGACGGCGGGCGTGGCGGGCGCGGCGGACCTCGCGCGCCGCAAGATCACCTCGGTCTGATCTTCACGGGAATTCTCCCGCCGCCTCGCGACGCGAGCGCGCCCCTCGAGACCCTGTGGCGCCGCTGTCTCAGAAAACGTCTGAGCTCGCTAAAGCCTGCGCGGCGTATTCCGTTAGAACAGAGCGAGAAGGCGAAGCGACAGAGCGCCAGCGCTCGCACGACGCCACACCCGCGCCGCGTGCCGTCAATGGTGACGACGACGCGCCGCCGAAGCGCGGAGGACGGTCGGCGACGTCTCGACGACGCCGATGCGCGCGCCCCCTACGCGCGAAGAGGAGACTTCATCATGAGCCATTCGAACAGCCAGTCTATGGTGCCGAGCGAGCATGGCCCGTCGCGCCAGGAGGCCGACGGCGCCGCGAACGCGACCCGCACGTCGGCAGCGCCGCGCCCCAAGGCGCGCAGGGGCTTCGCCGCGATGAGCGCGGAGAAGCAGCGCGAGATCGCGCGCAAGGGCGGCCAGGCGTCGCACAGCAAGGGCACCGGCCACGAGTGGAACTCCGAAGCCGCGCGCGTCGCCGGTCGCAAGGGCGGCCTCGCCTCGCACGGCCCGAAGGACTCCTGAGCGCACCGCAGCGCCCCGCTACGGCTCCGTCCCCTCCCTCGCCTCGATCGCATCCACCGCCCACGCCGCCGCCTCTCGCACCGTCTCGCTCCGGTGTGACGCGGCGGTCTCTCTCAGCACCGCGAGGTGCCTGCGAGAGCCCGTGTTGCCCAGCACCACGGCGGCGTTGCGCGCCATCCCGTCGGCGCCCGGACGCGCGAGGCAGCTCCCCTCGGCGACGCGATCGAACACCTCGGGTTCAACCGCAACGAGTCGCTCTGGAGGCAGCGCAGACCAGCGCCCGTCGCTCGCGAACTCCCGCGTCGACTCCGCGGGCGGAGGCGCCGTGCGATTGAACGGGCACACGTCCTGACAGTCGTCGCAGCCGAAGATCCTGTCGCCCATGAGCGGACGCAACGCGGCGTCGATGGGCCCCGCGCGCTCGATCGTGAGGTACGAGACGCAGCGTCGCGCGTCGAGGACCATGGGCTCGACGAAGGCCCGCGTGGGGCACAGGTCGAGGCATCGCGTGCAGCTCCCGCAGCGCTGCTCGATGGGCTCGTCGGGGTCGAGCGCGAGGTCGGTCACCACCTCGCCGAGGAGGAGGTACGAGCCCAGGCCCGGCGCGATGATGCAGCCGTTCTTGCCGACGAAGCCGACGCCCGCGAGGCGAGCCCAGGCGCGTTCGAGCACGGGCGACGTGTCGACCGTCGGGCGCGCCTCGGCGCCGAACTCCGAGCGCATCCACGCCGCGAGCTTGCGGAGCTTCTTGCGAAAGAAGTTGTGGTAGTCGCGGCCCCGCGCGTAGCGGGCCACGGCGGCCCCTTCGATGGGCGAAGGCTCGTCGCCGCGGTGATACGACAGCGCGCAGACCACGACGCTGCGCGCGCCAGGGAGGATCCACGGGTGCTCGACGTCGCGCCGCGCGTCGCGCTCGTTGGCGAGCCAGGTCATGTCTCCGTGGAGCCCGTCGGCCAGCCAGCGCTCATAGCGGGCGTGGTCGTCGACGAGGGGCGCGGCGCGCGCGAAGCCCACGCGGTGAAATCCGAAGGCCGCCGCCCGCGCGCGGACGCGGCGGGTCATCGTGGTCGACGAGGTCACCCGATCAGATGTGTTCGGCGAGGGGGATCTCCGCCTCGTCGGGGTCGCCCGCGACGGGAGGGAGCGTGCGCGCGTGCGTCGAGGCAGGCGCCTCGGGCCCCGGGACGCCGAGGCTCTCGAGCGCGTCGATGGGGTCGGGCTCCTCGCTGTGGATCCGCGGTCCGACGTGGCTCTCGGTGGTCTCGTGGAGCTGCACGCCCGCGTCCTGGAGCAGCACCACGACGCGGTCGAGGGCCCGCTGCACGCCGGTCTGAACCTCGGAGGCGTTGGGGTCGTGTTCGGCGAGGGCCGCCGCGCTTCCGCCGATGCCGTCGAGCGTGCGCTGGAGGTCGAGCGCCCCGGCGCGGAGCATCGATTCGAGGCGCGTGGCGTAGGCGCGGACGAAGGCGAGCTCGGCCTGCGCGGCGCGGAGCTGCGCGGTCACGGAGGCGGACTCTCGGGCCTGCGCGGCGCGCTGCTCGCGGAGCGCGGTGATCTCGCGCGTGAGGGCGTCGGGGTCGCGCATCACGTCGCGCGACGGAGACTCGAGCGGAAAGGCGACGCGCGCCCTGAAGCCTCGGGTGGAGAGCGTCCCGGCCTGCTCGTGGATGAGGTGCACGAGCCACTCGCGCTCGGCGCCCGCGGTGGTCGAGGCGTCGTCTTCGGGCCACGGGAGTTCGAACGCGACGGAGCCCTCGTCGGCGGCGATGCTCAATCGGAGCCACGGCGCGCTGTCCGCCGCGGTGGCGCGCTCGATCATCCAGCGCAGGATGCGCCGCACGTCGGGCGCGTGACCGGGGAACACGAGCCCGGCCCCCGACGACTCGATCTGCACGTGGAGCCCTTCGGCCTGGAGCTCCTCGGCGATGTCGCGGGCGATGGAGGCCGCGTCGAGGAGCTCGGGCGCGGGCTTCGCGACGACGTCTCCCTCCGCGTGGAGCGCGCGGAGGTGATCGACCGCAGCGTGCAACAGCCGCACGTCGGTGTGGAGCGCGCTCACAGTGGACCCGTTGAGCGCCCCCTCCGGTCTGAGCGTTCTTACCGTTGCAGCAAGCCGATCGGTCGCTGCGCTGGCGGCTTCGGTGAGCGCCACGGCGATGGTGTCGAGCTCGTCGGGTCGGCTCCCGATGGGCGCGAGGCCCGAGCGTCGCCCGAATGCCGAGGATGGATCAGCAAGGTCCGAGGCGAGTGCGGCGTTGCGTTGCGGATCCACGGCGCGACGGATGTTTTCACATCAAGCATCGCCGCGTCCACGGTTCGAGCGGCGCTTCTTCGTGATACGACGCTCGCTCGGTATGAGCCCGCGCGCCCGACGCTCCGGTCTTGCGCTTCTCCTCGCCGCACTGACTGTGCAAGGAGCCGCGCTCGCGCACCCCCTCGGCCTCTCATCGATCAATCGCTACGCGGGAATTCGTCTGCACACCCGCGAGGTCGAGGTCGACTACCTCATCGATTTCGCCGAAATGCCCGCATGGACTGAAATCGAATCGCTCGACGCCAACCACGATGGCGCGGTGACCCCTGCCGAGCGCGACGCCTATGTGCAAGGTCTGGTGAGTCGCGTGCTCCCGACGCTCTCGCTCGAGGTCGATGGTGTACAGACGCCGCTGCGGGAGGTCTTTCACGGCATCGAAGCGCCGCAGGGGCAGAACGGTCTCTCGACGCTCCGCGTGGCGATCGAGTTTCGCGCGGCCCTCCCCGACGCGCTCGGGTCGCGATGCTCGGTGCGGCTGCGTGACGGCTTTCAAGCGGGTCGCGGAGGTTGGAGAGAGCTCGGCGCGGAGTCATCGCCCGAGGGGCGCGTGGTCTCTTCGACGTTGCCCGATGGGCCTCGCGCGGGCGCAGCGCTCTCGTACCCGATGGACCCCGACAACCCGGGATCATCCACGGTGCGCCCTCCCCGCATCGACGACGCCACCTTCGTCTTCGACCGCTCCGCAGCCTCGATGGCCGCGGGCGGCGCGAGCGTGCGCCCGGGCGTCGCCCATAGCGAGCGCCCCGGCGCGACGAGCGACGGCGCGAGGCTGGTCGCGCTGCTGCGAGATCCGCATCGCTCTCCGTGGTTCGTGCTCTTCGCGCTCGCGGTGGCCTTCGCGCTCGGGGCGGGTCACGCGCTCTCTCCCGGTCACGGCAAGACCCTCGTGGCGGCGTGGCTCGTGGGTGCGCGAGGGCGTCCGCGACACGCGCTGATCCTGGGTGCGACGGTCACGGTCGCGCACACGGCCTCGGTCTTCGTGCTCGGTGTGTTCGCGCTCGTGATCGAGCAGTACGTGGGCTCCGACAAGCTCCTGCGCGCGTTGGAGCTCGCCTCGGGCGCGCTCGTCGCGGGCATCGCGCTCTCGCAGCTGCCTGCGCGCGTGAAGCGTATGCGCGGTCAGGAGAGCGCTCGCGATACGACGCACGACCACGATCACGGTCACGCGCATGACCACGATCACGGTCACGCGCATGACCACGGTCACGAGCACGCTGAGCCCCGCGCGCACGAGCACGACCACGGGCATGACCACGATCACGGGCACTCGCACCTGCCCCCCGAGGAGATCAGCACGCGCAGCCTCATCGCGCTCGGCGTGAGCGGCGGGATCGTTCCGTGTCCTGGCGCGCTGGTGGTGCTGCTCGCGGCCATCGGGATGCACCGCGTGGCCTTCGGGCTCGCGCTGCTCGTGGCGTTCTCGCTCGGGCTCGCGGCGGTGCTGACGGCGATCGGGCTCGCGTTCGTGATGGCGCGTCAGCGCTTCGAACGCATCTCGACGGAGGGCGCGCTCTTCCGCGTGCTCCCTGTGATCTCGTCGTGCGCGGTCTTCGCGCTCGGGGTGGTGCTGGTGGTCAAGGCGCTGATGCGCTGAGCGGCGAGGCGCGACTCAGCGCTTCACGCGGCGTCGAACGAAGAGCCCCATCGCGACGAGGAGCGCCGTCGCCCCCCACGCCTTGACGCTGCGCGCGTCGGCCTTCTGGATCACGCGTCCGCCGGGCGCCACGGTCGGCGTGCGGGTGGACGGAGGCGTCACCGAGGGCGGCGTCGGCGGAGGCTGCGGCGGAGGAGGCGCCACGCGCGGCGGCGTCGAGCCGCGTGAGAGCGCCGGGATCGGAGAGCGCACGTACGAGGCGAGGCGGAGGCGTCCGCGGGTGACGTCGGCGAGGTCGCGCGCCGCGACGGGCGGCGGCGTCGCGCCGTTGGGAGGTCCGCCCCAACGACCGCGGACGGGGTTGGCGCAGCGGATGGGCCCCGTCCACGGGTGACGGATCGCGTAGCGCGCCTGGAAGTTGTTTCCGCCGTATTGCGCGGGGGTCGCGCCCTGTTCGAGGCGCCCCGAGGCGCCCTCGACCTCGCGTCCGCCCGAGACGGGAGGGGCCTCGCGGAACACGAGGTCCTCGGTGAGCGTGGCGCGGTCGTAGCGCGTGTGGAGCCGCGTCACGGTCATGTTGTAGACGTGATAGCTCTGGTCGAAGCCGGGGCGCCCCTGACCGAGCACGTCGGCGCCGAGCACCTGGAGCTCGGACTGATCGATGGGCGGCGTCGGGCACGGGTCGCAGGAGTTCGTGCTCCACGAGTACTCGGTCACGACGGCGCGCCCGCCGGCCTGGTCGAGCGTGTAGTCGAAGAGCCGCGCGTAGAGCTCGCCGAAGTTCCCTCGCGCCGAGTTCGAGACGTCGAGGTTCGTGGGGATGAACACGTTGGCGTAGTTGGCCACTTCGAAGCGCGACGTCGGGTGCAGCACGTACACGATGAGGTCCTGCGCGCCGTTGGCGTTCATCAGCCCGAGGCGCACGGGGAGGCGGAAGTCCTGCGCGTCGTAGTGAAAGCGCAGCGGAGAGAGCCGCACGCCGCCGCCGGGCCTGCGCTGCGCGCGCTCGATGTCGACCTTCGCCACGAAGAACTTCCACTGCTCGCGGACGTAGGGCGCGAGGTACTCCGCGGCACCAGCGGGGATGTTGTAGTGGTTCTGGTGCAGCCACGTCTCGAGGCCCGTCGACTGCGTGGCCGAGAGCACCAGCACGTCGTATTCGCCCACGGAGAAGCGTGCCTCGATGCGAACCCCGAGGTCGCGATCATCGGCGGCCTCGTCGGTGGGGACCATACCGGCGCCGGACATCGGGCGCCGCGCGGTGCGGTATCGAATCGCCGGAGGGCGGTAGCAGGGGTCCTGCTCCCAGTACTCGACGAGGCGCGGGGCCGTGAGCGACTCGAGGTGCGTGAACACCTCCTGCGGCAGCGTGTGGACGTTCTCCTGCTGGAGCACGATGGGCACGGGGACGACCATCGCGAAGTCCTGCGCGGGGCCGTCGTAGTCGTTGCTCATCGAGAGCACGGTGCGCGTCCCCTCGCGCATGAGGGCCACGCGCGTGGCCTTGTTCACGAGCGACTGGTTCGCGTCGGAGACGTAGAAGCCGCAGAAGGCCAGCGCGGGCGCGAGGGGCGCGGCGGCGAGCGCGAGCGTGAGCGAGGCGAGCGCGAGGTGGCGTGTCATCGTCGTGGACCGAGCTCCTGTGGTGGGTCTTCGCGGAGTGGCGCTGCGCAAGGGCCGCGGACGCGACCTGCGGGCCGACGATGATAGACGCTCGATCGCGCGCTGTGACTTGCTTGTCGGAGAGAGATTCGTGCGAGGGATGCGAGGTCAGTCCGTGGCGGCGTCCATGGCGGCGCCCGCGTCGGCGCCGTCGCAGCGCTGATCGATCGCGGGGATCACGATCTCGATGTCGCGGAAGCCGAGGTTCGCGCGTCCGTCGCCGAGGAACTGCACCCTCGCCGGGATGCGCTGCGTGACCGACGTGCGCGGGAGCGGCGTGATGAGCTCGAGCGCGAAGGTGAGCCGCGTGCCCGGGATCACGCCGTAGAAGCTCGTGTCGTCGAAGCGCTGCACCGAGCCCGCGGGCGAGGCCGACGCGGGGCGCACCGCGCGGACGATGCGCGACGCGGGGTTCATCGCGTCGAGGTCGACGACGCGCGCCGAGGCGTTGAAGCGCACCTGGCGGGTGAAGGTCTGCACCGCGGAGACGACGCGCGAGTCGAGGTCGGCGCCGTCGGTGCGGATCGAGATCACCAGCGGCGCGCCCGCGGCGGTGACCGTGCTCGTCGCGGTGGCGATCTGCGTGAGGTCCGCGAGGCCCGAGAGCGACGAGGTGCCCGAGTTGATGCCGATGACCCGCGCGCCGAGGCGGTTGACCGCGCCCATCGCCTCGTCGAACGAGTGCGGCGCGCGAGAAGCCTGGCACCGCGGGATCGTCGGGGGGCACGTCGCGGGGTTGAGAAAGGCCGCGGCGTCGTAGTCGTTGCGCGGCGTCGGTCCGTTGTGCGACGGCGCGTCGGCGATGAGGATGATGATCGGAAGCGCGTCGCGGCGGAAGCACGCGTAGCCCGAGCGGCTCGGTCCGGCGCAGGGGGAGCGCGCGGAGATCCACGGCGCGTAGCCCTCGCCCGAGGCGACCTGATAGAGCGCCTCGATCATGGCCTCGGGGTTGTCTCCGCCGCCCGAGGCGACGACGCTGTTCACGGCGCCCTGAACGTTCGAAACGCTCCGATCGATGGGGGAGACGAGGGTGAAGGGCACGTCTCCCCGGTCGCCGTACGGCGACAGCGGGAAGTCCGCGTAGCTCGCGACGCCGAACTGCACGTCGCTGATGGCCGCCGCGATCTGCGGGACGATGGTGTTCTGGAGGTTGGCCTTGATGTTGTCGATCTCGCCGTCCATCGAGCCGGTGCGGTCGATGAGAAAGAACACGTCGGCCACGGAGAGCTGCGGGCGCGTCTCGAGGTTGACCCGGAGCACGCCCGTGTCGGGTTGCTCGTCGACGCAGAGCACGGGCGGCGTCGTGGGCACGTCGGGCGTGGGCGGGCGATCTTCGATGACGTCGGGCACGAGGAGGCCGGTCTTGGCCCCGCAGCCCGGGAGCGACGCGGCGAGCGCGAGCGCGAGAGTCGAGCGGCGTGCGTATCGGCGAAGCATGCGCTCAGTGTAGGGAGCCGCAGCGCGAACGTCCATCGGGCGACGGCCGCGGAGGGCGCGAGATCACGCCTCGTCGTCGGCCTTCTTGCTCTTCTTGTTCTTCGAAGCGGCTTTCGCTTCTTTGCGGGCGGCCTCCCAACGGGCGCGGTCGTCGGTGAGGGCGGCGAGGTAGTCGATGGTCACGGGCTCGAACTCGACGTGCTCGACGTTCACGGCGGCGAGCGCGTCGGCGAAGAGCTTTCGGGTCTCGTCGTCGAGGTCGAGGGGCCCTTCGTTCGAGCGCGCGGACGCGACCACGGGGGCGAGGGCCGCGAGGGCGAGGTGCCCTCGGGTGATGAGGTCCGCCGCGGAGCGCGCGAGGTCGTCGGGCGAGACGCTCTTGTCCGCGAGGATGACCGCGGCGACGCGGAGCGCTGAAATGGGCTGGAGCACCCCGTCGGCCACGAGCGCGAGGGCGGCTTGAAAGTAGTTGAACACCGGCACCACGCGGGCGCCGTAGCGACGGAAGAACGCCGGGTCGCTCTTGCGCTCGAGGTGGATGAAGATCCGTCGGACGGGGTCCGTGCGCTCGACGAGGTTGGCGAGGCGGATGGTCTCGGAGATCGCGTCGGGATAGGCGTTCGCGTGCTCCATCACGGCCGAGAGCATCTTGTCGTTGAGGCGGTCGCCGAGGATGTCTGCGTAGAGGGTGTAGACGAGCGCGTCGGCCTCGGCGTCGTCGCCGAAGAGGGTCTCGGGCACGTCGGCGGGGGCCTTGAGCCGCGCCGCGAGGAGCGCCGGGAGCTTGTAGCCCACCTGGTCTCGCAGCGCGCGGAAGCGGAACCGCAAGATGTTCTTGAGCGAGGGCTTGAGGACGAACTCGTCCCACTGCACGCCGTCGAGGCGGAGCTTGGACTCGAGGGTGCTGCGCATCTGTTCGGGGCTGCCCGAGACGATGGTGACCCGCGAGGGCACCGACGCGCGGAGCTCTCGGATGAGCGCCGGTGCGCCGGGGACGGCGCGCTTGCCTTCGGGCTTCTCGACGGCCGTTCGCACGATGTCGATCAGCGTGTCGAACTCCGTGTGGAGGTAGGTCTTGTCGAGGTCCCAGCGGAAGATGTGCCGGAGGCTCGTCTGCGGCGTTGAGGCGTCGGTCTCGCGCACGGAGCCGAACGTATCACCGTTCGCGTCGGGCCATCACGCCGCGACGCGCGCGGCGACAGAACGCGACGACCGCCGCGGCCATGAGGGCGATCGAGGCGCCGCCCTTGGACCTCGGCGCGGCGGCGCTGCACGCGCAGCCTCCCTCGGCGCGAACCGCGGGGGCGACGGTCGCGGGCACGTCTGCGCCGGGCATGGACATCCCGTCGGGCGGCGGGATGTTGGGCACGTCGGGTTCGAAGGGCACGTCGCGGCGGGTGACGTCTTCGGGCGCGTCGACCGCGGCGTCGCCCGTCGAGGATGCGTCTTCGTCGACGCCGCCGTCGGAGCCCGGCACGGTGGTGACGAGGCGACCGCGCTCGGCGGTGGCGAACGCGTACCCGAGCGCGCACGAGTCGATGGCCTCGTCGAACTCCGCGGCGAGCTCGTCGTTCACGTCTTCGGGCGCGGCGAGGAGCACCCACACCACGTCGAGGTTTCGCGGCGCCGATGGGTACGCGGGCGTGCGCGTCCCGTTGGCCCGCACGATGTCGTTCATCGAGACGTCGACGCGGCGCCCCCGCACGGTGACCACGCGGTTGTAGTACTCCGGCGCGCTGTCGCGGGTGACGTTGCGCGGCGCGTTCTGCGGGTCGACGATGAGGTACGTGGTGGGCACCTCCGACGCGGGGATGAGCCCCATGTTGTAGAGGTCGAGGGGCGAGAAGCGGAACGTGGGTCGGTCCGTGCGGAACATGCCGGGCGCGATCTCGTTCCAGTTGTTGCCCTCCATCGGCGAGCCGCCGGAGTTGAAGTAGTAGCTCCAGTGGGAGCGGTTCACGACCATCCCGTTGACCGTGTTTCCGCGGCCGAGGAGGGCGTCGCGCGTGAGCGCCGTGGGCCCCGTCGACCCATCGACCACGTCGCCGCTCGCGTCGGACGACACGTCGCTCGCGACATCGGTGAGCGCGTCGGCAGGCGCGTCGGCGGGCGCGTCGGTGAGCACATCGGTGAAGACGTCGTCCGCGGCGTCTGAGGCAGCGTCGGCGGAGGCGTCGACGGCGGCGTCATCGGTCGAAGCGTCGACGTCGCCGACGGGGAACGCGGGCGTCGAGAGCATCGCGCCGTAGCGGTGACCGAACTCCTGCGTGCAGATGAGAAAGCGGCCGAAGATCACCGCGCGGGGGTCGGTGTAGAAGCGGTAGGAGTTGAGGTAGACGAAGCCGTCGAGGGGAAAGGCCGTGCGGAAGATCGAGTTGGTGTCGAAGACCTCGCTGCGGCTGTCGACGGAGCTGCGCTGACCGATGCCCCGCACGTCGTTGCGGATCGGGAGGTAGAACGCCAGCGGGGTCTCGACCTGCGGGATCTGCATCGCCGCGAGGTAGTTGCCCTCGTGGAAGCCCTCGACCTCCTCGAGCGCGGCGGTCACCTCGGCGACGAACTGCACCGTGTCGCGCGTGTTCGCCACGGGGATCCGGTCGCCGTAGTCGCCGACGTCGTCGGTGAGGATGTACCCGCGCCGCGTGACGCGTGCGACGACGATGGCGTCGGCCGTGACGCTCTGGAGCGCGACGGAGAGCCCGAGGAGGAGCGCGAGGCGCGGAGGGTCGAAGCGCATGCGGCGAGGGTCGATCTCAGAAAGGAGTGTTGGGTGTGCTGCGCGCGCGGTGGGGACGCCCGCGAGGCCGCGGACCCTACCACCGCTCTGCGCCGCCGGAAACGCCCGCGGACCGCGGTGCTAGCGCCCCACCGAGGCCCGTTCGTGCTGGCACCGATCGGGTCACCGGGCCTACGCTCCGGCGCGTTTGCGGGGCTTCGAAGCACTCGAATGGAACCAACATGACAACTACGCCCTACCGATCTGGCAACCTCTCACCCGGCGCGAAGTCCTTCGCGCGCAGCGCCGTGATCACCCTCGTGGTGCTGGTGCTCGCGTGCGTCGTGGGCTCGGCGAGCTGCACGCGCGTCGACCCCGGCCACGTGGGAATCCGCGTTCGCCTCGCGGGGAGCTCGCGCGGCGTCCAGAACGCCCCCATCGTCACGGGTTGGGTGGCCTACAATCCCCTCACCGAGCTCGTGGTGGAGTTCCCCACGAGCGTGCAGAACATCGTGTGGACCCGCGACCTGCACGAGGGCTCGCCCGCCGACGAGTCGATCACCTTCGCCTCCGCCGAGGGCGTGAGCGTCAACGCCGACGTGGGCCTCGCGTTCCACATCGACGCCGACAAGGCCCCGCGGCTCTACGGCCGCTTCCGCCAGCGCGACGTGCTCATCCTCGCGCACGGCTACGTTCGCAACGTGGTGCGCGAGGCCATCAACGAGACCGCCTCGGAGATGCCCGTTCAAGAGATCTACGGCGCGGGCAAGACGCGCCTCCTCAACGAGAGCCTCCGCAAGGTCACCGACCGCCTCTCACCCGAGGGCTTCGTGATCGATCAGCTCACGTTCAACTCCGCGCTGCGCCTGCCCGACAACGTCGTCGCGGCCATCAACCGCGCGATGGAGGCGACGCAGAACGCCATCCAGGCCGAGAACCGCGTGCGGCAGACGCGCGCCGAAGCCGATCAGCAGGTCGCCGCGGCGCGAGGCGAGGCCGAGGCGTCACGACAGCGCGCGAGCGGTGAGGCCGACGCGCTGCTCATCAGGGCGCGCGCCGAGGCGCAGGCCAACGAGATCATCCGCCTCTCGATGACCCCGCAGGTGATCCAGTACCGCACGCTCGAGCGCTGGGACGGTCACCTCCCGGTGGTCAACAGCGGCACGCTCCCGATGCTCACGATGGACACCGCGCAGGTGCTCAACATGCCCGAGGCCGAGCGTCGCGCGAGGCTCACGGAGCTCCTCCGCGGAACGCCCCCCAACGCGGGCGCCGCGCCCGCCACGCCGACGCCCTCGACCACGCAGGGCGCCGCACCGCCGCAGATGGTGCCCACGACCGCGCAGCCGTAGCTCACCTCCGCGCCCGCAGCGCGCACCGCTGCGGATACACCTGACGCCCCGCCCACGCCTGCGCCGACGACCCGTCGGGCCCCGTCGTACGAAGCACGAAGGTGCGTACGGGCGTGTGCTCCCTCGCCCTCGCCTCGTCGACCTCGTCGCGCGGCTCTCCGCCCGCGATCGAGGCCACGCACGCGCGGCCCGAGATCACGTGAAGGCGCTCCTCGACCTGCCACTCCGTCGGATCGACGAGCCAGTCTTCGCCGCGCACCGCGTCGAGCTCTCCCACCCGGAACACCACGCCCTCCGCGTTCGCCGCGGGATCACAGCCCTCGGAGACCTCTTCCGCCTCCGCCGTGACGCTCCCTTCGATGGGGTGAAAGCGCAGCGTCGCGGCGCC
This sequence comes from Myxococcota bacterium, assembly GCA_052035985.1. Lineage (GTDB taxonomy): Bacteria > Myxococcota_A > Polyangia > Polyangiales > CAISKJ01. The sequence goes on along the minus strand of JBPOHC010000747.1, from coordinate 13,556 downwards.
TTCGCGCACCCACAGGCCCGCGACACCCGCGCGCGTCCCCGCGTCGGCGCGGGCGTTCTGAGACGAGAGCGCGTAGGTGCGTTGCGCGCGCACGGCGCCTCGCGCGTCGAGCGAGACGAGCGTCACCACGGGCGTCCCGAAGCGCGTGTCGTCGGCGCGTGCGATCCATCCGTCGGCCGTCGCGTGCAGCGCCGCGGTGCCCGGCATCGTCGCAGGGAGCGGCAGCGCCGTGAGTCCCGCGGGCGATGCGAACGCGCGCTCGCAACGGCCTTGCGTACAGCGTTCGACGATCGCGCCGGGGGTCGTCGCATCGACGGCTCCGATCGCGCGAAAGAGGTCTCCCGCGGGGCCCGGCCATCGAACCGTGGCAGACCCGCGCAAGGTCGCGCCGTACCACGTGAGCGACACGGACTCGCCCTGCACCTGCGCGCGGAGGGCGTAGCCAGAGACGGCGCTCCCGTGGTCCATCTCGACGCCCGGCGTGGCGACGCCGTCGGGGTGGCATTCGAAGAGCCTGCGCGGTCGACGTGCGTGATCGATCGCGGGCGCTGCGTCGCGGCGCGCGACCACGCCGACAGACTCCCGCGCGACCGTCGAGAGAAGGAGGTTGCCCCCGAGGCGACACCACGGCCCCGCGCAGAACCACTGCCCCGCCATGTTGAGTTCGAACGCCGCGCCCGCGCCCTCCACGGGCGAAGGGAGCGCTTCGAACGCCCCTCCCTGCACGCTCATCGCGAGGAGCGACGCGTCGCTGCCCGCCACGATGGCGCGGCCTCCGAGCGCGAACACGCCGCGGCGCGTACCCGACGGCGCGTCGACGCGGCGCCACGTCCACCCGTTGCCTGCGCGCGCTCCGCGCACGAGCGCGAGGATGTGATCTCCGCCCGGGTCGACGTCCCACATCATCAGCGCGTCGCCGTCGAGCGTCGCGGTCTGCGCGCCGATGGGACCGCCGGGGAGGAACACCTCGCTCGTCGCGCTCCCGCGCACGATCGCGGCGCGCGTCGCGCTCTGCCGCCGTGACTCTCCGTCGATCACGAGCGCCGCGCCCGCGTGCATCGAGAGGGGCACCGCGGCGAAGGGCAGGCGCAGCTCCACGGGCTCGCCCGCGTCGGGGTAGTAGCAGACGCGGTGCGTGTCGGGCTCGGTGCGCTGTCGACACGCGGCGCCGACGATCCACGCGCGCGAGGCGCGGTCGAAGAACGCGGGGCCCATGGGCTCGGCGTTGCGCTCATCGCGGAGGGGCGTCCACGCGCGCGCGCCGTCTGCGAGGGCCGACACGGTCGTCGCCCAGCCGCCCTGACGGCACACCGCGCGGAGCCCGTCGCTCGCCCGCGCGAGGGAGCAGTCTTCACCCGGAAGCCTCACGCGAGACCGCTCGCGGTTGCTGCGAGGGTCGACGGTCACCACCTCGTCGCCGCGCACGATCGAGACGGTTCCATCGGGGTTCGAAGCGAGCGCGCCGGGCCGCCAGGGCACGTCGGGAATCGCCTCGACGACGCGCGCATACACGGCCTGCGCATCGCCATCGAGCGCGTTGTAGGTCGCGGGAGCGACGACGTCGGTCGCGGCGACGAGGGCGCCGTTCGTCCACCGCAGCGTGGCCTCGGTGGTGCGCACCGCGACGCCCGCGTCGTCGAGCGTCACCGTGATCGCGGCACCGCTCGGGAGCGCGACGGGCGAGAAGCTCGCGCCGCCATCGGTGGATCGGAGCAGCGTGCCGGGCTCGACGACGGCGAAGATCTCCGAGGGGGACACGAACAACCCGTTCGCCACCCGCGCGATGGGGAGCTTCGTCGCGACGCCCGTGGCGTCGACCTTCCACGCGTCGCGGTCGGGGTCGACGACGAGGAGCGCACCCTCCGAGCGAGGGCGCACCGACGCGACACCGCCCTCGGCTTCGAGCGGCGCGGCCCGCACCGGGAGCCCGCCGAGCGAGGTGATCCGCCCTGCGAAGGTGGGCGCGCGATAGAGCGATCCGTCTTCGCTCGCGAAGAGCCACTGGCCGTCGGCGAGGTGCGCCGTCGCGACGAGCGGCGCGGCGGGCCACGGGGCCGAGGCCGCGCGATCGCCCTCGACGCGAACCGCGCCGCGGAAGTGCTTCGAAGCGTCGACGCGCGCGGGGAGCCCCTGCGCGGGATACGTGAACCACCGCGGGGAGAGCGTCGCGCGCGGCGCGGGTCGTCTGTGATGGAGGCGTCGGCACGACGCGGTCGAGAGGAGCGAGAGGGCGAGCGAGAGGGCGAGCGTCGGGCGCATGATCGGAGGCCCCGATGTCTACCTCAAGACGTCGTGGAGCGCGTGCATCAGGACGGAGTTCACCACGCTGACCAGGAGGGCGGCGATGGCGGCCACGACGCAGCCCGAGATCTTCACCCCCGACACGAGGCGCCGCGCGACGAGGAAGATCACCCCGTTGAGGATGAACGCGCCGATGCCGAGGGTGAGAAACGCCATGGGCCATGTGAAGAGCGCGAAGACGCGCCACGCGATCACGTTGAGCACCGCCGTGACGACCGCGAAGCCCACGGCGTCGCCGTAGCGATCGACCTTCATTCCGGGCAGCAGCGCGGCCACGATCACCACGCTCACGCCCGTGACGAGGAACTGCACCACCATGCGAATGAGCTCGTTCATGGGCGGGGGCTATACCGCAGCGCGGAGGGATGCACCACGGGAGCGCCCGCTGCGATACCCTCGCGCGATGCTCCACCACCGAAGCTGCAACCTCTGCGAGGCCCTCTGCGGCGTCGTGATCGAAGCCGACGGAGACCGCGTGACGTCGGTGCGCGGCGACGACGACGACACCTTCAGCCGCGGGTACATCTGCCCCAAGGCCACGGCGCTCGGCGACCTGCACCACGACCCCGACCGGCTCCGCAGACCGCTGCGCCGCACGAGCTCGGGCGACTTCGAAGAGATCGACTGGGAGACCGCCCTCGCCTACACCGCCGCGCGCCTCGACCGCGCGCGACGCCAGCACGGACGCAAGGGCGTGGCCGTGTACCTCGGCAACCCGACGATCCACAACCTCGGCGCCACGCTCGGATCGCAGGTCTTTCAAGCCGCGCTCGGGAGTCACAACCGCTACTCGGCCACCTCTGTCGACCAGCTCCCGAAGATGTACGCGGCGCTGCGCATGTACGGCCACCAGCTCCTCATGCCGGTGCCCGACGTCGACCGCACCGACCTCTTCGTCATCTTCGGCGCCAACCCCCTGGTCTCGAACGGCAGCCTCATGAGCGCGCCCGGAATGAAGCGCCGGCTCGACGCGATCCGCGCCCGCGGCGGACGCGTGGTGGTCTTCGATCCCCGCCGCACCGAGACCGCGCGCGTCGCCGACGAGCACCACTTCGTGCGACCGAACACCGACGCGCTGGTGTTGCTCTCGATGCTCCACGTGGTGTTCGCCGAGCGACTCGCGCGCCTCGGGCGGCTCGCGCCCCACCTCGACGGAATCGACACGATCCGCGCGCTCTCGGAGGGCTTCTCCCCCGAGGAGACCGCGCGCGTCACGGGTGTGGATGCCGAGGTGCTCCGTCGCCTCACGCGCGAGATCGCGAGCACCGGGCGCGCTGCGGTGTACGGCCGCGTCGGTGTGTCGATCCAGGAGTTCGGCGGCCTCGCCAACTGGCTCATCGAGGTGCTCAACGCGGTCACGGGGCACCTCGACGAGCCCGGCGGCATGATGTTCACCACGCCCGCCGTCGACCTCGTGAGCCTCGGCACGCTCATCGGAATGCGCGGGAGCTTCGGTCGCATCAAGAGCCGCGTGCGAGGCGCGCCGGGCTTCAGCGGCGAGCTCCCCGTGTCGTGCCTCGCCGAAGAGATCGAGACGCCTGGCGACGGTCAGGTGCGCGCGCTCGTCACGCTCGCGGGCAACCCCGTGCTCTCGACGCCCAACGGACGCCGCCTCGACCGCGCGCTCGACTCGCTCGATTTCATGGTCTCCATCGACCCCTACCTCAACGAGACGACGCGGCACGCGCACATCATCCTGCCGCCCACGTCGGCGCTCGAGCACGAGCACTACGACCTCGCGCTCCACGCCTTCGCGGTGCGCAACACGGCGCGGTGGTCGAACCCGCTCTTCGACCGGGCGCCCGACCAGCGCCACGACTGGGAGATTCTCACCGACCTCTCGGCGCGCCTCACGACCCGCGGCGACGCGCTCGACTCGCTGCGAGAGACCGTCGCACGCGCGGCCGCCTTCGCGGTCACGCCGCGCCGCGCCGTCGACGCGATGCTCCGCCTCGGCCCCTACGGCCTGCGCCACTCGCTGACGGGAGGGATCTCCGTGAAGCGCCTCGAGCGCGAGCCCCACGGCGTCGACCTCGGACCGCTCCAGCGGGTCTTTCCCGCGCGCATCCTGACGCGCGACGGCAAGATCCACCTCGCGCCGAAGGAGCTCGTCGACGACGTCGCGAGGCTGCGCGGACGCGCGCTCGAAATGGCCGCCCCCGCGGAGGGTGAGCTGCTGCTCATCGGTCGCCGCGAGCTGCGATCGAACAACTCGTGGGGTCACAACCTCGTGCGGCTCACGAAGGGCCCCGTGCGCTGCACGCTGAAGATCAACCCCCGCGACGCCGAAGAGAGAGGTCTTCGCGCGGGCGATCGGGCGACGCTCAGCGCGCGCGTCGGAGAGGTCGTCGCGCCCGTCGAGGTGACCGACGAGGTGATGCCCGGCGTGGTGAGCCTCCCGCACGGGTGGGGACACGACCGCGAGAAGACGCGGCTCCGCGTGGCCTCTGCGACGCCCGGCGTGAGCCTGAACGACGTCACCGACGAGCGCGTGATCGACGCCCTCTGCGGCACGTCGAGCCTCACAGGCGTCGCGGTGCGCGTGACGCGCGCAGAAACGGCGCCCTGAGCGAGCGCACGAGGCCGTTGCCCGCGGCCTCTCGCTGCGACTACCCTCCGCCCGCGATGTACACCAGGGCGAAGGATATCTACGCGGCCACGCTCGACGAGATCCGCGCGTCGGGCCTCTTCAAGAACGAGCGAATCATCGTGACGCCGCAGGGCGCGCGCATCGGCGTCGCGAGCGGCGACGACCCGTCGACGAAGCGCGAGGTGCTGAACTTCTGCGCGAACAACTACCTCGGCCTGAGCGCGCACCCCGCGGTCATCGCCGCGGCCCACCGCACGCTCGACACGCACGGCCACGGCCTCTCGTCGGTGCGCTTCATCTGCGGCACGCAGGACATCCACAAGACCCTCGAGCACCGCATCGCGCGCTTCGTCGGGATGGAGGACGCCATCCTCTACGGCTCGGCCTTCGACGCCAACGGCGGGCTCTTCGAGACGCTCCTCGGCGAAGACGACGCGGTGATCTCCGACGCGCTCAACCACGCCTCGATCATCGACGGGATCAGGCTCTGCAAGGCCGAGCGGCACCGCTACCCCAACGGCGACCTCGACGCGCTCGAGAAGGCCCTCCAGGCCACGCAGGGCAAGCGCCTCCGCCTCGTCGCCACCGACGGCGTCTTCTCGATGGACGGCTACCTCGCCAAGCTCGACAAGGTGTGCGACCTCGCCGAGCGCTACGACGCGATGGTGATGGTCGACGACTCGCACGCCACGGGCTTCATCGGCGCCACGGGCCGCGGAACGCCCGAGCACTGCGGCGTCACCGCGCGCGTCGACATCATCACGGGCACCTTCGGCAAGGCCCTCGGCGGCGCGTCGGGCGGCTTCACGGCGGCGCGTCGCGAGATCGTGTCGCTCCTCCGTCAGCGCTCGCGGCCGTACCTCTTCTCGAACACCGTGGCGCCCTCCATCGTGGGCGCGGCCATCGCGGCGCTCGACCTCCTCGAAGGCTCGACGGCCCTGCGAGACAAGGTCATGTCGAACGCGCTGCGCTTCCGCGAGGGGATGACCGCCGCGGGCTTCGCGATCAAGCCCGGCATCCACCCCATCGTGCCCGTGATGCTCGGCGACGCCGTGCTCGCGCAGCGCATGGCCGCGGCGCTGCTCGAGGAGGGCATCTACGTGATCGGCTTCTACTTCCCCGTGGTGCCCAAGGGCGAGGCGCGCATCCGCGTGCAGCTCTCGGCCGTGCACGAGCCCGAAGACGTCGACCGCGCCGTGGGAGCTTTCACCCGCGTGGGTCGCTCCCTCGGCGTCGTGCGCTGAGCTCAGCCGAGCGAGCCCGAGAACACCCGCCGCGCGGGTCCCGTCATCCGCACGCGCCACGAGCCCGGCTCGACCACGATCGAGAGGTCTCCGCCGTCGAGCGTCACCCGCAGCGCGCGCCCTGCGGCCGCGAGGCCCTCACGCACCGCCGCCGCGGCCACAGCGCATGCGCCCGTGCCGCACGCCTGCGTCCACCCGACGCCGCGCTCGTGGACGCGCACGCGAAAGCCATCACCCTCCGCCGTCACGAGCTCGACGTTCACGCCGCGCGGAAACACCGCGAGGCCCGTGACCGCGCGCACGAGCGAGAGGTCGTCGCCCGCGGCGCCGAAGAGCACGCCGTGGGGGTTGCCCACGTCGACGGCCACGACGCGCTGAACGCCCTTGTCAGAAGGCACTTCGAGGGCCCCGGGCGAGACCGTGGCGACGCCCATGTCGACCTCGACCTGCCACCCCCCGTCGATGACCGAGCGCAGCACGGCGGGGCGAGGGCCCGCGTCGCTCATCACCTCGATCACGGCGCCCGCGGTGAGCCCCTCGCGCGTCGCCGCCGCGGCGGCCACGCATCGAACGCCGTTGCCGCACATCTCGGGGCGCGAGCCGTCGGCGTTCAAGATCACCATGCGCAGCGACGCGGGGCCGCTGCGATCGACCCAGAGGAGCCCGTCGCCGCCGACGCCCGTGTGCCTGTCGCAGAGCACCCTCGCGAGCGTGGGGGTGAGCTCCGACTCGGGCCAGACGCGCGCGTCGAGCACGAGAAAGTCGTTGCCGAGGCCCTCGTACTTTTCGAACGTGCGGCTCACGCGATCTTCCCTCGGGTGGCGGCCGTGAAGGCCGTGGTGCTCGCGTGGCAGATGGCGACGGCGAGCGCGTCGGCGGCGTCTTCGGGAGGCGGCTCCGCGAGGCCCAGAATGGCGCGGATCATCCCGTTGACCTGATCTTTGTCGGCGCGTCCGTTGCCGACCACGCTGCGCTTCACCAGCGCGGGCGGATACTCGAACACGGTGAGCCCCGCGCGCGCCGCGAGGAGCATCGCGACGCCCCGCGCGTGACCGATGACCAGGGCGGCGTGCGCGTCGCGGTGAAAGAACGCCTGCTCGATCGCGACGACGTTGGGACGCACCCGCGCGATGGCCTCCTCGAGGATCTCGGCGATCACGCGGAGGCGCTCTGGCAGCGGCGCACCGGCGGGGGCCCGCGCGACGCCGTGCGCGACGTGAAAGTAGCGATTGCCCTTGCGATACACGGCCCCGTACCCGAGTCGGTGAGACCCCGGGTCGACGCCCATCACGATTTCTTCTGCCACGAGGGGATGACGTTGATGGACTACATCGCGCCGCGGCGCAACTGCGCGCGAGGCACGGGATCTAGCGGGCGCGCGGCAAGGGGCGTCGGGGCGCAGACGGGGCCTCGTCGGGGAGGCGCTTCGAAGCGTGCAAGCGGTCATCGCGGACCTCGACGAGGTCGCTCGGATCGAGCTCGATCGAGAGGCGCTGACCGGGGTCGAGCACCGACACGTCGATCGAGGTCCACGAGGGAATGGCCATGAGAAAGTCGGGGACCTCGTGGACGGCCGGCGCGGGCGCGCTGCGATGGATGCCCGAGTCGTCGGGCGAGAGCGCTTCGAAGATCGAGTCGAACTCGTCTTCGGGCGGAGGCTTCGACCAGGGGCGATCGGGCGTCGAGCCCGTCCACGGATCGAAGAGCTTCTCGAGCTGGCCCTGCTGGGGGTCGGGCGTGATGGGCGCCTGCCACCCCTCGGAGAGCGCGACGTCGGCGCTCGCGGCCTCGACGGCGGCGGCCCCGGCCTCGAGCGCTTCAAACGCGGTCGCAGGGATGCCGTCACACTCGATGAACTCGCGGAGCGCGTCGAGGCGCTGCTCGTCGAGGTCGACGAAATCGACCTCCAAACCGGGGCCGTCGGGGCCTTCGCTCGCGCTCCTCACGACGGCTTCGAGTTCGAATGTGTCGTTCGCGATCGGGTGACGGATGAAGAGCGTGATGCGCTCGCCCTCGGGCAGCGCCACGTCCGAGAGGATGAACATCCCGCCCACCGCGACGTCGCGCATGTAGAACTCGTAGAGGTCTTCCTCCGAGGCGATTTCGAGCTCCAACGACGCCGTCGCGACGGGCTCCGACGACGCCTCGTCGATGTCTTCGTCAGCGTAGATCGCCTGACGCTCACCGGGCTGCGAGAGGGGAGCCTCGGGCGCGACGGGCGTAACGCGCGCGGCGGGGGCGGGGGTGGCCTTCGTCTGCGCGGGCGCGACGGGCGGCGAAGGGGCGGCGACGGGCGTCGGGGGCATCTTCTGCGAGGGCGTGACCGGGCCGTGGGGGACGGGCGCCTCGGGGAGCACCAGGGGCGCGCGCGGCGCGGCGGGCGAGAACCGCGGGAGGGGATCTTGTGTGCGGCGGAGGTGCTCGATGAACTGGCCCCAGACGCGCTGCGCGTCGCGGTCCATCGCATAGAACTGGATGCCCACGCCCGGTGCGCGGCCCTCGGGGTCGTTCGCGCGCGCGCTGTTGACGGGCATCCCGTGCACGGAGAGGGGCTCCGCGCGGCCCGGGATGGTGAGCTCGAGGCGCACGAGCTCGCGGAGCGCGGGCTGCTCGTCGGTGGGGACGAACACGCCTCCTTCGCTCGCGTCGGTCGCGTGCACGGTGACCACGCTGCGGCGCCATTTCATGGTGACCGCGAGGTTGGTCTTGAAGCGCGCGTGAATCCGGTCGTGCGGAGTGCCCATCGGTCCGTCGTCTCCTGCCGTGAAAGGCGTTGGCCCTTGTCTGTCCTGTTCAACGGCGGCGCGACCGTCGAGCTTGAGGGCCAAAAAGCGTTGCGGAAGGGGTGCCTCGCGAACGACACTCCCGCTCCCGCAACGCGCCTCGCACGCACCTCCCCCTTCGCGACGCAGCGGCCCATCACCATGCACGCCGACGACCCCACGAACGCCACTGAATCCACCGAATCCCCTGCGAACACGGCGCCCGCCGCGCCCGCGGCCCCCGTCGCCGACGACCCCGAGACCGTCCGCGCGCTCGCCCGCGACACGCTCGCCTGGTGCCGCGAGAACCCCGGCGACCCCGGGGCGCTCCCGCGGCTCAACACCGTGCTCGAGCTCGTTCACGACCCGGTGCTCGCGAAGGAGGTGCTCGCCGCGGGCGAGGCCGTCACCCGCCACGCCATCGGCGACGAGGCCCCGCGCCCCGCGACGCACGCCCACATGACCGTGCTGATGGCGCTGCTCCTCGAGTACGAGCCCACGCGCGACGGCGTCGACGCGCTCTTCGTCGAGTGGCTCAAGCACCCGCGGTCTTATGGCCCGGCCCACGCGACGCCGCCGAACTTTCAGCGCGAGGCATTCGTGCAGCGGCTCGGAGACCTCCTCGGGTGGGGCTCCCTCGACGTGCGCGCCGACCGCGACGCCCTCACCCGCTTCGCCCAGTGGGTCGACGGGTGGACGCCCAAGAACAAGTTCCGCGCGAAGCGGGCCATCGACGCCGTTCGCAGGAATTTCCCCGCGCCCGACGTGTGGAGCGCGATTCGCTTCCCGCAGAACGACGCGCCCCGGCACCACAACGAGGGCGGCGGAGGCGGTCACAACCGTGGCGGCGGCGGACCGCAGCGCGGCGGAGGAAACAACCCCAACCGCGACCAGGGTCGCCGCGAAGGCAAGAAGCCCGCAGCGCCCGACGCGGCGCCCGTGACGGCCACGGCGCCTGAAGCCGCTCCCGCGACGACTCCCGAAGCCGCTCCCGAGGCGGCGACCGGCGGCGACGATGCGAAGCGTTGACGAGGAGGCGAGCGCGCTCGGCATCTCGCGCGAGGCCGTCGAGGTCTACCGCGCCGCCGACGTGATCGACCTCCACGTCGACTCGTTCATCTGGACCCGCATCTTCGGCTACGACCTTTCGAAGCGTCACGACGCGGGTCCCTTCCCCGGCTGGTTCGCGCGTCAGTCCGACGTTCCACGGATGCGCGAGACGGGCATCACGGGCGCGATCTGGGTGATCACCACCAACCCCTTTCGCACCGCCGACGGCCGCGCCCACGCCTTCACGCGCAACCTCGAACGCCTGCGGTCCGAGCTCGCGCGCTGCCCCGAGGTCGCCGTGGTGCGCAACACCGCGGAGTTCCGCGCCGCGCGCGCCGAGGGCAAGCACGGAGCCTTCATCGGCATTCAGGGAGGCAACGCCCTCGACCGCAACGCCGACGCGAGCGCGCTCGACCTCATCGCCGACGACCTGATCGTGCGGGTCACGCTGGTGCACCTCACGAACTCCACCCTCGGCGTGACGAGCTCACCCTTCTCGACGCTCGGCGGCGGCGACGGGGGGCTCACCAACCGCGGCCGCGACTACGTGCGCGCCCTCAACGCGCGGAAGATCTTCGTCGACCTCGCGCACATCCACCGAAAGGGCTTCTTCGACGCCCTCGAGGTGCACGACCGATCGCAGCCCGTGCTGGTCACGCACACGGGCGTGTCGGGCGTGACCCCGCACTGGCGCAACCTCGACGACGATCAGCTCCGCGCCGTGGCCGACCTCGGCGGAACCGTCGGGATCATGTACGAGTCGGGCTTCGTGGGTGACCCCAAGGGGGCGGGCAGGCTCGACTCCGTGGTGAAGCACGTCGCCCACGCGGTGAACACCATCGGCGAAGACCACGTGTCGCTCGGGAGCGACTGGGACGGGATGATCGTCACGCCGAGAGACATGCCCACGGTCTCGGAGCACCCGCGCATCGCGCAGCGGTTCCTCGACCTGGGCTGGAGCGCCGAGCGCATCCACAAGGTGCTCGGCGGGAACTTCCTCCGCGTCGTCGAGGCGCTTCGCGGTTGACGCGCTGACGCGTGTCGGGCGACACCTTCGCGGCGCGCTGACCGCGCGCGAAGGAGCGACACGGACATCATGGCGATCAACATCAACAACGCGCTCGACAAGGCCTACGAAGGCAAGGCCCTCAAGGAGCTCGTGGACATGCCCCTCGAAGGCTTCCAGGGCCTCAGCGAAGACGCGGGCAAGACCCTCGCGAAGCTCGGCCTCAAGACCGTTCGCGACCTCGCCGAGTGGAAGTTCGTCGCCTGGGCGCAGGCCATCGTGACCCTCGCCAAGACCGAAGAGTAGTCCGCGCGACCGCGCTCCCTCACCGCCCGCAGGCGCCCTCCCGATCGAGAGGGCGCCCTCGCAGCTCCCCTGCACAGCGCTGACGTTCAGCTCTTCTTCGAGGACTTCTTCTTCGAAGACTTCTTCGGCGCGTCGGCCGCGACGTCCTTCGCGACCTTCTTCGCGACCTTCTTCGCGGAGTCCTTCGTGGCCTTCTTGACCACCTTCTCGGCGGCCTTCTTCGCGGCCTTGCGGGGCTTCTCGGGCGCGGCGAAGAACTTCTTCAACGGCTCGAAATAGAACTCGTCCCAGCCCTTCTGGTAGCGCGCGCCCTGCCCCTCGGGGATGTCCGTGTGCGTGAGGGTCACGCGCGCGCCGCCCTTCGACTTCGAGATCTTCACGGAGACCAGCGAGTCGAGGTGCTCGGGCGAGAACTCCGTCGTGCGCCACGCCTGCACGAAGCGGCGCTTCGTCGAGTTCACCGACAGAACCCAGCCGTGGATGTAGCCCCCGTAGGCGCTGTGGCGCGTCCCCTCGTGCCCGGTGATCTTCGCCTCCGACCCCGTGAACGCGCTGTGCTCCTTGGAGCTCAACCACGCGCGAAACACCCGCTCCGGACGCGCGGGAATCTCCGCCGTCAGCTCGATCGACTCGACTGCCATAGGGGCCCTCTTCTCCTCTTGGGGCCGATGGAATGCCCCGATCGCGGTCGCGGGCGCCAGTTTTCGACCGACGCGCCAGATCGGTGCGTCCGCGTCGCGGTGTACCTTCGCCGCGATGAACACGCTCCGCGCCCTCGCGACCTGCCTCGCGCTCTCGACCGCGGCCTGCGCAGGCGCACCACGCCCCGCCCCTTCGCACGGCGCGCGTCACCCCCGCCGCGACACGGTGCGCTTCACCCTCGACGCGGCCTCGTCCGCGCGCCTCACGCCGCCGATGCGAGAGGTCGTTCGCGCGACGCTCGAAGCGCTCTGCCGCCACGACCTCGACGCGCTGATGGCGCGCCTCGACCCGCGCAGCGCGGCCGGGCAGCTCGACGGGCAGCGCGGCGACCGCGCGCAGTTCTTCGGCGAGCAGCTCACCTTCGGGCCCATCGTCGAGATGCACTCGGGGCTCTCGACCGATCCGCTCTCGACCGAGCGCACGTCCGAGATGTTCGGCGAGGTGCTGCGCCGCGCCGAGCGCGCCGTGGTGATCGACGCGCGCCCGTGGGGCCCCGATCAGAGCCTCGTCGTCCGGGGAACGCTCGTGCTCAACGGAGGGCCGATGGCGAGCTTCGCCTTCACGCTCGTTCCGCTCAACGGGAGCTATGTGATCGGCGTGACGGTGGGCTGAGCGCGCGTCGCGAGAATCACGTCTCGATCGAGACGGTGTGCAGGCCCACGAGCGTGCCGCAGCGGTCGCGTCCGACGATGTAGAGGTGCACCTGGATGGTGCCCACGGCGAAGACCTGCACGTACGTGAGGCGCTGACGGATCGTGCGTTGGAGGGCCGCGAAGCGCGGCGCGTCGGCGCCGGTGACCTCGGGGTTCACGAGGTGCGAGAACACGCGGTCGAGCGTGCGGACCTCGATCGCGGTGTCCGCGGGACGACCGAGCGCCGCGAGGAACTGCGCGCTCGTGAGCGTGCGCGCGACGGGCGCCGCGGGGAGCGAGACGTAGTCGTAGGGGTAGTCAGACTCGGAGGTGTAGAGCAGTCCGCGGCTGGCGGCTTCGAGCGCGAGTCGCGTCGCACGCTCGGGCGTCGTGCGGCACACGCGGGCCTCTTCGTCGGTGGTCGCGGGGATGTCGGGGTTCTCGCTGTCATCCACGGGCGCGCAGGCGCCGAGGAGGGTCGCGAGGAGGAGCGCAGCCGCGGTTCTCATGGGTCGCGGCTTGTAGTCCAACGCGCGCAGAACACAAGCGGAGGGGCGCGGCGACGCGCGGTCACGCCCCGACCTCCGCGAAAACAGCTCGCGAGATGTCTCCTACCCTCTCGCGCGGTCGCTCGCGCCGGTCGGGAGGTGTCTCCCCGCAGTTCCGAGGAGATCGTCGGAGGGGTCTCGCGTGATCGTCGGAGGGGTCATGATGATCTCCCGACGGGTCTGGGGATGTCGTCTGACGGGTCGAGTGGTGCCGCCAGACCGCTACGGCCGAGCTGTAGACCCCGAAGCCGGTACCCGCGGACCCCGCCGACGCTCTCAAAATCTTCTTCAAGTTTTTTCGCGGGGTCGCCGTTGCAACGACTCGAGCCGGGCAGAGAGACCAGACACAGCACCGGCCGAGAGAGGGGAGAGACGCGATGGCGATGAAGAACAAGTCTGTGGTTGCGAAGCAGCC
>JBPOHC010000583.1:0-4406 GCA_052035985.1 Myxococcota bacterium | reverse complement strand
CCAAGACGTCATCCGCGAGACAATAAGTGTTCGCGTTTTTGACGAACAGCATCCTCCGTTGAACTGATTGGTAGAAAAATGGCATCCACAAAAGCAGCCTCGTAGCAAGCGCATCCCCGTCCGAGATCACAGTCGGCAAGCGATACGCGGTAGTTGATTTGCGCCGGGACTTCAGCGAAGGAGAGTGTTGAGCTCAGAATAAGAAACGCAGTAATGCTTTTCTTTGTGGGATAGCGTGAGAAAATGAGCATAAAAAATATGCAGGCAACAGGCAGGATGACTATCGATAATGCCCACGTTTGTGGAATATGAATCCGATGATCGACGCGAACCACCCAGTATGTAATCGACGCCCACAAGGCGAGCGCCACAACCAGAATTACGTCCACCGACGTCCGGAGGGTCGTAGAACTCAGGTTCATCGATGAATCGTGCTCCCTCCCCATTGGGCGTCGGCAATTCCGGAGAATGCCCAGTCGGTTACTGCAAACGAAGCCGGTGTGGGTGGCCTATCGGTAGTACTCAGCAATGAACTGAATGGTGCAAGGCTTATCTTGGCGATATCGTAGCCGACGGTAAAGATCGCCGATTGTGTTGGGCTATCCCCCATCCCGACATCCCTTCTGTTGATTCCGTAGTGCTCTGCAGCAGCCATGCAAGGCTCATCCTTCTCAAACGGAGCGGTGCTTTGGTGTGGACTCTCGCCTCGTCGAAATGCGGTCATGTCTCCGGCTGCGGTATACCAATCGTTCTGATTGTGCTCCAAAAACCAATCAAGAATATTTCTGACTCGATTGTCATCCACGGTATCCCTTGACGAGTAGAGCCATGTTTCGCGAGCAGAGTACAGCGCCCAAAGGAGCCCCAGCCGTGAGCCCCACAGTCGAACCCAAGGCGGTAAAAGCCCTGAAGGATCGACTCCGTCAATGGGATCTCCCCCGACATACGCATACAGATTCGTATCCCCTCCCGCCAGCCCGATGGGATCCCTGCTCAACCACCTCCTCAGCGCAGGGCTGTACGCCCTCGCGGGCATCAGGCAGAGCCCCGACTCCTCATGCTGGAGATACCCCGCATACCCGAGGGCCGGAGTCACCTCCTCCATCTCCTCGGTCTGCCATGACAGCGTTCGGAACCCCCAGGCGTCGTAGCTCCACGTCTTCACGACGTTACCCGACTGATCCATCAGCCCGACGACGCTGCCGAGCGGGTCGCGCAGGTAGTAGTAGCTCGCGCCTCCCTGCGTGAATCCACTCGCCGCGTAGGCGCGGATGACCTCGTGCGTCTCGGCGTTGCGCTCCTCCAGCAGCGTCAGCCCATCCCACACCAGATCACGCACGCCAGCGGCATCGCGGATCTGCGTCACCCGACCGAAGGTGTCTCGCTCGAAGGACGACGGTCGCGACGGCGTGCGATCTCTCGTCACGCCCTGCAATCGACCGAGCGCGTCCCACGTGTAGTGCGCCTGCCCGTCGTGGCGCGTCTGGCCAGCCTCATCGACGAGCACTGCGACGCTGCGCACGTCGGGTTCAGGCCACATGATCTGGGCCGTGCGAACGTAGAGCTGATCTCCAAGCTCGTATAGGAATGTCGCGCTACGTGCCCCGATGACTCTGCCTCCCGAGCCGACTCCGGTGTTCGTCTCGAAGGTCAGGTTGCCGTTCCCGTCGAAGCGGTACTGATCGTCTCCGAAGAACGAGGAGCGGCCGTCGACGACGACGGCGTGAGACACCCGCTCCAGTCGCCCCGAAGCGTCGTAGGAGTACGCGCGTCGCCAGTCGGGCAACGACACACCACCCTGGCGCCACGTCTGTGTCTCCGCGGTCCTCCGGCCTCCAGCGGAAGAGAAGGGCATCCTGATCGTCGGATTGAGAGGGTCGATCGAGTCAGGCATCGGTGTCGGGTCCTTGTGTGTACGTTGTTCCGTTCGCGGACACGAGCGCCTCGAGCGTGTGCGGCGCGTACCAACCTTTCCAACTCCCCAACCGATCGCCGCGAAGCCGAACAAATCACCGAACAGTCTGAACGGTTGAGGAATCGGTTAATCTCCCGGCAAGTCAACAAGATTCGCCACGCAACTCGGGCTCCCCCGTTCCGCTCGCCCCGGAGCACCTCTAGCAGACCGGGAGTCGCCACTTTGGCCGCGCAGTGTCGTATCGGGCGCCAGGGGCATCGATCTAGGCACGAGACCGTTCGATCCGAGCGCCGAGGACCCGAATCCCGGGGCGAGGGATGCGAATCCGAGCGCCGAGGAGCTGAATCCGAGCGTCGGGCGTGTGAATCAGGGCGTCGGAGGTCCGAAACCAGACGTCGGGCGCGTGAATCCGGGCGCCGAGGGCGTGAATCCAGACGTCGGGAGAGCGAATCCAGACGACGGGAGAGTGAATCCAGGCGTCGGAGACCCGCATCGACGTGTCGGGGCATCGCATCAACGCGTCGGGGACCTGCATCGACGCGTCGGAGACCCGCATCCGAGCCGCACCCCCTGGTGTGGCAGCCGCACACGCAGACGTTTCTCGTGGCGTAGCCCTGCGCGGTCGCACGATCATCGCTCCATGCGACAGCGCCTCCGTTCCGCCTCGATCTTCGCGACCGTGGCCCTCGCGGTGTCTCTCTCCCCCTTCGCCGCGTGGGGCATCACGCTCACCGTGGGCCCTGGCCGCATGTACGCGACGCCGAGCGCCGCGTCGGCTGCGGCGCACGACGGCGACGTCATCGAGATCGCCGCGGGCACCTACCGCGACATCACCGTGTGGCGGGCGCAGAACCTCACGATCCGCGGTGTTGGGGGCATGGCCCACCTCGACGCGGCGGGGCTCACGATCCCCAACGGCAAGGCGATCTGGGTGATCCAGGGGCGCGGCTACACGATCGAGCGCATCGAGTTCTCGGGGGCGCGCGTGCCCGACCGCAACGGCGCGGGCATCCGTCAGGAGGCGCCCGGCCTCACGATTCGCGATAGCTACTTTCACGACAACGAGAACGGGATTCTCACTGGCGCCGACACGACGAGCGACATCGTGATCGAGACCACGGAGTTCGCCCGCAACGGCGCGGGCGACGGGTACTCGCACAACATGTACATCGGCAACGTGCGGACCTTCACGCTGCGCGGGTGCTACTCGCACGACGCCTCCGTCGGGCACCTGGTCAAGAGCCGCGCGCAGACCAACTACCTGCTCTACAACCGCATCACGGGCGAGGCGGGCACCTCGAGCTATGAGATCAACCTGCCCAACGGCGGCCTCGCCGTGCTCGTCGGAAACGTCATCGAACAGGGCGCCACAACGCAGAACCCCTTCATGGTGTCCTTCGCCGAGGAGGGGGCCTCGAACCCCGCGCAGCGCTTCTACATGGTGAACAACACGCTGGTGAACAACCGCTCGGGCGGCTCCTACGTGCGCCTCTCGGGGACGCCCACCGCCGCGATCACCAACAACCTCTACCTCGGCGCGGGGACGCAGCTCACGGGCGCCGCGACCTCGTCGCACAACCTCACCGCGATGAGCGCGTGGTTCGTCGACGCCGCGCGCTTCGACTTCCATCTCACGGCGGCCGCGGGCGCCATCGACATGGGCGTCGACCCCGGCCCGATGCCCGCGGGGAGCGCCGTGGCGCTGCTCCCGACGTCGCAGTACGCGCACCCGCACGGCCTCGTCGCGCGCGCCGTCGCGGGCGCCGCGCTCGACGTGGGCGCCTTCGAGTTCGCGTCGTCGAGCACCCCCGACGCGGGCACCGCAGACGTTCCCCGCGACGTGATCGCAGACGTCGTCGCAGACGTTCCGCGCGATGTGATCGCCGACGTCGTCGTCGCAGATGTGCCGCGCGATGTGATCGCCGACGTGAGCGCCGACGTGGGCGCCGATGTGACCTCCGATGGCGCGAGCGATCCTCCGCAGGGTGACGCGGGCGATGCGTCGACGGAGTTCGTCCCCGATGCGATGGCGCGCGACGCGGTGTTCATCGACGCGATCGACGACGCGGCGAGTGACGCGCCGGTCGTCGTCGACGCGGTCGTCGACGCATCGGCGCCCCCCGACGCGGCCGTCGATGGAGGCGCCGCGGGAGGCGCCGCTGGCGCCAGCGACACGGGCTGCGGGTGCGCGGCGGCGGGTGCGTCGGGGCGCGCGAATTCTGCGGTGATCCTCGCGCTCTCGGCGCTCGCGGCGGGCGCGCGGCGGCGTCGCGCGAGGCGCGTGCGACGGTGATTGCGCCGGGGGCCCCTGCGGTGCGATCGTTCGCGAAGGGATGAGAGCTTCTGTGACGGCGGAATCGCGAACCCCCGGCGCCCCGCAACGTCGCGCGAGGAGTTGAGCCTTGACCGCAGCGCCCGTGGCCCTCGTGTCTGACTTCGGCCTCGAAGAAGACGTCTTCGTGAGCGCGCCCCTCGACGCGACCTCGCTCGA
>JBPOHC010000726.1:0-19306 GCA_052035985.1 Myxococcota bacterium | reverse complement strand
GAGCGGCTGAAGTCTTCGGGCGGCGCCGCCGTGGCCGACAAGAAGGCCGAGGAGGAGTGGCGCAAGGGAACCGTCGAGGAGCGCCTCACGCACGCGCTCGTGAAGGGCATCGACGCGTACATCAACGTCGACACCGAAGAGGCGCGCGCCACGCTCGGCCGCCCCCTCGCCGTGATCGAGGGACCGCTCATGGCGGGCATGAGCGTGGTGGGCGACCTCTTCGGCGCGGGCAAGATGGTCCTGCCGCAGGTGGTGAAGTCTGCGCGCGTGATGAAGAAGGCCGTCGCGTATCTGACCCCGTACATGGAGGCCGAGAAGGCCCAGATGGCCGCCGCGGGCCAGACCGTGAAGACGCAGGGCAAGGTCGTGCTCGCCACGGTGAAGGGCGACGTCCACGACATCGGCAAGAACATCGTGGGCGTCGTGCTGGCCTGCAACAACTACGACGTCATCGACCTCGGCGTGATGGTGCACTGCGAGAAGATCCTCGAGCGCGCGAAGGCCGAGGGCGCGCACCTCATCGGCCTGAGCGGGCTCATCACGCCCTCGCTCGACGAGATGACCCACGTCGCGCGCGAGATGGAGCGCCTCGGGTTCACCATTCCGCTGCTCATCGGCGGCGCCACCACGAGCCGCGCGCACACCGCGGTGAAGATCGCGCCGCACTACTCGCAGCCCGTCGTGCACGTGCTCGACGCGAGCCGCGCGGTGCCCGTCACGTCTTCGCTCCTGAGTGACGACGGCAAGGCTGCCTTCGTCGCGGCGCACAGCGCCGAGTACGAGACGCTCCGTCGCATTCACGCGGGCGCGCGGCACAGCTTCGTGACGCTTGACGCGGCGCGCGCGAACCCCTCGCGCATCACGTGGCGCGCGGAGGACGTCGCGCAGCCCGCGGAGGTCGGCGCGCACACCGTCGAGGTCGCGCTCTCGACGCTGCGCCCCTTCATCGACTGGACGCCCTTCTTTCACACCTGGGAGCTCAAGGGCGTCTACCCCCGCATCTTCGAGCACGAGACCTACGGCGATCAGGCGAGGAAGCTCTTCGCCGACGCCAACGCGCTCCTCGACCGCATCGTCGCGGAGCGCAGCCTCACGGCGCGCGGCGTGTGGGGGCTCTTCGCGGCCAACACCGTCGGCGACGACGTCGAGGTCTACGGCGACGAGTCTCGGGCGTCGGTGAAGGCGCGGCTGCGCTTCCTGCGGCAGCAGACGGCGCGCGAGTCGACGAAGGGGTACCAGTCGCTCGCGGACTTCGTCGCGCCCCGTGAAACAAAGCTCGCGGACCACATCGGAGCGTTCGCGGTCACGACGGGCATCGGGCTCCCTGAGATTGTCGCGAAGTTCAAGGCCGACCACGACGACTACAACGCGATCATGGCCGAGGCGCTCGCAGACAGGCTCGCTGAAGCCTTCGCGGAGTACCTCCACAAGCAGGTCCGCGAGGCGTGGGGCTACGGCGCGCGCGAAGACCTCACCGTGGCCGACCTCCACGCCGAGAAGTACCGCGGAATCAGGCCCGCCGCGGGCTATCCCGCGTGCCCCGATCACACGGAGAAGGGCACGCTCTGGTCGCTCCTCGACGTCGAGGCCGCCACGGGGATCAAGCTCACCGAGTCGTACGCGATGTGGCCCGGGTCGAGCGTGAGCGGGCTCTACTTTCAGCACCCCGAGGCGCGCTACTTCACCCTGGGCAAGATCGACCGCGATCAGGTCGCCGACTACGCCGCCCGCAAGGGAATGAGCGTTCGCGAGGTCGAACGCTGGCTCGCGCCGAACCTCGGCTACGAGTCGAAGTAACATCCGAGGGGTGACCGACCCCACCGTCGCCCCCGATCACGATCCCACGCACTGGTGCCCTCGCTGCGAGCGCGGCGTCGCCGCTTCGAAGTGTCGCCCCGTCGATCTCGGTGACCTCTCGGGCGCGCGCGTGCTCCTCTGCGCGACCTGCGGCGGCGTGACGCGTCCCGTCGACGTGGTCGAGCGCGCCGAGCTCATGCCGCTCTACCTCGGCGCGCTGACGTACCCCGTCGCGACGGGGCATCTCCCGGCCTTTCTCGGGCTCTCCGCGGGCGTGTGGTTCTTCTCGCACGTTCCCCTCGTGGGAGACCTCTTCGCCGCGGCCATCGCGGTGACGTACCTGCTCTCGGTGGTGCCTCACACGGCGCGCGGTCGCGACTCGCTGCCCGAGCCGACGGACTTCGTGCACTTCACCGACTACCTCTGGCCCGCGTCGAGGGCGCTCGTCGCGTGTCTCGTGGGCTTCGCGCCGCTCCTCGCGGTGGCGTTCTACGGCGGAGCGCTCCCTTTGGCGCTGCGTGTGCTGCTCACGGCGCTTTTTGGCGCCGTGGCGCTCGCGTGGCTCCCCGGCGCGATGGCGTGGGCCTCGATCGCTGGACGCGTCGCCGATGCTGCTGATCCGCGGCCCGTGCTGGCGATCGTGACGCGCGCGCCGCGAGACTACGCGGTCACGGTGGCGACGGTGTGGGGCCTGGGCGTCGCGCATGTGATCCTCGTCATGTCGGCGGTGGGTGTCGCGCGGTCGCTGTGCTTCTTTCCGATCGTCCCTTCGATCGGGGTGTGGGCCGCGGGGATCTACATGCCGATGGTGATGGCGCGGGTCGTGGGGCTGCTGCTTCGAGCGCGCCGCGTCGAGATCGGCGTCGACGTGTGAGCGATGGAGTGTTGACGGGGCTGCTCCGCAGATGATTGCCTTCGGAGGGCGCCATGTACCTCCGTCGACTCCGGCTCGAAAACGTCTATGGCTTCGAACGTCTCGACCTCGACCTGACCCACGCCGACGGAGGGTTCGCGGGCTGGACCGTGCTCGCAGGGCCGAACGGCAGCGGAAAGACAAGCGCGTTGCGCGCGATGGGGATCGTGCTGCGCGGGCCGCCCTCCGTTCCCTCGATGCTCGATCCGCGTAGGTTCGGGGCGCATATTGCGTCGGCGAGCGCAGAGATCGTGGTCGAGGCGGACGATCGTTTCGTCGACGACGCGCGCTCCGACGCGGTCGTCCCGTTGACGTGGGGCTTCCCGACGGGCGGGTATGCCTCCGTCACTCCCCCGTGGGTTGGGACGCACACTGCCCTGACAAAGGGCAGCTCGCTCGGTGTAGCTTCGCACGGCCTTGGATGGTTCGCGGCGGGCTACGGACCGTACCGGCGCCTCTATGGCCCCGAAGACGTCTTCACGATGATCGCGCAGCGCGAGACCGACGTCGTGGGCCTCTTCGCGGAGGGCGCCTCGATCGCAGAGGGTGTCGCGGGCCTCATGCGGTTGAACTATCGCCGTCAAGATGAGCGCACCCCTCAAGACGAGAAGGCTCGCCTGAAGGCGCTCGAAGACGCATGCCTCGACCTCGTCAGCGCGCTCCTCGTCGAAGCCAATCTCAAAGTGGTCGGAGTCGGCCCCGATGGTCTGATCGCGCGTAGAGGCGAGAGAGAGATCTCGCTCGCGCGCTTCAGCGATGGGCAGCGTGTGGTCGCGGCCCTGGTCGTCGACCTCGTGATGCGGATGTCGTCGGTCTTCGGTGAGCGTTTCGAGTACGACCGCGAGAAGCGCGTGGTGCCGCACACCGGCGTCGTGCTCATCGACGAGGTCGAAGCGCACCTCCATCCGACGTGGCAGCGACGGATCGGGCCGCTGTTCAAGCGGCATTTTCCGGCGGTGCAGTTCATCGTCACCACGCACAGCCCGTTCATCTGTCAGGCTGCAGATCGCGGCGCGCTCCTCCGCGTGTCGGCGACGCCCGACGGAGGTGGCGAGGTCGAGCGGGTCTCCGACGAGACGTGGCGCGAGGTCGCCTTCGGGAGCATCGACGACGCGGTGGTCGGCGAGCTCTTCGAGGTGCGAAGCGTCTACAGCGACGAGGCCGAGCGCGACCGCGAGGAGGCTGCGAGGCTTGAGGTCGAGAACCGTCGAGGTCGCGCGACGCCCGAGGACCGCGCTCGCCTGTCGCGGCTCCTCGAGAACCTCCCTCACAACGACGACACGGCGATCGACCTGATGCGCAGGCGGACAGAGAAGCTGGCGTGAGGCGCATCGCGCGGATCAGCCTCTCGCGCGCATCGCAGGAGAAGCTCGACGAGCTCAGGGACGAGGTTCACGACGCGTGCAACGACGCGAAGGCCGCCGCGCGGCTGTGGGAGAGTCGCACCCGAAACGTCGCGTTCGACGGGGTGCGGACGGCGCTCAGGGGGATGGCGCCCGGAGCGCCGGGCAGCGCTCGCTGCATGTACTGCAACGCGAACGAGGCCGCCGAGATCGATCATTTTCGCCCGCTCTCGCGGTACCCGGGGCACGCGTTCGTGTGGAGCAATCTCCTGCTCGCGTGCAGCATCTGCAACAGCCACAACAAGCGCGACGAGTTTCCGCTCGATGACACAGGCTGCGCGGTGCTGATCGATCCGACGTGGGACATCCCCTCCGAGCACCTCGACTACTCGGTCACCACCGGGCGCTTCGTGGGGCTCGATCGGCGCGGCGAGGTCAGCGTGTCGACCTACGGTCTCAACGGAGACGGCGCGGAGCCGCGGCGCCGCAAGTTCCCAACGGACCGCCTCAGAGCGTGGCGTGCGCTCTGTCACGGGTTGCGACGCTACGACGATTGCGTCGCACGCGGGCGCGATGACGACGCGGAGCACGAGCGTGAGGACCTCCTCTCGGAGCCCTTCGCGTCGCTCCTCGTCTGGCTCGTCCGAGCTCGCGCCGAGCTCCCGCTCGACCTCCGTGAGATCGTCGAGCGTCGGGGCGTCGCGGCCTGGGTGCGCGGCTGGTAGGCGTCGCTCCCCGCGGTGCATTCGCGCGCCTGCGGTTCATCACCGATGCTCCGCCCTGAACGCCTTCTGCGCGTGACAGGCCGCCGTCGCCTCTGCGATCGTCGCGCGTCATGAGCGAACCGATCGATGTCTTGGTGGTGGGGGCCGGTCCCACGGGGCTCACCCTCGCGTGCGAGCTCCTCCGTCACGGGCTCCGCGTGAGGATCGTCGACGAGGCCGAGGGGCCCACGACGGTCTCGAAGGCCATCGTCGTGCACGCCCGCACGCTCGAGACGATGCGCGCGATGGGCTGCGCCGAGGACCTCATCGCGAAGGGCCAGAAGCTCCACGGCGCGACGCTGTGGTCCAACGGCGCGGCGGTGGTGCGCGCGGACTTCGACGAGCTCGAGACGCAGTACCCGTTCATCCTCTCGACGCCGCAGCGCGAGACCGAGGCGGTGCTCCTCGCGCTGCTCGCGAAGCTCGGCGGCGCCGTCGAGCGCAGCACGAAGCTCGTGTCGTTCAAGCAGGACGGCACGGGCGTCACGGCGTCTCTCACCAAGGGCGAGGCCACGGAGCCCGCGCGCGCCGCGTGGCTCGTGGGCTGCGACGGCGCCAGGAGCGTCGTGCGAAAGGGCCTCGACCTGCCCTTCGAAGGCAACACCTACGAGGACCGCTTCATCCTCGCCGACGTGCGCATCGCGTGGGACGCGCGCGACGACCGCATCGCGGGCTACTTCGCCGACGACGGCCTCGTGGCGTGCTTTCCGCTGCCCGACAAGCGCTGGCGCGTGATCGTGACGTCGGCGGGCGGCGAAGACCGCGCCGACGCGCCCACCATCGAGGAGATTCAAGGCATCTTCGCGCGGCGCACGGGCACCGGCGCGACGCTCTCGGACATGGTGTGGTCGTCGCGCTTCCGCATCCATTGCAGGCAGGTGACGAGCTACCGCGACGACCGGGTGATGCTCGCGGGCGACGCGGCGCACATCCACAGCCCCGCCGGGGGGCAGGGGATGAACACGGGCATTCAAGACGCCCACAACCTCGCGTGGAAGCTCGCCGAGGTGCACAAGGGCGAGGCGCGCCTGCGCCTGCTCGACAGCTACCACGAGGAGCGCCACGAGGTCGGCCAGACGGTGCTCCGCGGCACCGACGTGGCGACGCGCGTGGGCACGCTCAAGGGCGCGGCGCTCAAGGGCGTGCGCGACGAGTTCGCGCGCTTTCTCTCGAGCATCGAGCTGGTGCAGCAGCGCGTCGCGCGCGAGGTGGCCGAGCTCTCGGTGGGCTACGAGCGCAGCGAGATCGTGCACGAGGACCACACGAGCGTGCTCCAGGCGCGCATCGGGCTCGCCGCGAGCGCAGAGACTCCCACCATCACCTCGGTGCGCTGGTTCGACAGCGCCATCGCCGCGGGCCAGCGGGCCAGGAGCGGACGCGTCACCGTGGCGGGCGAGAGCGGCACGAGGGAGCTCCTCGACCTCGTCGACTCGCGTCGGTGGAACGTGCTGCTCTTCGACGGCCGCAGCGCGAGCGCCGAGGGCTACCAGCGCTTCGCCTCGATCGCGAGCGACCTCGCGGCGCGCTACCCCGACGCGGTCACGACGCTCGTGGTGACGCCGCGCGCGCAGCGTCCGAGCGAGCTCCCCGAGTCGATCCCGGTGCTCCTCGACCCCGACGGAGAGCTCGAGAAGGTCTACGGCGCCGTGACCGAGTGCGTCTACGTGCTCCGCCCCGACCTCTATGTGGGGTATCGCGCGCAGCCCGCCGACGCGCCGAAGCTCATGGCGTACTTCAAGAGCATCCTCCGCCCGTCAGCATCCTGACGGCGCTCCCGCGAAGTGGCTTGAAACAAAGCCTCTCGCGCCCGGTATGGCCGTTGCGGTACGACGGCGCCATGCCCCGCTTCAAGCACCTCCTCACGCTCGCACTTCCCCTCTTCGCGCTCTCGGCGTGCTCCGACGGCGGATCGCCCGGCGCTTCGGTCACAGACGCCTCGACCGATGTGACCGCCGACACCTCGACGGACGCTGCCTCCGAGGCTTCCACCGACGCGCCCGCCGACAGCGCGATCGACGCGCCCTCGCAGCCTCGCCTCGCGTGGTCGAGCGTCGCGGGCACCCCCATGGGCCCGGCGGGACGCTGGGGCTACATGGTCGCCCCCGTCGGCGACGGAACCGCCTACGTCTACGGCGGAACGACGCTGCTCAACACCGGCGGCGGCACGGTCTCGAACGACCTCTGGCTGGTCGACGGACGCACGGCCTCGCCGACCTTCACGCGGCTCACGGTCACGGGCTCGCCGCCGCCGCGTTACTGCGGCTGCCTCGCGTACATCCCGACCTCGCGCACGGTCCTCATGATCGGCGGGCGCAACCCCTCGGAGGCTCCGGCCGAGACCTGGGCGCTCCCGCTCGAGACGATGGCGTGGTCGCGGGTGATGGCGCCTTCTACACCGGGCGGCGTGATCGGCTGTTCGATGGGCTGGTCGACCGCGCGCGGCGCGCTCTTTCACTTCGGCGGAGGCGGGCAGACCACGGGCTTCTCGTCGGTGACCTCTCGCTTCGACCCTGCGGGGCCGAGCTGGGTGACCGTCGAGGCCACGGGGCCGCGAGGTCGCTACGACGACGCGTTCGTGCCGCTCCCTGACGGAAGGCGCTTCGTGATGACCGCGGGGGCGAGGGGGGCGATGGCGGGCCCGGCCTTTCTCAACGACACGTGGATCTTCGACGCGATGGCCGAGAGCTGGGAGCAGGTGATGACCGAGGGAGACGCGCCCGCGGGCCGTCGCAACCCGTGGATCTCCGTCGACCGTGACGGGCGAGGCTTTCTCATGGCGATGGGCTCGACGGGCATTCAGCCCGGTCAGGCGCTCTCAGACACCTGGCACCTCGACCTCACGACGGGCCAGTGGGCCAACCTCGACCTCGCGACCCTCCCCGACGCGCGAGGGTTCATCACGGCGATCCCCGGGAGCGGGTCGGTGCGTGGCTTTCTGATGGGCGGCTTCGACAACGAGCGCGTGCTCAACGACGTCTGGGCGCTCTCTGAAGAGTGAGATCGTTCGGCTACGTACGATCGTCGCTCAGAGCCAGTCGGCGTCGAGCGTGAGATACGAGTCTTCGCCGTCGCGACAGAGCTTCGCGAGGTGATCGACGCGCGGTAGTTCGGTGGCGAACCAGTACTGCGCGGCGCGGAGCTTCGCCTGGTAGAAGCCGTCGCTCGGGGCGCCGTCGAGGCCGCGCCTGGCCGCCGCGGCCTGGAGCATCCACTGCCACGCGACGCACACGGTCGAGAAGAGGTCCATGTAGTCGGCCGAGTGGCCGAGCATGCCGGTGACGTCGCCCGAGAGTCCGCGGGCGCCGAGCTCCATGGTGAGCGTCGCGACGTCGTTCACGGCGGCTTCGAGGGCGCCGCACCACGCGGGGTTCACGCCGGCCTCGTGGGCCTTCGCGATGGCCGCGCGCACGTCGTCAGACCACGCCGAGAGCGCCTCGCCGCCGCCCGCGACGACCTTGCGACCGAGGAGGTCGAGGCCCTGAATCCCGGTGGTGCCCTCGTGGATGCTGTTGAGCTTCTGCTCGCGCATCCAGAGCTCGGGGAGGTACTCCGAGGTGTAGCCGTAGCCGCCGAGGATCTGCACCGCGAGGGCGTTCGCTTCGAAGCCCTTCTCCGCGGGAAAGGTCTTCGCCACGGGGGTGAGGAGGTCGAGCACGAGCCTCGCGCGACGCTTCTCCGAGGCGTCGGTCGCGTGCTCCGAGACGTCGGCGTAGCGGGCCGCGCAGAGCACGAGCGAGAGGGCGCCCTCGACGATCGCCTTCTGGCGCAGGAGCATCCGTCGCACGTCGGGGTGGTCGGTGATGAGCACCTGCGGACCCTGCGCGTCGCGTCCCGTGAGCGAGCGCCCCTGCGGCCGGTTGCGCGCGTAGAGGAGCGACTCCTGATAGGCCGCGCAGGCCACCGCGGCGGCGCTGAGCCCCACGCCGATGCGGGCCGCGTTCATCATCTGGAACATCTGCGGGAGGCCGCGTCCGGGCGCGCCGACGAGCCACCCGTGGCAGTCGCCCGACTCGCCGAGATTGAGCACCACGCTCGGCAGGGCGCGCCACCCGATCTTGTGCAGCACGCCCGCGCAGCGCACGTCGTTGTCGACGAGGGCGTCTCCCTCGGGGCGGAGCTTCGGCACGCAGAAGAGCGACACGCCGCGAGACCCTTCCGGCGCTCCCTCGATGCGCGCGAGCACCATGTGGATGATGTTGACTCCGAGGTCGTGCTCGCCGCCCGAGATGAAGATCTTGCTCCCCGTGATGCGGTGCGAGCCGTCGACGTGGGGAACGGCCTTCGTGGTGATGTCTCCGAGGCTCGATCCCGCGTGTGGTTCGGTGAGGCACATCGTGCCCGTGGCCCGGCCCGCATAGAGGTCGTGCATGTACCGCGCGCGGAGTTGTTCGCTACCGAACGATTCGAGCAGGTGGGCCGCCTCGGTGGTGAGCATCGCGAGGCCCGCCGCCGACGCGTTGCCCGCGCAGAGGTACGCGCCCGCCGCGTTCGAGACGAGCGCCGGGAGCTGTTGACCGCCCACGTCGACGGGCCGCGTCGCCGCGAGCACGCCCGCCTCTGCGAGCGCTTCGAAGGCCCGGTGCATCTTGGGGTGCAGGGCCACGGCGCCGTCGCGGAGCACCGGGGGCGCGGCGTCGGTCTCGCGGAGCGCGGGGAAGAGCACCTCGCGCGACACGCGACGGAAGCTCTGCGTGGTGAGTTCGAAGGTCGCGCGGTCGTGGGTGGAGAACGCGGGCAGCGCGCAGAGCCCCGCGGCGTCGTGCACCTCGTAGAGGAGGAAGTCGACGTCGCGATCGGGGAGGAGGGGGTTGGTGTCGGCGGCGGTCATCGGTGCCGCGCAGCATCGCGCGCATCGGCGCCCGAGGGAATGCGCTACGAGGGCTTCGCGGCGTTGCGCGCGCGGTCGATCTCTTCCTGGGTCATGTTGTCGGCGGCCGTGACGGCCTCCTTGACGATGTGCCCGGCGCGCTTCGCGGCTTCTTGCGCGGCGTGCGAGGCGTGGAGCGCCGCCTCGCTGGCCGTGTCACCGGCCTTCTGGGCGACGCCCTTCACGCCGCGCGGAGAGACCGCCTCGGAGACGGCGTGACCGGCCTTCTGGGCGCCTTCCTTGATCTGGTGGCCTGCCTTGTGGGCCGCCTCGGAGACGGCGTGACCGGCGCGCTGCACGGCCTCTTCGATCTTGTGACCCGTCTTCGAAGCGGTCTCCGAGAGGGGCGGCGTGGGAGGGGTGTTCGTGGTGTCGCTGACGGACTTGTTGGTCATGGTGATGTTCTCGCAGAGGGGCGCACCGCCGACGCGACCCGCACCATGCAGGTCGCGACGCGGTCGCGGAGGGAGGCGGTGTCGGGCGCGGTCGTCGCTTCGTCGCGACGCCGACGTGCCCCTTCAGATGACGCGGCGTCCGCGGATCAGGTTGATCGCGACGGAGATCACCGCGAGCACGAGGAGCAGGTGCACCCACGCTCCGAACGTGTGGAAGGCGGTGAAGCCCAGGATCCAGAGGACGAGGAGGACGACGGTGATGGTCCAGAGCATGGCGGCACCTTTCGAGTGGCCACCGGCGAAGTGCCAGCGTGTCGAGCTCCGTGTGAGCACGGCGCGTACCGGCTCGACGAAATGCCCTTCTCTACGGGCGATTCCCGCGATCGTTGCGCTCCGCGACGAGCCGATCGAGGCGCTCTTCCGCGCGCGCTGGTGGCAGAAACGCACGGCTGTGGCGCGTTGCCACGGTGCGGGCCGCGAGGCGACGCGCAGGAGGGGCTGGGGACGCGCGCGGGACGGTCATGTGTCCCACTCGAAGCCGATGGAGAAGCGGTACTGCTGATAGACGATCGGCACGCCCGAGAGCTGGGGAATGGGCACGCAGACCGTCGCCGGGAGCACGATGAGGTGCACGTGTCGGCTGAGGTCGACGGTCATCCCGAGGATGCTCGCGCCGACGTAGAGCCCCACGGAGCCCGAGTCTGCGCCGATGAGGTCGGCGAGGAGCACGCTCGTGCCCGCGGAGAGGCTCGAGTGCAGCACGAGGTTGCCGACGCGGCGCCACGCGAAGGAGCCCGTGAGGTACGCGTTGAACACGCCCGTGAAGACCCGCATCGTCGCGAGCGAGTACCAGGGGTTGTACTCGGCCGTGAGCCCGAGCGAGAAGCGCGACGAGAGGCGCAGGTGCGCGCCCAGTGACGCAGCCATGGCGCCGCGATCGATGGAGGCCCCCACGAGCGCGCGGACCGCGAGGAGCCCCGGCTCGTTGGGCGTCGCGGGGCTCGGCGTCTGCGCGAGCGCGCCGCGCGGGATCAGCGCGAGCGCCGCCGCGAGGGAGAGCGCTGCGAGGGAGCGACGGCGTGACCGGAGGAGCACCGCGGCGACCGAGAGCGCCGCGAGCGCGGGCCCCTTCGAATGCGCGGGCGCGGTGGGACCCGCGGCGCATCCGGCGCTCCCTTCGGAGAGCTCGGGCGCGTCGCAGTAGCGGTTGGTGATCGAGCACCCGGGCTCGATGACCGTCCACGCGTCGACGACGGCGGCGGCGCGAAGGACGCGCGCGGGGCCTCCGCCAGCGCCCTCGACCACGGCGCGGAGGAGCTGCTCGCTGGCCTCGGTGGCGACGGCTGTTCGGTGTCCCTCGGCGAGGGAGGCGGGGTCGCAGCCGTCGAGGGCGGACATGTGGTCGTGGCCGTCGCGCGCCTCGTCGTAGCCGCTGCCCTGCGCGCGATCGACGAAGTTGAGCACGTGCCGCACGCGCGCCCCGTCGGGCGTTCGGAGGGTGTGCGCGAAGCTGTCTTGTAGCGCGTGGAGGGCGCGACCCAGGTGCCACCCGTAGCGCTGGAGCGTGACGGTGCGGCGGCCCGTGAAGGGGAGCGTGACGGTCCGCGCGCCGGTCGCGGCGAGGTCGATGTCGGCGGCCGCGCCGATGGCGGCGGTGAGCTCCTCGACGATGAACGTTCGGCACGCGAGGAGGGCCGTGCGATCGCCGTCGGGGCCGTCGTCGGAGGGCGCGCGGAGGCAGTGCTCGCGCTGGTCTTCGGGCGTGGCGTGCACCTCGGCGAGCTCTTGAAAGTCATCGGCCGCATAGCCGCGGAGGTCGTTGTCGCGCGCGCCGAGGAGGAGCGCGAGGCTCCACGGGTTCTGCGCGTCGGCGGGGAGTTCGAAGGGGAGGTCGTGCGCGATGCGGAGGCTGTCGTTCGAAGAGAGGTCCGGGGGGTGCGCGCCTGCGGGCCACCCGACGCGGGCGAGGGCGGCGCGCGTGATGCGCTCGTGGCAGCCGTCGGAGAACGGCGATTCGAAGGTGAAGGCGAGGGCGCGCGCGGGCACGAGGGCGAGGGCGAGGGCGAGGCTGTCGAGACGTCTCATGGCGCTGCGCGTCTGCGAGAAACGGGCGCGGCCGTGAGCGCGCGAGGGCGGTACGCGCGGTGCACCGGGGAGGGCGACGCGTCGGCACGCTCGTCGACGCTGCGTCGCTGCACGAAAGAACTTCGATGAAAAAGCTGCTGCTCGCCTCGGTCATCGCATTCGAAATCCTGGTGGGCGACGAGCGCGCCGACGCGCAGCTCATTCAGGTCACGATCGCGCCGCCCGCGATGCGCGTGGAGCCGATGCCGCCGTCGCCGGGCTCGGGGCACGCGTGGGTGGGGGGCTACTGGGCCTGGGACGGCGCGCGCTACGTGTGGACCCCCGGGCACTGGGCGCGTCCGCCGCGGACGATGGACGTGTGGCAGCCGCCGCGCTGGCATCACGGTCAGCGCGCGTGGGGCTTCACGCAGGGCCGCTGGGTCAGCCCTGGCCGACGCGAGGAGCCCGTGCCTCCGCCCGCCGTGATCGTCGCGCCGCGGCGGCCGAACGTGGGGCCGATGCTTCCGCCGCCACGCGGTCGCGGCGGGCGTCGCGGCGACGAGCGCGGCGGTCGCGGCGGTCGCGGTCACCGCTGAGCGATGGGCCAGACGACAATCGACGCCTCGGGCGCATTTTCTCGGACGGCGGATGTGCAGAAAAGCCGTGTCCGCGAAGTCCGCAGTGGAAATGTGAACGAGGGGCGAGGGTGACGGGAGTGACTTTCCGAACTCCGATGAGTCGGCGCTGAGAAACGCCTGCGTTCAAGGTGTTCTGACGTCGGCGTCGCGCCGCGCTCCGCGGAGAGAAACGCGGACAGCGGGGCGGCGCACGACGTCATGCGATGTGCTCCACCGTGCTCGCGGTGGCTTCACAGACCGACGCCGCGCCTCGCGGGGTTGAGGGCGAACGCCCCATGTGACGGCTTTGACCTGAGCGCTGAGGGGTGCGAGAAGGGGGACCTCACCGCTCCGCAACAGCGCAATGGAGAGCCGCAGATCCCTCGCGAAGATCGCCAATGGGGGATACGCGGACCGCGGGACGTGCCTTCAACCGTGAAGGGACGCGCGCGGTCTCATTGTCTGTTGAGAGCCACAACCGGGCGCTCCCTCACGGGTGACGTCCCATCGAGGTGGAATGAATCTCCGCACCCCGTCCCTCCACGGCTGCGTCTCTCGCGGCGCGTCGGCAACGGTCTTCGCGGTTCTGTGTTCGTCCCTCGTCGCGTGCGGCGTGCCCGCCGACGACCCCATCGACGAGGCGGTCCAGGGGATCGACCTCGCGGTCTCTCCGGGCTCCTCGATCGTCAGCGCGATCAACCGCGCGTCTCCCGGTGACCGCATCCTCGTCCGTGCGGGCACCTACCCCGGCGGCGGCTGGATCGAGCGCAGCGGCACCGCGGGCGCTCCCATCACCGTGGTCTCCATCGACGGCCCCCGCGCCGCGGTGATCCAGGGCGGCGGAGAGGCCCTCCGCGTCGGCGCCTCGGCGCACCTCATCTTCGACGGCTTCGAAGTGCGGAGCTCGACCGACAACGCCGTTCACATCGACAACTCGCACCACATCACGCTCCGCAACCTCTACGTGCACGACGCGGGCCCCAACGGCGACGTCGTGAAGGTCAACCAGTCGAACAACATCGTGATCGAGCGCTCGGAGCTCGCGCGTCCCGGCGCCCGTCCGAGCGGCGAGAACCCCTACCAGGAGGGCCTCGACTTCGTCGACGTCGACGACAGCGCGATCCGCGACAACTTCATCCACGACGGCGGCTCGATGCTGATGTTCGTGAAGGGCGGATCGCGCAACACGGTCATCGAGCGCAACGTCTTCAGCCAGCAGCGCGCGGGGGCCAGCGACCCGATGGTGGGCCTCGGCGGCGCGACGGACCTCGCGCTGCTCCAGGGCGAGCAGTACGAGGCCTTCAACATCGTCTTTCGCAACAACGTGCTGATGAACGGCGTGATGGGCGCGATCGCTGTGTACGACGCGCAGGGGGTCTTCATCGCGAACAACCTCCTCGTCAACAACGACCGCGCGCTCATCGAGTTCCGCGCGGGCACGGGGCCCGCGGCGCAGTCGCAGAACGTGCAGGTGATCGACAACGTCGCCGTCGACACGCGCGGACGGATGCCCACGCCGTTTCTACTCTCAAGCCACGGCCTCACGGGCCTCGCGACCTCGTACCACCTCTACTGGAACAACAGCGCCGCGCTCCCCGCCACGTCGCTCCTCACCCTCGCGGGGCAGCCCGGTCACCTCGCGGTCAACCCCCTCGTGGCGGTGCCTTCTGCGACGGCCGATCGCAACACCATCCTCGCCGCGGTGCGCCCCGGCGCGGGCTCCGCCGCCGCGTCTTCGGGCGCTGACACGACGGTCTCTCCCTTCGGCGTCACCGTCGACGTGAACCTCGTCGCCCGAGGCGCCGCACGCGACCGCGGCCCCTTCGTGCTCGGCGCTCCGAGCGGAGCGACCGTCGCCGACGCGGGCACCGCCGCCGTCGTCGACGCGGGCACCACGACGACGGTCGTGGACGCGGGCACCGCCACCACCACGTCGAGCGGCGTCGTGACGTCGGTGACCTTCATGACCTCGGCGGCGGGGATGGTCGGTCACGCCACGAGGATCTCCGCACGGAGCGTCGGGTCCGTCGCGCCGCGCTACCGCTACGCCGTCCGCAACCCCGCCGGGACGTGGACGCTCCCCTGCGGCGGCTACATCGCCTCGACGAGCTGCGCGTTCACGCCCGCGGTGGCGGGCACCTGGCGCGTCCGCGTGTGGGCGAGGGACTCTCGCTCGACGGCGCAGTACGAGGCCACGAGCGGTGACGTGAGCTACCCCGTCGCCGCGGCGCCGAGCGGCGCGTGTCCTCCCACGGAGCCCACGTACATCAGCGCGCGGGGCAACCCCATCGGCACCATCTCGGGCCACATCCGGTGGTGCTTCCCCGGGGAGTTGCTCTGCTACTGTGACCGCGACGGCGACTGCTACGCCGAGCCCGGCTACGCCCGCTGCATCTGATCGCGACGCGCCCCATCGACGCCCCGGCGGCTCAACGCGAGCGCCGGGGCGTCGCCTCGTCTGCCGTTCAGCCCCCGAGGACGACCTTGATGGCCGCCTCGCGGCTCGCGTTGGCGAAGACGTCGTAGCCCTTCATCATCTCGTCGAGCTTGAGCTCGTGGGTGATGAGCTGCTTGGGCTTGAGCTTGCCCGCGACGACCATCTTGAGCAGCGTGGGCGTGGTCGAGGTGTCGACGAGGCCCGTGGTGATCGTGACATTGTGTGACCACAGCCGCGCGAGCTTCAGCTCCGCGCTGCGCCCGTGGACGCCGATGTTCGCGATGTGTCCGCCGGCCGCGACGACGTCCTGGCAGAGTTCGAAGGTCGCGGGGATGCCCACGGCCTCGATGGCCACGTCGACGCCGCGCTGGTTGGTGAGGCCCATGACGCGCTCCTGGGCCTTGCCGTCGCTGTTGTGCACGGCCCTCGTCGCGCCGAGCTCGCGCGCCGCGCGCAGCCGGTTCTCGTCGTTGTCGACCACGATGATCTCCGCGGGGGAGAAGAGCCGCGCGGTGAGCACCGCGGCGAGGCCCACGGGGCCCGCGCCGACGACGGCCACGGTGTCGCCGGGCCGCACGCGGCCGTTGAGCACGCCGCACTCGAAGCCCGTGGGGAGGATGTCGCTGAGCATCACCAGGGCGGCCTCGTCGACGCCCACGGGGACGCGGTGCATGCTGGTGTCTGCGAAGGGGACGCGCACGAGGTCGGCGTGCGTGCCGTCGATCACGTTGCCGAGGAGCCAGCCGCCGCTCGCGCAGTGCGAGTACATCCGCCGCAGGCACGCCTCGCAGCGGCCGCACGACGTGATGCACGAGATGATCACGCGGTCGCCCTTCGCGAAGTTGGTGACCGCGGCGCCCACCTCGACGACCACGCCGACGCCCTCGTGACCGAGGATTCTTCCTTCGGCCACGGTGGGGACGTCGCCCTTGAGGATGTGCAGGTCGCTGCCGCAGATCGTCGTGGTGGTGACCTTCACGATCGCGTCGGAGGGCGCGACGATCACGGGCGCGGGCTTCGACTCCCACGCGCGCTTGCCGGGGCCGTGATAGACGAGGGCCTTCATGGGGCCGGTGTGTTCGTTCACGGCGTCATCCCTGGCGTGACTGCGCGGCGGGCGATTGAAGCGTGATGACCTGCTCCTGCGGCGGCAGCGCGTGGGCGGGAGAGCGCGTCCACCCGTAGCGCACCGCGACGCGGACCTCGGCCCAGGGGCGGTCTGCGTTCATGGCCTCCCAGCCGCGCTTGAGCTGGCCCTCGACGGCGCCGTTCCACTCGTGCTGGTCGCGGTAGTCGGGCGACTGCGCGGCGGAGTAGCCGTAGCGGACGGCGGTCTCGTCGGTCCACCCCTGCTCGATGTTCGCGGTGTGCCGCGCGGGGATCGACTCGTTGCCCGAAGCCTGCGCCACGGTGTTGCCGACGCCCTGGCCGAGGTCCTGACCGAACTTCGCCCCGAAGTCGTACTTCGTCTGATCCCAGTCGCGCTTCAGCGCTGCCTTGACGTTCTCCCAGGTCTGCGAGTCTTCGGGCTTCGTCGCGGCGGGCGTGTCAATTCGTTCCATGATTGGTCTCCTCGGGTGCGATGTCGGGTTGACGTCGCGAGGCCCACCGGTGTCGGGGCCGTCGCTCCCTCCGTGAGCAAGCGCCGATCCACGGCTCCGTCGCGCGCGTCTCGGGAGTCTCTTCGCTGCGACGCAGTGCCGGATGCGCGTCACTGGGGCGTCGCGCCACGACGCGATAAGCCCCGTCGAGCGTTCCCTTCGCGCGCCGTGAGGCGCGTGATCGTAGAGGGCGCTCCGCTCAACCGTCACGGCATGTGCGGTGCACCATGAGGTTCCAGGCGGGAAATAGAACGGGGAGAGTCCGATGAGAGACCGACCCCCGAGGAAATTCCCGATGGAGTCAGTCATGAGAGCCGTTCATTGCCTTCTCGGTTCGAGCCTCGCCGCGATGATGCTCACCGTCTCGACTGCGGCGTATGCCCAGAACAACACGATCGGCAACGGGACGCCGTCGCAGTCGCTCCCTCCCTCGCGGTCTGACAACGACCCGCGGCCGCAGGTGGCCTCGCCCACGCTGCCCCCCGAGGGCGTCGTGCAGCAGGCGGGCGTCGGCGGGACGACGGGCTACGGCCGCGCGGGTGTGCTCGAGGTCGGCGGCTCCGCGGGCCTCACCTTCGCGGGTGACCTCCTCGCCCTCAGGATCGCGCCCACCATCGGCTGGTTCTTCATGAACAACGTCGAGCTCTCGGGCATCGTGAGCCTCAACTACGCGAGGACGAGCTCGGGGAACACCACCACGCACGCCACGTCGCTCAACATCTTCGTCGAGCCGAGCCTGCACATTCCCCTCAACCGCATGTTCTTTCTCTTCGGCGGCCTCGGCGTGGGCCTCGCGTACGCCGACGGACCGGGCGCGGGCTTCGCGCTCGCGCCTCGCCTCGGCGTCAACGTGATGGTGGGCCGCTCGGGGGTCTTCACCCCCGCGGTCACCTTCGTGTACTCGACCTCTGGCGCCGTCGAGACCGCTCAGGGGACGCTGCTCACGGCGAGCACGTCGCTCGGCATCAACCTCGGATACACCGTGATGTGGTGAGCGCTCTGATCAGGACGCGAGCGGGAGCGTGAACGTGAAGGTCGCGCCTCGTCCCCGCTCGCTCGTCACGACGATCTTCCCGCCGTGCGCCTCGACGATCCCCCGCGCGATGTAGAGCCCCAGGCCGTGGCCGCCGGCGTGGTCGCTCGAGCCCTTCCAATACCGATCGAAGAGCCGCGGCAGGTGCTCCGGGGGAATGCCCGCGCCGTTGTCGGTGACGGTGAAGCGTCCGACGCGGCCTACCCGCTGTGCCGACAAGACCACCTCGCCGCCCGCCTGCGTGAACCGGATCGCGTTGCCGACGAGGTTCGAAAAGAGCTGCTGCACACGGCCGCGATCGGCCATCACCCGACACGCGTCGGCGCGCCCCATCTTGATCGTCACGCTCGACGGCGACGACCCCGTCGCGGCCTCGACGGCCTCGGCGATGAGGTCCGCCGCGAGCGTCGCGCGGGGCGCCACTTCGAAGGTCCCGAGGTCGAGCTTCGACGCGTCGAGGAGGTTCTCGATGAGGCGGTCCATGCGCTGGCACGCCCGCTCGATGCGCCGCACGACCTCGAGGTCGTCGGCGAGCTCGGGGCCCCTCGCGGCGAGGCTATTTCTCAGCATGTTCGCGCCGAGAGACGCCGTGCCGAGGGGGCTCCGCAGGTCGTGCGAGACCACGGCGAGCACCTCGTCTCGCGCGTGCGTCGCGCTCGTCGCGGCGCGGAGGAGCCAGGCGTTCTCGATGGCCACCGCCGCGACGCGCGCGAGCTGCGCGAGGAGCGCCTCGTCGGTCGCGAGGAGCTCCGCCCCCGCGAGCCTCAACGACCCGAGGCGGCGCCCTCCCCGGTCGCAGAGCGCTCGCGTCAGCGCGCGATCTCCCGCGGAGGAGGCGTCGCCCGTGGCCGTGCACGAGACCGCCTTCCGGCCGCTCGACGCGTCGAGCTCGACGGTCGCCTCGCTCGCACGAAACAGCGCGAGCGCCTCGGCCGCCGTGGCCTCGACCACCTCGTCGACGGTCGACGCCGCGTGGATGCGCATGCTCGACTCGACGAGCGCGTCGAGCCTGGCCGCGTGCTGCGAGAGCCGTCGGAGCGCGTCGGCCTCTCGGCGCTGGAGCGTGTCGGCGTGCAGCGCGTTGGCGATGCAGTGCAGGAGCCGCTCGGGGGAGATCTGGCTCCGCGGGAGGTAGTACGCCTCTCCGCGCATCGCGAGGCGCCCGGAGATCGGCTCGTCGTCGCTCCCCGTGAGCACGATGGCGGGCGTCGACAGGCCGAGGCGCGCGACGACCTCGAGCACCTCGTGGCCGTCTCCGCTCGGGTGCACCTGGTCGATGAGCAGGCAGTCGTAAGAGCCCGACCCCATCGCGGCGCGCGCGCTCTCGACGTCGTGCGCCTCGATCACCTCGACGAGGAGGTCGGCCTCTCGCAGCGCGCGGATCACGGCGACGCGGTCTGGGCGCGCGTCGTCGATGACGAGGATGCGCAGCGGGCGGTCGAGCCCGGGTCGAATCTCGGCGCTCATCGGAGCCT